>JAFQHF010000191.1 GCA_017398105.1 Oscillospiraceae bacterium | reverse complement strand
CCTTGTGTGCCTCCGGCACACAACTCGCACACTTGCAGCCTGATATGTGTTTTCGCCCACGTACACGCCGCGGTCGAAAACGGTTTTGGACTTTATTTTCTGCTCACGCAGAAAACTCTGCGAGGCTTTTTCTACAGTCTGAGGCCCAGGCGCATAGTGCCTGGGCCTTTGCATGTGGCAGAAACGAAAGAATCTATCGTAGGGGAGGGTCTTGACCCTCCCTCAGCCTTCCATAACAGAGGATTTGGGGTTTCGCAATTCTGTTAATATTCTATTGTGCTTATCGGGTTAACGCAGGATGTTGGAAAATGGCAGCGCAAAAATGCACTGCGGTAGGGCAGCCCGCCCTACTGCAACACAATCATCAGCACGGCCTTTTCCGCCAAAAGGCAGCAGAACCGCCCGGAAGCTCCGGGCGGTTCTGCTGCGAAAGGGAGAAATATGGAAACAAGTAAGGAAATGAAAAAGTGTCCGGTTACACAACGATAAATGCGCAGCTGCCGGGAGCAACTTCCACAGTGCCGCTGACCTTGACGCCGGTCAGCTGGGGCAGTTCGCCCTTGGGGCCTGCTGCCAGCGCGGTGCCGTTCAGGGTCATGACGGAGCTTCTCATGCCGTCACGGCCTGCCAGGGCGTACAGCTCTGCTTCGCCGGGAAGCTCGTAGGTCTTTGCGTTCTCCAGATCGTTGTTGACGATCAGGTAAACAAAGCCGGGCTTGCCGTCCTTGCGGGAGTGGCAGTACACATGGCCTTCCACGCCTGCCTCGTAAACGGTGGTGCCCATCAGGGTATTCCACAGCAGGACTGCCCAGTAGTTGGGACGGGGCTCGAAGGTGCCGTGCTGCAGGAAGCCGTAGTCGGAGGAAGCCAGGGTGTTGTGGAAGATAATGCCGTCGGTGACGGTGGCAAAATCGCCCAGCTCGTTCAGGGTGCGCAGCACATCCAGATAGGTGGAGCCCCAGGTGTTGCCGCCGCCGCCGGCATCGCCGGACTCGGTGACCCACATCTGGGCGCCGGGAATGTACTGATCCCGGATGGGAGCATAGCTGCGGGCGCACAGACCGGCCATGGCCAGATAATCATCGGTGTGGGCCTGGCTTGCCTGCCAGTGACCGGCGGGCATGACGGATTCCAGACGCTCGGAAATGCCGTTGTAGTAATGGTAGGTGAACACATCCATGGGAACCTTGTATTCACACATCAGATCATGGGTGGTAACCGCATCGGGCATGGCATCGCCGATGCCAGCGCCGCCCTTGGCCCCGGGGCCCATCTCGATGACGGTGGAGTCGGTGGAGCTGGGGCCAACCACCAGAACGCCGGGATAGTTTTCCCGCAGCCAGCCGTTGGCGATCTCCTGATCCCGGCGGAAGTGGGCAGCGGTATAGCCGGCGGGGAAGCCGGAGGTGTTCATCAGGTTGGGCTCATTGGTAAATTCCACAGCATTCACGGGAACACCGTACTCGATGCTCAGATCCATGATCTGCTTGGCCTGCCAGGGAGACCAGGGGGTCTCGGCATCGTGGATACCGGGGCAGTTTGCGAAGGAGATCAGCAGCTTGCCGTCCACAGCCTTCACGAAGTCCAGCAGGCTCAGCCACTGATCCTTCTGCAGCACATTCTGGAAGCCTGCAGGAACCACGCCGGGCTCGTACTTGCCGTCGAAATTATAGTAAGTCTTGTTTGCCCAGGTGCCGGAAACACGGACCCAGACAGGGCCGAAGGCCTTTGCCAGGTTGATCAGCCGCTCATTCTTGGTATCGATGGGATCGTACCACTCCTGGAGCTTGACCATATCGGCCAGGTTCACCAGAGGCGGGACAGGCTCCGTTCCGGCGATCTGTTCCGGGGTGTAAGCCTTCCAGAAGGTGCCGCCGGTAACCTCGGTCATCTCCACATTGTAGGACATGAGCCGCTCATCCACGACCCGAAGCTGCTTTGCCAGCGTGGGGTCCAATTTAACAAACTGTGCCATATATTGTCACTGCTCCTTACCTTTTTTGATCGATACCCTTATTATAACGACAAATGCCCCACTCCGGGGAGTCTCAAAAAGCACCGGAATGAGGCATAGCTATATGAAATATCACTGCAGAATTTGGTCACAAAAGCAACCGGGAAAGGGATATCCGGGCCGCACCCAGAAGTCCCTCAAAAACCTCCGCCATTTCCTCCGGAGTGCTCTGAAAACCGAACTGATGCCAGCGCAGCACCGTGGACATCAGACCGGAGGCCACAAAGTATTCCACCTGGTTCTGGGCGAAGGAGGTCGGAGGGCTGTTTTCCTTCATCCGGTCCACGATCACGGCGGTGCGTTCCAGCAGAAGATGCTGAAGGCCGTTGTCCCGAACCGCATCCAGCAGGGCGGCATTCTCCTTCCAGTAGTGGAAAAACCGCAGCTGGGCCTGGCTGTCCAGGGTCGCGCCTCCCATCCAGCCCTGCAGGGCCACCGTATTGCAGTCGGACAGGGTATGGTCGATCAGTGCCAGCAGGCAGTCGTCCTTGGTGGGAAAATACCGGTAAAAGCTCTTGCGGGGGATCTCCATCCGCCGGCACAGCTCCGTCAGGGTGATCTTCCGGTATTCCTGGACGGCCATGGCCTCCAGCAGTCCCGCCTCCAGCTCCCGCTGCCGCCGGGAGGATTCTTCCGTATGACAAATTTTATACACGCCTGCGCGCCTCCTTCCCGCTTTTTACCGCAAGTATACCTCATCCGGCCCGAAAGGTACACAGAAACCTTCCCGGCCGCCGAACCCCATTACATGCCCTTCTGACTTTGCCGGTATTCCATGGGCGTAACCTCCTGGGTCCTGCGAAATACCTGGGAGAAGTAGCTCAGAGAGGAGAAGCCCAGCAGCTGGGCGATCTGGGACATGGACAGATCCGTCTCAGCCAGAAGGTACTTGCTCTCTTCGATCCGTTTGGCGATCATATAGTTGATGGGGGAGGTGCCGTACTCCCGCTTGAAGGCATGGGACAGATAGTACTTGTTCATATGGGCATCCTCTGCCAGCTGATCCAGGGTCAGCGCTTCCTTAAAGTGCAGGTCGATATACCGCTTGACGGCGGCGCACTGGCGGTTGCCGGAGATCATCTGGGGTTCCGTGGGAACGGCAAGGGCGGTATTGCGCATGAGGCGGATGATCAGGATCTCCATGTAAGCCTGGCAGACATCTTCGTAGCCCGTATTCTTCTGCTCCATTTCCCGCAGAATGTTCCGGATGCATCCGGAGATCTCCACGCTTTCAAAATGATCCAGAATGCTGAACTGGCCGTTGGAATTTTCACTTGTGGCAAGCTCAATGCCTTCAATGCCCAGAACGATGTATTCCAGAGGCTGTGCATTCAGGCTGACCTCGGTATGGGTAACGTTGGGATTGATGATCACCAGATTGTTGGCATCGACAGGGTAAAGCTGATCCTGGATCAGAAACTGCCCTTTGCCGCCGACGATATAAAAAAGCTCCAGATGGTTGTGGGTGTGGGGTACGGAATGCCAGTCGCCGCCATACCGGGCACTGGCCACATTCAGCAGTCTGGCTGTTCCGCGAATGGTAAAGCCCTGCTCCTGATTCAGACTGTAATGGCTTCTGCTCATGGAAAGTCTCCCCCAAACCGTTCATTATTTTATAGATATTGATATTATATTTCATTTTCTTGTCTTTTTCAATACCGCTTTTCCAAAAACAAAGAACAAAAGCATCCTGCGAAATAATCGATTTTGCACAACATTATGCGAAGTGCACAATTTCACTATGTACAGGTTAAACGAAACGCCGAAATTTCCCCGGAAGCAATATCCATAAAAAACAGCGCAAGATTCAGCTTGAGAAAACGGACATATTTTGTATACTTAAGATAAGTGGAAGAGGGCTTTCACGAAAACTAAATTTTTATGGAGGAATCACAAATGAAGAAGATCATTGCACTTCTGCTGGCTCTGGCCATGGTTCTGTCTCTGGCTGCCTGCGGCGGCTCCAAGGCTCCCGCTGAGACTGAGGCACCCAAGGCCGAGGCTCCTGCTGAGGCTCCCGAAGCCGAAGCTGTCACCATCAAGGTTGCTGCCATCGAGACCGCTTACGGCTCCCAGGTCTGGGCTGACGTTGCTGCCGCTTTCGAAGCTGAGACCGGCATCAAGGTCGAGCTGACCACCGACAAGAACCTGGAAGACGTTCTGACCGGCCCCATGCAGAACGGCGAGTACCCCGACGTTGTCCACCTGGCTACCGGCCGTCCCGCAGGTCTGACCGAGCAGCTGGTCAAGGCCAACGCTCTGCACCCCCTGACCAACACCCTGTCCCTGACCATCCCCGGCGAGACCGTTAAGGTCTCCGAGAAGATTGCCGGCGGCTTCACTGACAACAACATCGTTGCTCCCTACGGCGACGGCGTGACCTACATGGCTCCCATGTTCTACTCTCCCTGCGGCCTGTTCTACAACGCAAAGCTGTTCGAGGACAAGGGCTGGGAAGTTCCCACCACCTGGGACGAGATGTGGGCTCTGGGCGATGTTGCCGCTGCTGAGGGCATCTCCCTGTTCACCTACCCCACCGCCGGCTACTACGACGCTTTCATGTTCGCTCTGATGAACGCCATCGGCGGCCCCGAGTTCTTCAATGCCATCACCACCTATGAAGAGGGCGCATGGGACTCCGAGAACGGCCAGACCCTGCTGACCATCCTGGACAAGCTGGCTGACTACACCCATCCTTCCACCCCCGCACAGGCCAACAACCAGGACTTCACCAAGAACCAGCAGATGCCCATGAACGGCTCCGCTCTGTTCATGCCCAACGGCACCTGGATCACCGGTGAGATGGCTGACTACGCCGCTACCCTGGACAACTTCGCATGGGGCATGACCGCTGTTCCCGCTGCCGGCACCGCTCCCTACTCCTTCTGCTGGTTCGAGCAGGCCTGGATTCCCGCCGGTGCTGAGCACATCGCTGAGGCTGAGCAGTTCGTGGCTTTCCTGTACTCCGATGCAGCTGCCAAGATCTTCGCTTCCGCCGGTGCTATGCAGCCCATCCTGGGCATCGCTGACATGCTGGAAGGCGAGAACGTCATGTTCTACTCCATCTACGACAACGGCGCCAAGGCTGCCATGGGCGGCTTCGCTGCCTTCGGCGAGATCCCCGGTGTTGACGTTTCTTCCACCTTCTTCGCTCCCATCGACTCCCTGGTGGCCGGCACCATCACCATCGACGACTACGCTGAGCTGGTCAAGACCAACTCCGATCTGATGCGTGAGGCCAAGCTGGGCTAATCCGGTAGTTTCCAAGACCACACAGTAAGCAATTTGGGTGGCAGTGACTTCTGTCACTGTCACCCATTGTTTCGTTTTGTGTATGCCCACTGTAGGGCGGGGTCATGACCCCGCCGATCAGGTTGGACGATTGCGCCGTGCAGATAGACGTGGAGGCAGACCTTTCGTGATAAATCCGGCAGATTGCAAACTTGCGACTGCGCCGGCGGGGTCAGAAAATCGCCCTGCAATAAATTTTATAAGGTGTTTTCCCATGCGCAGGTATTGCCTGCCCAAGGGAAAGTATTTTGAAAAATAATAAGGAGTTGGTTTAAGATGAAAAGCAATTTCAAGCGCACAGGCTTTATCCTCCTGTGCGTGGTACCGGCTGTGGTTCTGTTTGTCATTTTCATGGTGGTGCCGACCTTCAACGTCTTCCGGCTGTCCCTGTATCAGCGGAGCACCTTCAATCCCAATGAGGTATTCATTGGCCTGAAGAACTTCCAGATGCTGCTCAAGGATGCCACCTTTATCCGGTCCATGCAGAACATGCTGCTGCTGATTGTGATGGTTACTGTCTTTACCATGGGCACGGCTTTGCTGTTTGCCGGTATTCTGACCCGGGAAAAGCTGAAGGGCCAGGATTTCTTCCGGATCGTGTTCTACATCCCCAATATTCTGTCCGTGGTGGTTATCTCCGGCATTTTCTCCGCCATCTACGACATCGACAGAGGTCTTTTGAACAGCATTCTGAACCTCTTTGGCAAAGATGGCATCCTCTGGAAGGGTGAAGAACATGTCATTATGAGCCTGGTGATCGCCATGGTCTGGCAGGCCATCGGCTATTACATGGTTATGTATATGTCCTCCATGGCTGCAGTGCCGGAATCTCTGTATGAGTCTGCCGGTCTGGACGGTGCCAGCCGCTTTGCACAGTTCTTCCAGATCACCATTCCGCTGATCTGGACCAACATCCGCACCACGTTGACCTTCTTCATCATCTCCACCATCAACATGGCCTTCCTGTTCGTCAGCGCCATGACCGGCGGCGGCCCCAACAACGCATCCAACGTGGCCCTGCTGTATATGTACAACCAGAAGAACCTGGGCGGCGGCTACGGCTATGCCATGGCCATCGGCGTTGTGATCTTCCTGGTGTCCTTCGGCCTGTCCGCTCTGGTGAACAAGGTCACCGAGCGTGAGATCCTGGAATACTAAGGAGGTGCGGCTATGAGACTGAATAACGAAAACAGCGGCGAGCGTCTGTACAAGATTTTCATTTACCTGGTTCTGGGTCTTCTGGCTGTGCTGATCCTGATCCCCGTGCTGTGGGTCATGGTGGCCTCTGTGAAGGAAACCTCCGAGCACTACGGCAGCCCCTGGGCACTGCCCAGCCACATTCACTGGCAGAACTTTGCCGATGCCTGGACCAAGGCCAACATGGGCGGCTACATGCTGCACTCCGTGACCATCACCGTTCTGGCGCTGGGCATCCTGCTGGTCGTTGCCCTGCCTGCCTCCTACTGCCTGGCAAGATTCAAGTTTGTGGGCGGCAAATTCCTGAACACCTGCTTCATGGCCGGTCTGTTCATCAACGTCAACTATATCGTGGTTCCCATCTACCTGATGCTGTCCGACGGCGACAAGTGGCTGAAGGGGATTCTGGGCAGCGGCTTCCTGCTGAACAACCACATCGTTGTGGCTGTGGTCTATGCCGCCACCGCACTGCCCTTTACCATCTATCTGCTGTCCAGCTACTTTGCGACACTGCCCCATGATTTCGAAGAGGCTGCCTATATCGACGGCGCCGGTTATACCAGAACCATGCTGCAGGTCATCTTCCCCATGGCAAAGCCCTCCATCATTACGGTGATCCTCTTCAACTTCCTGTCCTTCTGGAATGAGTACATCATCATCAAGACCCTGGTCACCGAGCGGGATCAGTGGACACTGCCTGCGGGCCTTCTGAATCTGATGCAGGCACAGCAGTCTGCCGCAGAATACGGCCCCATGTATGCAGGTCTCGTGCTGGTCATGCTGCCCGTTCTGATCCTGTATATCTGCGTCCAGAAGAACCTGACCAAGGGCATGACCGTCGGCGGTCTGAAAGGCTGACGCAAGCCGAGGAAGATAAGGAAAAATACAAGTGAAAGGACTGCTGTGGGGCTGTCGGAGTTCGATTCCCCGCTGCTTTAGGTGACATAAATGAATTTTTGGAAAGAGCATGCAACTCTGCGCGGCGTACTGATCCTGCTGTTCTTCGTGGCAGGTATGGCCCTGACCATCGCAGGCTGGAAAATGACCGGCAAGCTGGAGGGTCTGTGTCTGATGCTGGTGGGCATCGTCCTGCTGCTGACGGCGCTGTTTGTGTATAACGCTGCTTATAAAAACTGATGAAATAGGGAGGGGTAAATCCCTCCCTATTTGTTAGGTTCAATTTTGAGATTTGTATTGATTTTTGGCGAATCAGAAGGTAGAATTAGAAGCAGAGAGAATTTTGCAAAAAACCAAGCCATTTTACTTCTATAAGGAGTTTACCAAAATGAATGAAAAAAAGATGACGGGGCGGGTAACGATCCCCACCGATCTGGACGTGGTTCCCGAGACTCTGGAAATCATGAAGCGCTGGGGTGCAGATGCCATCCGGGACTGTGACGGCACCGATTTCCCTGCGGAGCTTCAGAATCAGAATGCCAAGATCTACTCCACCTACTATACCACCCGCAAGGACAATGCCTGGGCAAAGGCCAATCCCGAGGAAGTGCAGCAGTGCTATATTATGACCGGCTTCCACACCGCCACTGACGGCGCACTGGAGATCCCCCTGATGAAGGGCATCAGCCCGGAACTGATGCAGGTCAATACCCGGGACGATATCAAGCGCTGGTGGGAAGTGGTGGACCGTACCACCGGTAAAGTGGTGGATACCGCCGCCTGGGACTACAGCGAGGAAACCGGCTGCGTTGTCCTTGCGCAGCCCGAAGCCTTCCACGAGTACACCGTGGCATTCCTGGCTTACCTGATCTGGGACCCCGTTCATATGTACAACGCCGTCACCAACAACTGGCAGAACTTTGAGCACCAGATCACCTTCGATGTCCGGCAGCCCAAGACCCACAAATTCACCATGGAGCGTCTGCGCAAGTTCATCGCAGACCACCCCTATGTCAACGTGATCCGCTACACCACCTTCTTCCATCAGTTCACCCTGATGTTCGATGAGCTGAAGCGGGAGCGTTATGTTGACTGGTACGGCTACTCCGCTTCCGTGTCTCCCTACATTCTGGAGCAGTTTGAAAAGGAAGTGGGTTATAAGTTCCGCCCCGAGTATATTGTTGACCAGGGCTATTACAACAACCAGTACCGGGTTCCCAGCAAGCAGTTCAAGGACTTCCAGGCTTTCCAGCGCCGTGAGGTTGCGGCTCTGGCCAAGGAGATGGTGGACATCACCCACGAGCTGGGCAAGGAAGCCATGATGTTCCTGGGCGACCACTGGATCGGCACCGAGCCTTTTATGGACGAGTGGAAGACCATCGGCGTGGACGCTGTGGTCGGCTCTGTGGGCAACGGCTCCACCCTGCGGCTGATCTCCGACATTCCCGGCGTCAGGTACACCGAAGGCCGGTTCCTGCCCTACTTCTTCCCGGACACCTTCCACGAGGGCGGCGATCCCGTGAAGGAGGCCAAGGAGAACTGGGTCACCGCCCGGCGGGCCATCCTGCGCAAGCCCATCGACCGGATCGGCTACGGCGGCTACCTGAAGCTGGCACTGCAGTTCCCCGAGTTCATCGACTATGTGGAGAGTGTCTGCAACGAGTTCCGGGAGCTGTATGAGAACATCCGGGGAACCACCCCCTACTGCGTCAAGACCGTGGCTGTGCTGAACAGCTGGGGCAAAATGCGGGCCTGGGGCTGCCACATGGTGCACCACGCCCTGTATCAGAAGCAGAACTACTCCTACGCCGGCATCATCGAGGCCCTGTCCGGCGCACCCTTCGATGTGAAGTTCATTTCCTTCGACGATATCCGTGAAAACCCTGCCATTCTGGACTCCATCGATGTCATCATCAACGTCGGTGACGGCGACACTGCCCATACCGGCGGCGCCGAGTGGGAGGATGCGGCCATCTCTGCCGCCATCCGCAGGTTCGTCCACAACGGCGGCGGCTTCATCGGCGTTGGCGAGCCCTCCGGCCATCAGTATCAGGGCCGCTTCTTCCAGCTGGCAACTGTGCTGGGCGTGGAGAAGGAGACCGGCTTCACCCTGAATTACGACAAGTACAACTGGGATGCCCACCCCGACCACTTCATCCTGGCAGATGTGGCCGGTGAAGTTGACTTCGGCGAGGGCAAGAAGAGCATCTATGCCTACGAGGGCACCGACATTCTGGTTCAGAAGGAACGGGAAGTCCAGATGGCCGTGAACAGCTTCGGCAATGGCCGCAGCGTCTACATCTCCGGCCTGCCCTACTCCTTCGAGAACAGCCGTGTCCTGTACCGCGCTATTTTGTGGGCCGCCCACGGCGAAGAGGTTCTGCACAAGTGGTTCTCTACGAATTACAATGTGGAAATCCACGCCTTCGTTGCCAACGGCAAATACTGCGTGGTCAACAACACCTATGTTCCCCAGGATACCACCGTCTACACCGACAGCGGCAGCTTCCAGCTGCACCTGGAGGCCAACGAGATCAAGTGGTACAGCATTTAATACTCTTTTTATTTAAAATCTTCAATTTTAAATAAAAAGGCATCGCTTTCTGCGCTGCCGATTCTATGATTTTCGAAAAAGAAAATCATAGAATCCCGTCTCATAAAGTTTTTGACGCACCTTCGGTGCTATAAAAAGCTCTTAAAGCTTTTTAACAAAAACTAGTATAAACAAACCGCAAGACATGCCTTGTCTGCTGTAGCAGGAAGTCCTTCTGCTTCCCGAACAACAAATATTCATGGTGGAATTTGAGACTTCGATGTGATAAAATGCGCTTAAGCAAATCGTGGTTTATCGAGGAGAATGATAGCAATGATAAAAATACTGTTTGTCTGCCACGGCAGTATTAAAACATAAATCCGTTTCTCCTAGAGCCGCAACGACTTTTCAGTTTTCTGATCCTTGATTTACACCATTTCTACACCACCTGCAAATATTAAGGCCTGATTTGACAGCTATTTTTCTTATAAAAATTGATCCTGCGCCTGCACTTTTGATCGAAGTGCAGGCGCAGTTTTTGCGTTGTGACAAGTTCGACAATCAGCAACCGGAGCGGTAAAATTGTGGTAGAAACCAATCGAAGGAGGCTTGACCATGAACATCAATTACATTCGCTCCGGGGATTACTTCATCCCGGATCTGAAGCTGCCGGAGGAAACCCGACCTATCGGTAAATGGGGTCGCATGTATCGGGATTATCTCAAAGAATGCCACCCCATCCGGTTCAACAACCTTGTCCTGTCCGGAAAGCTCTGGACATACCTTGCCGACCTGAACGATCAAGCCCAGCAGCGTATGGATACCCTGCTCACCCAAATGCAATTCGCAGAGGGTATTACCGAAGCTCTGAAAGCTGCCGATCCCATCGGCTGGACCCAACGCATGAACAACATCTCCGCCAGAGCGGAAGAAATCATCCGGGAGGAGCTGATCTACAATGGATAATATTGCTCAGCGGCTGAAAGCCTACATCGAAGCGCATCCCTTCGATCCCAGCGAAAGCGACTGTAAAACTGTCTTGGATCAGCTTTACCAAGTCTATCAGGAATCCCACGAATCCGACCCACAGGACATCCGGGATGACTTCCGGGAACTGGATCTTCTCTTGGGCCATTTGCCATTGGAAGACAATAATGCCGTCTTCAACCTCTGCTGCAGCCTTTGTACCGCCTACGAACATAAAGCTTTCTTGGACGGTTTGCAATACGGGGCACACCTAATGTTTGAACTTCAGAAATAGTATTGGACCTGTCACGAAGTGTAAACTTCGCAACAGGTCCAGCTCTATATCAGGTTGGACAATCATTACCCGGCAGGAGGATGTATTCGCCGACGCAGAAGCTCGGGATTTCCCAGCCGGGATGCCTGATCCAGATACTTGCGGCGCAGCCCCTCATACCCCTGCAGCCCATCACAGGCACGGGCTGCTTCCAGCGCGGCGCAGGCCGCCCATTGACTGCTACCGCCATATTCCACTGCCTGTTCCAGAAAAAAGATGCCCTTTTCCAGAAGTCCTGCATCCACAAGTGCGGAGCCGAGTACATAGGATCCATGGGGATCGTTCCCCACCTCGATGGAGCTTCTCTCCAGATGCTTCCGATAAGTCTCCAGCAGGCCGGGCTCCGCCTGCGCGCCTCGTTGCTTCGCCTTCAGCAGGTAGCCAACAGCGCTGGCGTATCTTCCGCTGTGGAAATACAGATCAGCCAGCTCCAGCTCAATCCTGCCATCGGGATAGCGACCGCAAAACTTCAGCAGCAGCTGTTCACTTCTTCGAAACCGTTCCCGGCGGGGGAGGGGGATCACTTCCGTATCCTTCAGAAGCACTGCAAGCCGGTAAGATGCTTTCACATTTCCCACTTCAGCCGCGTCCACCCAGATCCTGGCCGCCTCAGCATAGTTCCCATCCAGGTAATACCGCTCAGCAAGCCGAACCTGCGAAAAAACATCGGGATAGTCCTCCTTCAGACCATAAATGGGAACATCAAATGCAAATTTCTTTTTCATAAGTATACCTCCCGGATAAACGCAGTAATCGTTTGGTTCAAATCAGGCGAAGCATTTCACAGATGCAGCGGGCAGAGCCACGAGGAAGGAGGCACTTCCGTTCCGGAGTGCCTCCTTACCCCTATGCGCGGATGCCGCCGTGCCAGGTACCGCCCTCGGGGAGGCTGCCCTGCTTACCGCCGTGCCAGGTACCGCCCTCAGGGAGACTGCCCTGTTTGCCGCCGTACCAGACAGCCTCCACGGGAAGCTTGCCCTGGTAGTTGGTGGTGTTGGTGGTGATGGTGTTGGTTTTCTTCATGGTGATTTCCCCTTTCTTTGTTGTGGAAGTTGTTTGGTTTACAAGTACATTATAAAGAATCGAAGCTCCCTTTTGCAGTGATCTGCGGATGCAATTTCTGCAAGCTTAGCTGTCAAATTCCGCGTGGAACAGCGCTTCCTTTGCAAGGGCGCGGCTGGTAGGATCGCTGCCCAGCTGGGCGCACAGCTCCCGCAGACGCAGACGGTTGCGGCGGAGCCGGTCATCGGGGGCATCCCGATTCTCCCGGAACCATGCCACCAGATCGTTGATCTGGGCCAGAAGCGCCCGGTGACAGAAGAAGTAGCGGATGTTCTCGTAGGGCATATCCCGGAACCGGGCCAGGCGCATATCCAGATAGATGGGCAGACCGGCCTTGGAGACTCCGGCCTTTTGGATGACCTCCACAAGCTTTTCTTCGCGGATATAGTCCCGGATCCCCTGGGCGAGCTGCCGGTCGGCATAAACCCCGTCGGGATCAGGCGCCTTCTTGGACAGGTACTGGATGAAGTGCAGCAGAATCTGATTTTCCATTATGTTTTCCCTCCATTTTGTTTGGCGGCTTCAATCTGGGCCTTATTTTCGGCCATCCGGGCCATCAGGGCATCCAGTTCGGCTTTTGTATTTTCGATTTCCGCCAGCTCCTCTGCGGTTTTTCCTTCCTTGCTGGAGCACAGGGTGTCCAGCTTCTCGTTCAGGCTTGCCCAGGCGGTTTCGTCCTTGGCCAGCTGGTTGACGGCATTGGTCAGCCCCTCCAGGTCGCCGCTGTAGTAGGCGGCGGTGACCGTATCTCGGCCCACCAGGGCTTCCAGCTGGGCTGCGTAGTCCATGTTCTGGGTGTAGCACTTCAGGCCGCAGTCTGTGACCTTGCCGTAGGCTTCCACCTCCGTGGCCAGGGTCTCCCGCTCGGTGAAGCCCTCGTTCAGGGATCGGTTGCTGTCGCTTTTTACGGTGGTTTCGCCGGTGGTTTTGCTGGTTTCCCGGACCAGGGAGTGGATGCCACTGATCTTTTCGGATATGGTGCTGGTTTCCGTCTCCGTCACCTTGCTGTCCTGGAAGGAGGTTTTGTGGGTGAATTCGTGCTGGGCCACGTGGGCGGCCTGGACGTTGGTCAGACCGTTCTTGCAGACGATGGCGCCGGTGTCCATACTGTGGCCGCCCAGGGCATTGGGGTTGGGGGTGTCTGCCAGACGGGCATTATTGGGCGCGTCCTTGATGGCGGTCAGTTCGGCCTGCCGCTCGGGGCTGCTGTTGCTCTTTGCGTGCTCCACGGCATTGTTCTTGGCCTGGGTGGCCAGGGCATCGAAGCTCTTCTCCGTTGCCACCGCGTTCAGGGCGGCGCCCTTGGTGTCCAGTGAAGCTGTGGTCTCGGTGCCGCTCTTGCCGGAGGAACTGCCTGTGTCCGTAACTGCCGCGGTGGACTCCAGACCGCCGGGATCGGAAGCGGGGCTGTCCGTGGTGTCGGTGGTTGTGGTGTCGCTGGTGCTGCCGGCATCGGAAACGGTGCCGGAGTCAGTGGTGCCGCCGGTATCACCGGTATCGGTGGTGTTGCCGGTGTCGACGGTATCGCCGGAATCGCCGCTGTCTAACATAGGTATGTACCTCCTTTATTCTTTGTACTGGGTGTATACGTGGTTGAGGAACTGCCGGTACTGATCCCCGGGGATGCCCCGCTCCACAATGTGACCGAACAGGCACTGGCGGATATGGGGCGGCTCCTGCTGGGCATTCAGATCCCGGAAAATCTGGCGGATGGCCTGCTTCAGCTGGGCTTCATCCCCCAGAACTCCCAGCAGCGATGCGCACCAGTCCCCAATCGGGGCATCCTCCAGACGGAGCAGAACCGCGTCCCGGCAGCACAGGTGGGAGAACCGGCAGTAGCGGCACATCTGGCAGAGGGAGGTGCTGGCGGCCTGGGGTTTCTCCACCTGGACCTGGATGATGGGCCGCTGGCCCCGGATGCTGACCACTGCGCGACCCAGCGGCAGCGTCTGAAACAGCTGCCGCTGGTACTCCGTGAGCTTCAGCGCGCCGGTGGCGATCTGCTCGTCCTCCTGGGAGGACATGGCATGGAGGACCTTGATGCCGGTGTTCTCCACCACGCTCTGGTTCAAGATGGACACCCGCTGGTCAGCCACCACCATGCCCACACCGTATTCCCGGATCTCGCTGAGCAGATTGCCGAAGAATTCACTGACGGCGGCTGCGGAGCTGTTGGTGCCGGTAGGCTTGAGCAGGAAATTGTGGGCCTCGTCCAGAATGATCACCTGCCGCAGGCCATGGAAGGTGCCCTGGGCCCGCAGATGCTCGTTGATGTTGATCAGCACAAAATTGGCGAAGGCGCATTTGTCCGGCAGCATGTCCAGCCCATCGAAGCGGATCAGGGTATTTCGGCCCAGGATCTCCGCCACAGGCAGCTTTCTGCTGCCCTGAAGGAACCGGAAGCCCGCCAGGGCGGTCAGTCGGACATACAATGCCGAGCTTACATTGGTGCGGACTTCGCCCTGGTACAGCCCGCAGTTGCGGAAGAAGGGCATGATCATATCCCGCACCTCCCGGAAGGTTGGGAAGGTCTTCTGATGCCCGGGCAGCACCATATCGCCGCTTTCCCAGCCATGATCCCGGTAGGCCTGGGTGATGACCATTTCCAGCGCCTGGGGGATGGGGGATTCGTTGTCCGTGGCGGCGGTGATGGCGGTGCAGAGGGACTTGATGTGGCTGTGGATGGTGGTCATTTCCTCGGGGATGAAGGGGTTGAATTCCAAGGGGATGCCGCCAATACCGCTGGAATATATGGTGGTCTCCACACCATAGCTGGGCAGATTAGAGAAGCTGCCCTTCACCGGCTCCATGATCAGGATGGGGATATTCAGCCGGTCCAGACCCGCGATCAGTTTGCGGATGGTCGTGGATTTGCCGGCACCGCTGGAGCCGCAGAGCAGCGCGTGCTGCCCTATATCCAGCGTACCCAGGGCCTCTTCCTGTCCGGAACCGGTGATGGTACCTAATGGAACGGGCTGGCCATGTACCGCATGGGGTGTGATGTCGAACTCGTGGAAGCTGGTCTGATCCCGCAGGGGCAGATCCACCCAGAAGCCCAGATGGGAATCCTGAGGGATGGGCGCCAGCGCGGCGGCTTCCTCCGGCGGCAGCAGATCCACCAGAGGATTCTGCAGCAGGGGAAGACCGGGAAGCCCGCCCCGCTGAAGCCAGGGCAGGTAGAAGCCGTCAAACTGGAAGGTGGTCATATCCAGGGGCTGGGCGTAGGCTCTGCCCCGGAGATTTCCCTCCCCAGGCTCCAGACTGTCCTCTAGGATGCTGCCGACCGCATCCGCTCCCTCCGGCGTCATGGCGCCATACCAGAAGGCTCCCACATGGCAATGGCCGAGGATGCCGCTTTGGATCCGCTGCCGGAATCCGGCGGCGGTCTGCTGTCCCCGGAGCATCAGCTCATCGGACATGGTACGGCTCTGGCTTCCGGTGAAGCCCATGGGGACACGGCGGGTGGCATACTGCTCCAGATCCCGGCAAAGGCCGTCCAGCGTGTTCAGATCCTGCTCCGGCAGCTCTGGCGCGGCCTTCAGCAGCAGCGCCAGGATGCAGGGGGTGCTGCCAATGCGGCGGAGCACCGGATCCCACCGGGCCCGGAGAGGGCCCAGGTTGCCGACACAGCCGCCGTAGGGATAGCTGCGGAACAGGGGATCCCCGGGGTCGGGCCGCTGCTGCTGAACCATGGGCAGCAGGCTCTCCACCTGCCGCTCCAGAAGGCTCTGGCTGCGGCTGGTGCCTAAGTACAGCGCCCATTCCCGGCCATCGCAGACCAGCGCGGCCAGAAGATCCTGCCCCTGTCCGCCTAAGTCGGCTGCAAGGGTGCGGATCTGGCCCAGAATTTCGGCAGCTCCCAGACTGCGGAAGCCGGTGATCCGGGTGTAGGACACGCAGTTGACTGCATCGCCCCAGGCCCGGAAGGGCAGAACCTCCCGGCGGGCGGGAGTGTGAAGCAGGTCGGGCAGGCGGCGGGAGAATTCCATGGCCCGGTCGAAGCGTTTGTGCAGAATGCTGTTCACAGTAGCTACCTCCTCTTATCGTCTGCGGAAAAAGCGGATGATGTCCCGGAATATGGCGAAATACAGCACAAATCCCACCACTGCATAGGTGAGGATGGTGCTGGCCAGTTCCCGAATGGCCAGGCTCAGCTCTGGTATCATGGGGACAAAGGCGGCGATCAGCAGCAGAAAGGGGATCAGGAAGATCCCCAGCCGAACGCAGAACAGGTCGCCCCGGATCCGGATGCCCAGAGTCAGATTCTCGCCCCCTGCGAAGTGGTATTGGCTGCGCACCCGGCGCACCTGCAGCATAACCTCGTCGCCGCAGGATAAGCGGCTGGTCAGCTCCCCGAAGCAGAGGACTTCCCGTGCAAGGCCGTTCTGCTCCAGGGGTTCCAGGCGGAGGGTGGTGTAGCTGGCGGTGGTGCCGTAGTCATTGCGCCCGGCCTTGCGCAGCTGGTAAGGTTCGCCGTAGAGCAGACACCGGATAAATTTATAGAATCCGGAGTAGTGCCGCTCGTCCCGGGCCACGTCGGTGACGATGCCGTGGAGCTGCACCCGTCCCAGGGCGCAGCGCTGCTCGAATTCAATGATGTCGCCGTCGTCCTCCCGGGTGAAGGGGATGCGCAGGCGCTCCGGTGTGCGGTTCAGATCCATCCGGATCCCTCCTTTTTATTGATCTGTTATTACTGTACCATCCGAAACCTCCGGAGCTCCAGATTCTGCGGACGGTAAAATTGCCGGAAAAGGCAAATCTGGTCTTTTCAGGCGGGTTTGCCCCGGCTCATTGGGGAGCCGGGGCTGCGGAGGCGGAAATTTCCACCACCAGGGGGTTTTCCAGACGGCCGGTCAGGGCTACTTGGGCATATTCGGCACTGTGGTGGGAGAAACGCATGAACGCTTCACCCAGGTAGGTGTCGATGACGCGCTGGATGACCCGGACGCCTGCCGTACGCACCTGAGGTTCGCACAGGTCGTAGATTCCCTGAACGATGTCCGGGGAAATGTCGGCCAGGCACAGGGCATGCTGCTCGTAGGCGGTGAGGCTCAGCTTCTGGATCACCAGCTCCATCACGTCATCCCCCGACAGGGGCAGGAAACGGATGAACGCGGTGAACCGGCCCACCACCTCAGGGGGGTAGGGGCCTTTGTCCAGCAGCACCTTCCGGGACTCCTCATTGTCCTGGATGATCCGGGCCATGACACCGGCACCGGCAGGGGTCGCGGGCTGGGACTCCGGGGCAGGCTCTTCTGCCCGGAAGCCCAGAGCCGCCCGGCGGCCGCCCTGGGTCAGATCCAGGTTGCTGGTGAACAGGAACAGGCACTCGGACAGGTCGTAGAACCGCTTGCCGTTGGCGCCGATGCGGCTGGCCTGCTGCTTGCCGGAGTCCACCGCCTCCATCAGCACCTGCAGCACATTGGGATGTGCCTTTTCCAGCTCGTTGAACACGAACACGGTCCGGGGATGCTCGTTGACGCAGTCCCAGATGCAGGGCTCGTCATGCCCCACATAGCCGGGAGGGGAGCCGGTGAGCCGGGCGGTGGCATGCTCCTCCTTCAGCTGGGTGCAGTCGATGACCTCCAGGTGGAAGCCATGGACACCCCCGGTCAGCTCGTTCAGCTCCTGGGGAAGATGGGTGCCGCACTCGGTTTTGCCCACACCGGTGGGGCCCCACAGTAGCAGGGACAGGGGACGCTTCCGGCGGCGTTGACCCAGATGGATGGCGCTCAGATGGGCGATCTTGGCAACGGCATCTCCCTGACCCAGGATGTGCTTGTTAAGGGCAGCCTCCAGCTGTGCCGGTTCAATGGCGATAAAGCTGACCTTCTCCTGGGTTCTGGCATTCAGCTGGGAGCGGTCCACCTGCACCCTGGGACGAGGCGGGGGAGTGGGCTCGGGTTCCTGAACGGGAGTGGTAGCAGGCTCGCCGGCAGCTGCGCTCTGGGAGAAGCTACGCAGAAACCGGGTCAGGGCGGCAAAATCCCGGAAGGTCAGGGCACCGCTTTCACACCAGCGGCCGATGGTCCGGTCGGTACCGGTGTACAGGGGCTTGGGCTGGCAGCTGAGGGTGATGGCGCCAGTCTCGTGTTGCTGGAAGCGGACGGAGCAAACCGCGCTGCCGCAGTCGGGGGGCATGAGGATATCGTCGAAGACCAGGCAGCGCTTGGCCTGGATCTCGCTGCGCAGATAGTCGAATTCTGCTTCGCTGCTGGCGGTCATCTGAATCCAGTTCATCATGGCAATTTCTCCTTTCGGTAGGTAAAGATGTGAGTTACTTCAGGGGTCTGGGGGCGCCGGTGGGGATGTAGCGGGTATCCCGGGGGTGGCCGATGAGCTTGCGCAGGTCGCCGGTGCCGCCGCACATGGGACAGCCCTCGTTGGGAGTCTGCTCGATGGCCACGGTGATGTCGGTTACCTCCAGCTCAGCGTCCACGGCATCAAAGCCGTCGAAGAGGGAGACCCCCAGCTTCGCCAGAGCCTGGCTGTTGCGGGTCATCAGGAAGTTTTTCCCGGCGATGGCATCCAGCTGGTGGGCATAGGGGCTTTCCTCGTCGCTGTACAGCAGTAGCTGCAGGGCCAGGGTGCCCTTGGTGCCGTTGAGCTTGGTGGTGGTCATGATGGGGCTGCCCTCGGACTTGCCGTTGACCTGCTCCTTCTCCACCAGAGCCCGGCGGTACCGGGGTTCCAGGATGCACCGGGGGCAGGAGTGGGTAACACCGGGATAGGTGAACAGAACCTCGCTGCCGGTGCCACCGGCATAGACCTGAGCGGCCAGGTAGGGAACGCCGAACTTCATTGCCAGCTGGGCGCAGCGGTCCTGGGCCCGGAAGTTGTCGGTGCAACCGCACAGCAGCACATCCCGGGCAGCTCGCTCGGAGATTCCGGTGAGATAGGCGAATTCCTCGTCACTCATGTTGTCGTCCAGGAAGCGGTTGATGGCCACAACCTGAATGGTGGGGTTGATATCCTCCAGCTCCTGCTTGATGGCGGCGGTCTTCAGCATCCCCATCTCGTGGACGAATACGCCCTGGGTGGCGATGTTGGTATCCTCCACCCTGTCGGCCTCCACCAGCACGAAGGTACCCACACCGCACCGGGCAAGGTCCGCCAGGAAGGGGCGGGAGCCGCCGCAGCCCACGCAGATGACCATCTTCCGGGCCATGACCTCAGGGGGAAGGATCCCCTTGATCCGCTGGAAGCGGTTCTTCACCTGGGAGTCCCGCTCCCGGATCCGGACTGCATGCTGCTTCTCGGGATCCCGGCGGATATCCAGAGGCTGCTGCTTCATGACCACCGTCTGCTCAAAGGTATAGGGGTAGATGGTGATGGTGCCGTCCAGCTTGGGACCCACCTGCACGATGGGGGTGAAGATACGGCCGTCCATATCCATGCTCTCTAGGATGGTGCGGGAGATCTCCATATCCCCCTGGGAGGGGGCATTGCAGCCCCGGGGGTGGGAGTGGATCACACCCACGAAGCGGATATCCTGCTCGTTCCACTGGGCGATGACCCGGTTCAGCGTTTCGGTATCGAAGGTATAGGTGGAGCCGGTGACCCGGGCGTTCTTGTCGAAGTAGTAGTGGTCGATGTGGATGCCGTCGGAGCTGCCCAGAATGCCGCCCTGCTCGGGTACACAGCGGCCGATGGTCTGGCTGATGGCGGTGTAGACCCGGTCAGTCATGATCCACTTATGCTTTGCGGTGTTCTTCTGTGCCTTCATATCGTTACCTCCTGCGTGAACGGCATTGTTTCTGCGTTTTCTCATGTCATCCCCTCCGTTGTGGGAAAAATCGTTTCTGTGCTTTTTCATTTCCATTTCTCCTTCCTGGGTGTGGTTATCTCGTTTCAGAATGTTCCAGATGTTCCAGCCGAGCATGCTAAATTACCCCCTGTTCGGTCAGCTTCTTTTGAATGGCAGGGAAGCTTCCCCCGTGTTGGATGTAGTAGGCGGTGATCTCGGACCAGGCGGCGCAGATTCGCTTCATGGTCTCCAGATCTCTGACGGTCTGATTCCAGCAGACGTAGTAATAGGACTTATCCGGGTCGATCCGGCGCTCCGTGGACTTCTCGGAGAGCCGGTGGGTGTCCAGAATGCTGCGGGAGCGGGAAGCGCTGACACTGGTGTAGTCGATATCGCTGAGGATATAGGCCCGCCAGCCCCGGGTGCCAAGATCCAGCAGCAGGAATTCCACATCCAGCTGCCGGTCCCTGGTCATGTAGAATGCGTGTTCGTATCGCATGGCGCACCTCACAGGATGTCCAGGGCAGCTAGCTTCTTTTGGTTTTCCGCGAAGGTGCTGCCGTTGCGGATGTAGTAGGCGGTCAGCTCCGACCAGATGGCTGCCACGGTTTTTAGGGTTTTCAGGTCGCGGATGGGCTCAGTCCAGCAGACGAAGGGGTAGGATTTGTCCTTGCTGATGTAGCGCTTGTCGTCGGCTTCGTAGAACAGGTGGGTGAAGTGCCAGTCGGTGCTGCGGGCCTTGCTGACGCGCTTGTAGTCGATGTCGCTGAGGATGTAAGCCCGCCAGCCCTCAGTCTTGCTGATCTCCAGCAGGAGAAATTCAATTTCCAGATTGTCATATTCCGTGCGATAGAAGATGTGTTCGTATTTCATAGAGATGCTCCTTTACTCGTTGAATCCTTTCCCGGTTTCGATGTAGCGCTGGGTCAGATTGCTCCAGGTTCGGCACAGTGTCTTGGCCTGTTCCAGTTCCGACAGATTGGCGGTGTAGCAGATGTAGGGTCCCCGGCTGTCATGCAGGCGGTGGATCACGGTGGGATCAGTGCTGCGTCCCCGGTAGCTGGGGGTGTGGTCAATGTAGCAGCGCCAGCCCCCGGACAGCCGCTTCAGGGTGAAACTGTAGCGGTTGTCGGAGTTGTGATAGCCGCTTTCCGCGTTGACAGTGTAGGTGAGGGCCTGTGAGGTTGCTTCGGCGGTGGTTCCCCGGGAAAGAAGGATTATTTTAATGATGGCGGACAGGACGATTGCGCCGGGAGCGGCGATCAGCATAAATTCGAGCATAGGTATTCCTCCTTAACCAAAAAATACACCCAAAAGCCAGATGAGCAGCGCAATGGCGATGATCCAGG
Organism: Oscillospiraceae bacterium; assembly: GCA_017398105.1. Next base: position 19,628 of record JAFQHF010000191.1, on the reverse strand, counting down.
CGATCACGGTGGCGATGGCTTGCAGATAAGGGTACAGGAGAACACCGATGACCAGAGCCACAGCTGCAGCCACAAGCACAAAACTGATCCGTTCCTGCCAGACCACGGCCAGTACACCCGCGATTCCGTATACCGCGGCAAGGGCAACAGCAACAATGTAGGTTAGCGTATCCATTCACATCATTCCTTTCGTCATTTCGGTTACTTAAATTAAATCACAACTGCCTTTTTCGCACCATTTCTCTGCGGACGCAAAAATTGCAAACCCGCCCGGAAATGGGGGAAGCGTGTCATTTGCGGTTGACAGTCCATTTTGCAAAGTTTATAATTATCCTGAACAGAAAGGGGGACTGGAAGTGGATCTGACGATCGGAAACAACTTTTTTAATGAGAAATTCAAGGATTATCTGCGTAATTTCTATGTCTACGGCTATATTCCGCAGTCTGAATTCCCCGGGAGCAAGCGCACCTACCACAACGATGCCCTGCGCTTTGAGCATATCGGCCTGATCCCCCTGACGCAGGACAGCGCCGCCCCCCGGTGGCGCATGGAGGGAAAGACCAGCTGCATGCAGATGGTCACGGAGGACAGCCGCCTGCTCTGCCGTAATCCGGTTCACGTGTTCTATAATCTCTGCGAGGCAGGGGAAACCGACGCGCTCTTCTTTCTGTCGGTGCTGCTGAAGGCAGCCCAGTGCCAGAGGGAGCAGGGGGAGATGCTCATCGAGGATGTGATGGACTGCACCAACCCTGCCTGGATAGAGCAGTGGCAGGAGCTGTGCCGGACGGGCACTGCCGAGGAAAAGAAGCAGTTCCGGGATAAGACCCAGGCCATCACCCGCAGACGGATGCTGCAGGAGTTCGGCGAAACGCGTCTGCTCCATATGCAGCAGCGGGGCAACAATAATGTGTGGACGCTGCCGGAGCTGACGCTGGATTCGCTGCTGCAGCATATCTCCGACGAGGAGAAGCAGTCCTTCCTCACGGGTATCGATTTCTTTATGAAGCTGGGCCCCTTCGGAGAGATCGGTGAGATGCTCCTTTCCCGGCTTCCGGAGGCTCAGCGGCGGGATATTGAGAAAAACAATGTCTGCATGGATCAGTTTTATCTGTCCAAAGCCCTGAACGACTATAACAGCGCGGATCTTCTCCAGGCCGTCCACAGCGATGGCTGGGTGGTCATTACCTACTGGCAGCCCCAGCGCAAGATCAGTGGATATGTGTTATGCAAACCGCTAAACTTGCGCACCAGTATGGCAAACGGCCGGGAATATGTGGGCTACTACGATCCGGTGCGCCGCCGGGCAGGATACCTGCGGCTGGAATACATACAGTCGGTGGAGCTGCTTGAAGACCGGTATGTGCCATGGCTGGTGGCGGCGGCCTGGAAAATTCCCTGCCGGGTAACAATGAAAGGCGGGGCAAGCAGGTTGTGCCAACCCGCTGCCTTCTCCACGGACGGCGACGGTGCGGTGAAGCTGGTGCAGTATATCGGCACCGGAAAGCGTGCCAGAGCGGTCCTGTGCTGCCGGGAGGACGGCCAGCTCCGGGAGATTCCCGGGGAGAGCATTCTGGAAAGCGAGCTTACCAATGGAGAACCCCTGGCCCGGGAACTTGAGCGGGCGAAGGCCCTGCTGGAGCACAGCTGGGGCGGCTCCGTGCCATACCTGAACCGGGAGCAGACCCTGCAGGACGTGCAGGTACATACGCTGTCAATGACCATTTATGTCTGGCAGGGGGAGGAATATATACGCAGACGGCTGTGGCGGGAGGCCCGCTTCGGACGCTGCCGGGATCTAGACGAACACCGGATCGAGTACACCGTAGAAGTGCTGGACCCTTGGGAGATGATCCCCTGGATCACCAGCTTTGCCGGGCGGATCTGCCGGGTGGGCTGTTCCGCCCTGGGCTTTGAGGAGGATCTGTGCCGCCATCTGCGGGCGATGTACCGCCGAATTTTGGGGCAGACGCCCGAAGATCTGCCCCAGCTGCCTGTAAACCGGCAGCAAAGGGGCTGGTACCGGATACCGAATCTGATCCGTGACTGTAAAAACGAAATTTACCAGGGACAGCTGCGCAATCCCTCACCCCTGTGCCGGAAACAGCGGCCGGATCACGAGCTGCTGTTTGCACCCCTGTATTCCCAGACCTACCGCAACTGCATCGAGGCCTTTGACAGGATCTCCACCGGCGATGCCTGGGAGAATCCCTGGAAGCGGCATGCCGCCCGGGCGAAGGATATCGCGGTGCTGGATGCCGAAGCGGTGGAGTCCCTCGCGACACTGCCCAAGCAGGGCAGTATCGCCCGGTTTGAGCAGCTGCTGCCTCAGATCGGTTCCGTCTGCCGCTCTGGCGCCCGGCTGCGCGATGCCGTGCCGCTGATGATGAAGCTGGTGCCCCTGACCGACCTGGAGCAGCGGTGGCTGCTCGCGGTGCTGCAGGAGCCGATGATGACCTATTTCCTAAGCGCTCAGGCAGTGGACACCCTGACCACGGCACTGAAGACCGTCTCCGCCAGACAGCCCCTGTTCCGCAGGGAAATCCTGGCCTTTGACCAGTACCGGCACCAGGCCCATGACCAGCCGGACAGCCGCAGACATTTCCGCCTGCTGCGCACTGCTGTGAAGGTAGGTCGCGGCCTGCATATCCACTACCGGGGTCAGCGAAAGATCCTGGAAATGGACTTTCTGCCGTTGCGAATCGCCTATGCCATCCGGGATGACCTCTTCCGGATCGAGGGATGCTCCCTTCCGGAGGGGAAACCTGTGACCCTACGGCTGGATATGATCCTGGAAGCCAGCCTGATCCCGGGCAGATCGCTCGGTTCGCGGCCGCCGGTGAAGCCGGAGAAGGAGGAATATCTGCTGGAATTCCCCGGACGGGACAATCTTCCCGACCGGATCCTGACCCAGCTGGCCCCTCTGCGAAAGCACTGCACCCAACTGGAGGGCGGAATCTGCCAGCTCCGCTTTTACGCAGAATCGGATGCCTGGCGGGACATTCTGACCCAGATCCTTTCCTTCGGAAGCCGGGTGACCCTGAAAAAGCCGGATCGGACGGTGCAGGAGCTTCAGCGCCGTCTCCGGCGGCAGAAAAATCTGTGGATGTAGATCGATAAACACTATGACATATAAGAAATGAGGGTTGAGACCATGAGCGAAGAGCTGAACAAATACCGGATCCCTGAGGAGATCCGCAAACGGGTCCTCAGCAGTCTGAAAGAAGAGATCGCTCGGAACGGCAGTGCCTCCTACGCGGAGATCGGAGGCCGCATTCTGCGGAATCTGCAGATCAACTGGAGTGACTATTCCGGTTCCGCCGGAAAGCTGTCTGAATGGCTGAAGCTTTACTTTCCAGAGTTGGAGCCTACACCGGACAACCGGGGCATGAAGCTGAAGCCCGCCCCCGGCGCAGGCGTTAAAGAACCGATGACCCAGCAGATCCGGGATCGGGTGGCTGCCGCCATTGTGGAGACTCTGGGCGAGAATGATTCTGCCCTGCTGTCCGATCTGGGGTGGAATCTGGTCGCCAAGGGTATTGACCGGAAAAAGTATACCAATGAAGGTCTGAGCGACTGGGTGAGGGGAATGTTTCCCGACTTTCAGAAAAGCAGCGACGGTCTGCGGTTCTCCTGGGGCGGCAATGAGTCGATCCCCAGCCCGGCCCCTGTCCCCACCCCCGTGTCTGCATATCCCCAGCCCTCCTATCCGCCTGCGGAGCTGACTCTTTCTCAGGTGGATCTGGACGAAAATATCCGCCAAATGCACACCCTGGCCTATATGGGCTGGTGGAATAATAACATCCGTGTGTTAAAGCGCTATACCGGATACACAGGCACCGATGCCCGGATCTGGTCCGGCATCGTCGCCCAGCAGATGACGGATGTGCTGCTGGGCCGCAAGCAGGTGATCCTCGGAACCCCTGTGGAGGGGACCAGCTGCGCGGCCTTCTATTCCGGCATAGATACCCAGGACGGAAACCCCATTTACTGTGTAATGACGTGCAACAAGGACAGGAAAGCCCAGCCTATGATGCTGCTGGATTTCTGCTGGCCGGGCAACGAGGAGAATACGGAGCTGGGTGACTGGCTGAAGGACTGCTTTGCGAATCAGATCTCCCGGCAGCCTGCCCGCGCCCGGGAGGAGATCCTTCAGCTGGAGGACTGTTGCGGTCAGCTGGAGCAGCTGCGGGAGCAGCTGACCACCCAACTGGAGCAGGCACTGAACTGCCTGCAGGCATGGGAAGAACTTCCTATGGACCGTATCTCTGGTCTGGAGCAGTACAATGAAGCCTGGCAGCAGGTACGCAGCCTGTGCGGCGTGGTGGAAGCACCTCAGACGCTGACCACTCCTCAGGAGCTTCTGGACTGGTGTGGCCAGCAGAATCAGTATGCCGCAGTCCTCAGGCAGCTTACCCAGAGCTTTGATCAGCTTAGGGAGGCTCTGGCAGAAATTCTGAGCAGCTTCGGCACTCCCCAGCCGGACCTGACCCGGGACCGGGATGCGCTGAGCCTTGCCTGTGAGCAATTCAGCAAGCATCCGGACACCGCCCCCCTGCAAGCTATTTTGCTGCCCTATCATCAGCTGAAGGATGTTATGGACGGCCCGAAGCCGGACCAGAATATGCAGGAGCTGTTCGCTGTCACTGGACAACTGAACCAGCACTTCAACATCGTAAGCATGATGCTGTTTGGTGGGCTGCACAGACCGGAGCTTCAGACCCTGGTCCACAAGTATGCCGACCGTCTGCAGGATCTGCAGGCGCAGATCACCGAGCTGGAGAAAATGAACCAGGCTCCTGCGGCACTCACCCAGCAGAAACCGCCCCTTCCCGATCCTCAGGTGCTGCTGGAGGCAGTATGTAGCGGTGATGTCATGTCCCTCTGGACTGCCTGCGGCGGTGAAAACCAGCTGGAAACGCTGATCCTGGAGGATCGCCTACCTGAGGCTCTCACCTTTGCCTGTGACCGGCAGGCAATGCTGGAGGCCGGCTTTGACGAAGAGACCCGGCAGGATATCTGCGCTCGGCTGGCAGACGGGCAGAGTCTGCCCGAGGGATACGTCATGTATCATATTGCCCTGCGGATCAACCGGATACTGGGTAACCAGAATGCCACTGCCGAACGCTACTTCCTGATGGGAATGTTCGCAGACCGGGCAGACTGCAGCACGGAACTTCTGAATATCTACCGCCAGACCAACCAGCTGGACAAATTTGTGGCCCTGTGGGAGCAGTTTGGCTCCGCCAGCCGCTACGATCCGGAGAATTACCGTTACTACATCCGCTATCTGCTGGAGAATCGGCCGGAGCAGGTACAGGCATATCTGGACAGCCATGTATTTTTGTATTATCTGCCCGATTTTGCACAGCTCCTTGGTAACACCTCCTGTGCCGCGGCGGAGACGCTGCCTGCCAACCCGCTGGAGCAGGCGCTGATCGCCGACGACCGCCAGACGGTGCTGATGCTTCTGTCCGATCCGGCCGCGCTGGAGGAAATGGGCTACAGCCAGGAGCAGATCACCCAGATCTCACAGGCCGCGATCTCCGAGAGCGTTCCCGAGGGTACGCTCCCCTTCCAGACGGGCATGCGGATCTACCAGTACCAGGGCAACCTGCACCTGCTGGCCGAGCAGTACCTGTGGGAAGGCCTTTCCCGGTCTCCCTCCACCGAAATCAGCAATAAGCTGGTGTGCCTGCTGGCCAAGGAAGGCCGCTGGCGGGAATGCATCCGGCTGTACAACTGCTTCGCTGCTAGCTCCGGCATCAGCAACGACAGCCGTCAGGCTTATCTGATGGCAATGCTGCAGGCAGATCCTGTGAAGGCCCAGCAGGATATCCGGGGAAATCTTCAGGGCTTCCTTACCCTGGTCCAGCAGAATGCCCAGGCAGCCGCCGCTGTGGATACCTACCGAAACTCCAGCAGCGAGGCCTTCCGGGCATTTTACGAGAGCCTGTACCGGATCATTCAGGTGCTGGAGGAGGATTATCCCCGCAGCGTTCTGCTCCACGACCGCAGTCTGCGGGATCTGGTCACCCAGCCTGCACTGATTGCGGATCTGAATCTGGATGACCGACAGCTGGAAAGTGCAAAAACCATTTATCAGGCCGGCAATTATCCCCAGGGACCCGACGCAGAGAGCGTGGCGAAGCGTGCTTACGCTTTCCTCGGCAGCTACCACGGCATCGCCGAGCAGCTGGCCCGGTTCTGCCTGCCCACAAAGGGTGCGCTGGCACTTCTGTGGAATATTGTCTGTGACAATGCTGATATTCAGGAGCAGTATCTGCTTCTGCAAAGCTATCCCGCCCTGCGGGAGACCTATCCCCACGCTTACAGCCATTACCTGTTCCACACCGGTCAGTATGACCTGTTCCTGGCGTGGCTGGATGGATATCAGAATGATGACACGGAAGCTTCCATTGAGCTTCTGCCTGAGGAAATACTGCAGCAGCTGATCGCACTGCTGCAGCAGGATCCCCAGACGGAGATCGTCGTTCCTGTTTTGAACAGCCCTCTTACATCTGAGCTGACTGACTCCCTTACCCGGCTGACTATCGCATTGGTGGGTGCAGGCCGGCTGGATGACGCAGCATCGCTGCTGCTGGAGAATTTCGAGGTTCTGCTCGGCAGTTGCAGCTCCGAAAGGCTGGAGCAGATCATGACCGCCGGAGGCAGTCTTTCTCCCTCCACCGCGGAGGCGATCCAGGCCCGGGCGTTGGCAGACGGTGCGTTCAAAACCGCGCTGTACTACCACAACACGCTGGGCGTCGGTGATATCGCGGAGCAGGCGGATGCCTATTATCAGGCTCTGCTGGATCAGTCCGCGCAGGAATCCCTGGAAGAGCAGTTCCTGCGGATGGATGAGCTGGGCAAGCTCTACCCCGGCAGACACCAGGATCTGCAGAACCGGATGTGCCGGATGCATGTATACGAGCTTCTGAAGACTGAGCCCTACACCAAGGAGATCCAGACGAGGCTGGCGAAGGTGCTGGAGGAGTGTACTCTGGACACCGAGGATATCCGCAGTTTGATCAGTGATGTTCAGGCCTCCGTTTACGCCGGAGGAGATGCAGTGGTGAAGAGTATCGCAATGCTGACCGACCGGGACGATCTGCTGATCGATGGTTTGGTATATCTGCACCGGACTGCAGTAGCCGCAAGCAAAAAATCCGGCATTTCGGATATTCTGTACCGGAGCCTGTGCCAGCGTTACGCGGATGTGCTTGACCGGGACTGCTTCCCGGAAGAGCTGGGCGATGAAGCGGAAATGCTTTGCCGCCGGATCATCCTTGCCAACAGCAAGCGTTATGACGTGGTGTTTTGCCTATACCGCATAGAGATGCGACTTGGGCACCGCAGCCGTGCCGAGTGTGTCCTGCGCTATCTGAGTATGCAGCCAACCGGCGATTTGGGAGTACTCTATGCGTTGGTAGAAGCCGCCGCGGAGGATTTCTGGGCAGACAAAGTCCCCAGTATGCTCCATACCTTCGTGGAATATGTTCAGTACCACACCCCCGAGGAAATTCTGGTCTATTGCGATTTCAGCAAAACATTTATCCATACCTCCGACGAGGACTGGTCGACCGTCCATGAGTATATCCAGAATATGCGCCAGCAGAAGAGTGCTGACAATACATCTGTCCGGGAGTATAGCCCCTGCACACAGACCGAAGGCGAGTCCCTGGTCAAAGTGCTTTGCGCCGCTCCCGATAAAGCGGACTACTGGTGGGCCTGCACCAGATTGCCGGGACTGTCCCAAGCAGCCCGCGCCAAGCTTCTGTTTATCTGCGGCAAGAAAAACCCCAATATGTACAAAGAGTGCGTAAAGTTCTGCGCAGAGACCGAGCAGGATGACATGCTGCTGCAGGTGCTGCGGGAGTGGGTCGATTGTCCCAGCCCCGGTCCCAAGAACTGCCGCACCAGCCTGGCCGATATGCTGGTGCAGGAGCCGGGCTTCTTTGCCCGCTGGACCCGGGAAGAGGATACCCGGATGCTTTTGGATATTCTGGAGCGGCTGTGCTGCGACATCCGGGAGGATCTGGGAAATCTCTACGGCAGCGCGGCCCACACGGCACTGAATGCCATTTCCGCCATCGCCGTTGCCATCGGCTCCCCGGAAGCTGTGGAGATGTTTGAGCGATATCTCTCCGGACCGCTGTTCAACCGCAACACCGAGGTGGGTGTTGCAACGGTCCTGCGGCTTCTGCTTGCCAACCGGCCCCAGCAGGCCGTGAATCTGCAGGATGGACTGTTCCATTCCACTGCTCCCGTTGCCTGCAGACTGCTGATCGAGCAGCTCCACGCCCTGACCCCGGAGGAATTGACGGAGCAGGTCGCATCCCATGAGCACCGACTGCTGTGGGGAATGCTTCTGCCCGATGGAAATCGGCCTGCTGCCCAGGATATTTACCAGTTCGTACTGAGTATCCTCCGTAAAAACCGGATCCAGGAGGGAGCAAACGTTCTGAATCTTCTGCTGGATATCTTCCCCGGTGATTATGTCTGCTGCGATGCTCTGTTCACCATGTGTAAGTTCGAGATTGAGAACCGGATCCCCTTGCTGCACAAGGCTCTTTGCGGCCTGGTATGCGGTTCCTCCACGGGAAGCAGCTATTTCCGCCGGGATCACCGCTGGAACGCGAAGCTGCTTGCCGGCCTTAACGCCATTATCAAAGCCCGCGGACTGGAGCAGTCCGTCCATCAGTTCCACACGGGCTATGACTTCAACCAGGAGGCAGGCCATTACTGCCTGGCAAATCAACCTATTGTCACCGGCAATGATGTAAAGAACATCAACCAGGTTCAGCGTTCTCTGAGCTCCAGCCTGCAGAATCTCCATGCTGAGGCACTGGAGTGGAGATGTCAGGGCATCCTGTGCTGGATCACCGGTAGCTGGTCTCAATTCCTGCATACTGCCTGGGAAAACAGAGCAGATGACACGGACGTTTCCCGGATTCGGGATTCCGTGCAATACAGCAATGTCCGCTCCGACCAGGACAGCGTGGGTTTCTGTCGCAGTCTGCTGCAGGTGACCACTCGTCTGGAGCCCGCTCAGCGGATCCCCTTCCTCCAGTGGGTGTGGCTGGCCCTCACCGGAGACAGTCAGATTCCCCGGGGAGGCGATTTCAAGCTCAGCGGCAAGCTTCGCCAGACAGCACTGGCTTTCGACTTGGTTTCTGCCGATGTGCCCGAGAAAATCGGCGACCTGTCTCTGGATCTCCCCCTGGACGAGAACTCACTGATGTCCCTGATCTTTGCGGAGAGTGTCACACCCTGTATTGGCAAGGATACGGAACTGCTGTACAACCGGCTGTGGCTTCTAGGCGCAGTGGTGGATTACCCGCCCATGATCATCTTCCAGTATTTTAACCCTGCCCAGGCGGCATTCCGTGTGGGTGACGATAAAACCGCGGCTGCACACTTTGAAGCCATGCTGCGGCTTTTGGACCGGGGCCTGTCCCGGGGCGCACGTCAGGAGACTCAGGAATATAATAAGAAGAGCTTCAGCTTTAATAAGGAGCTTTATGAAGCATACTCCCGGATCTGCCGGCTGAAGGCCGGGGACAGTAAGATCATTGCCAAGGTGGGTTCTCCTAAGTTCCATATCTGGAGCTGCATCAACATGACAGTTGCACTGATCTGCTCCCCCCGTGGTAATGAAGCTCTTCAGATGGCTGAGGCCTTCTCCGAGGCGAACCGGACCCTGTGCCGGAACATCCTTCGTGTCATTGATCCGGAATATCCCGATCTGAAGAAGCTGGATCTTCTTCAGCGCTATCCCAACTGCCTGGAAAAGGCATTCCTTGCATATATCATGCGGTCCGGAACCTCCAACGGCACCGCCTTCTCCCCCCTCTTCTTCAAAGATAGCTCCATGTCCATGAAGGCCAAGAATATTTTCATGAACCTGGCAAAGCAGTATGATAAGTTCTTTGATGTGAACAACGCGAGACCCTGGCATTTTATGCTGACCAATTTCTCCCAGATTAATCCTGTTTCCTACAAGCAGCTGCCCATAACCAGACCCGCCGCAGTCCAGATCTCCGAGGAAACTACCCCGATCCCGGACTCACCCGGCCAGCAGTTGCTGGTACCGGAGGCAGTGCTGCCAAGCTTTGCTCAAGCGCTGACCCCGCTGGAGCAGCCCGACCGTTTGGAGCAGCTCCAGGAGGAATATGACCAGCTTCCCCATTTCCAGCGTTATTATCAGGATCGTCTGGAGCGTTCTGAGCAAATCTACCGCATCCAGCTGGCTGTTAATAACCAACCGGTGGCGATGCTCCCCTCCCTGATCCGACTCGGTCTGGATCACTATGATAATCTGGATCTGAACAATCCGGAGGAGTGTTCCCGGGCATATCGGTCCATTATGGAACTGGTGGTATATGCAGACAGCCTCCGGACTGCCGCTGAAGGAGTAGACTTGGTCAATCTGGTAGCCTACCTCAAGCCGCTGGAGACCGCAGTGGAAAATTCCATCATCTACACCCTGCTGGATAAAGGGCATCTGTCCATCCAGAGCCTCGTTACTCAGTTTGCCCAGGACCGGAAGGCCTTCGGCATCATGCAGAACATGGTTCAGCAGGACGAATTCCGCAAGGAAGCACTTACTACCATCTATGCCGCTCTGGATTTGCTGATAGAGAGCTACTCTGTCAACAGCGGCAATAGCATTGTCCTGCGCAACGCGCTGAACCGGGCCAAGGGCTTGATCGGCAACATCAATTACGGTGCCTGGCAGTCTCTGAAAAACAATCTCCAGGGCCTGATCCAGAACGAGATCAACTGCATTGACCGCCGGCCAATTCTGGATCTGGAGATCCAGAACCGGGGAGTGAATCCGGAGGAGGATTATCTCTACGGCGAGATCCGCAATGAGGGCATGGAAAGTGCTTCGGATATTACCCTGCAGGTGGCCTACGAGGATAGCTCCAGCGATCGGCTGCGACTGGCCCAGCTGGCGCCCAATGAGCATGTGGCATTTAAGATCCGCTACAGTGCGCCGGAAGGTGCCATGTCGCTGCGCTACACCATCAACTGGTCCTATGTGTTCAACGGACAGACCTATATCCAGCCCATTAAGGAGGATACTCTGGATATTGCCCAACTGCCCGATCCCAAATTCCCCGTAAATCAGTACGAGACCCAGACTATTTCTGACTTCTATGAGGACGAAAACGGTGTGCTGGGCAACCCAGATTTCTTTGGCCGTGAACGGGAAACAGAAGATCTCCGCAACCTGTTCCGCAGTGGCCGCTTCCCCAGCTACAACAATGCCATCGTTTACGGCATCCGCCGGGCAGGCAAGACCACGCTGCTCAATTACGTTCAGGCATACGTGACACTGCACTGCAGCGATGCCATCATCGTCAAAGTGGACTGTCTGATCAATCCCGGCACACAGCTGGTGCAGACGCTGTTTATTGACCATGTTCTGGCTGCCATCCAGAGCCGGTATCCCCAATACGCCCAGACAGAGGAATGGCAGCATCTGGAGAAGAAATGGAGACTGAGTCCCGAAGCGGCAGACCGGGATCCCAGCAATCTGGAGCTGTTCTATCAGGAGCTGAAGCTGGTTACCGGCAAGGGCCTGATCCTGATGCTTGACGAGGTGGACAACTTCTTCACCTCTGTGGAACAGCAGACCTCTCTGGACAGCTATCTGTTCCAGGTATTGAGCAATATGCTCTGCAGTGCCAGCTGCCAGCAGGCTGTCCACTTCATCTTCTGCGGTTCTAAGTACCTGCTGCGCTACCGCAACGGTGACGGCGGTTTGAGCCAGCTGTTCCAGCGGTTCGGCTCCAATATCATCGAGGTAGGTCTGATTCCCAACAGCGAAATGCAGCAAATGATACGCAAGCCCTATGAAGCCTACCCAGAGGTGGACATTACCGACGAAGCCATCAACTGGATCTGGGAGTACACCCAGGGACTTGTGTGGCACGTGAAACTGCTGGCCAATATGGTTCTGGATCATGTCCGGGAATGCCGTCGCAGCGTGGTATACCCTGTGGATGTGAAGGACAAGATCCATAGTCTGGTGGAGAAGGCCTACTGTGAGCAATTCTTTGACGGCATCAACAGCAAAGAGCAGGACAAGCGGGAGCGGCTGGTGGTCGATGCTATGCAGAGCATGGCATCTCTGCGTACCAGCTATGTGCCCAGGGGTGTTCTGCAACAGATTCTCACCTCCGAGCGCCTTCCCACGGAGTATCGGATGACCATTGACCAGCTGGAAAACGCACTGGACAATCTGATCAAACTGAAGCTGGTGACCTATTCTGAATCCAACCAGGGTTACAGGTTCTCGGTGGACCTGTATCGGTTGTATTTCCGCAACCAGAGGGATTATCCCTTTGTATTCAAAAAGCAGGAGGCCCCGGATCAAACCTTTGTTTGTATCTGATCTCCCATCCCACCACATCTAAATTTCGACACGATCCATCTGGCACAGCGCAGGCTGGTAATTCCTTGAGGTGATATCCGCTAAGCCCCCCAGCCTGCCTGCAGCCAGTTGTCGGGATGCGGTACAGGTGAATAGTAGAGAAAAGGAGAAATATATGTCCAATCCTTTCATTAGTCAACCGTATATCGATTCAGCGGATGCGCTGTACGAACAGGCAGAGCAGCAGAAACAGCTGTATGCCTTTTTCCAGAACCGGGCAGATGCAGCGATCTTCGGACCGGAGGGCACTGGCAAGTCCGTTCTGCTGCGTTGCTTCTTCAATCACGCTTTTTGCAGGGAGATGGCGCAGAAGGGTGTCCTGATCTACATGGGCGAGTTTCCCCAAAATCTCAGCAGCGATGACACCTACGGCTATTTCGCTGATGCCATCCGCCTTGCTGTGGAAGATCTGGAGTTCTATGACATGTCCGACCGGATGAATACCATTCTGCGCGCTTTGGACAATATCCAGGCTGATTCCAAGAGTTCTCGTTTTAACCAATATCTGCATAAGCTCCAGAAGTTTGGCTTCCGCCTCGTGTTTGTGCTGGATAATTTCGAAAACTTCACGTCTTCGCCCAATGTAAAGCCGGAACACCATGATTTGCTTTGCGGTTTTCTCAACGCAAACATGCTGCAGCTGATCGTGGCCACCAACTTTGATTTCAATGAGACGTCCTTGCCCGCAGGCACCCGCAACTCCAAGCTGTTGACCCGACTGAGCCCCCACAGCATCTATATGACTCCTCTTGACATTGACAGCTGCAAGGCTATTCTGGGCAGAAACACAGATTTCCGGTTTACAGATCAGCAGATTGCTTTGCTCCACAGCATGTCCGGCGGTATCCCGACGCTGCTGTATACGTCGGCGAAACATGGCTATGATGTACTTCAAGAGTGCGGAGTATTTTTGGAGGCAGAAGTTCGGTCCAGAGCCCTCCAGGAGGCACTGCCCATTCTGAAGCGCTGGTGCAAAGTCACCCCCGATGAGCAACTGGATCTGCTGTCCACGCTGCGGGAGAAGCAGGTACTTTCCGAAACGCAAAAGACCGTGGCTGGCTTTTTGGAGGGACGAGGCCTATTGTGCAAAGCCTATGATCTGGGCCGGAACGGCCGCAGGATCCCTGCAGAGGGCTATATGTACAACAGCGGGCTCTTCCGGGCCTTCTGCGGCCACAGAGAATGGCTGGATGAGGTGCTGGAAAAGAATCCTCTCCGAAAAGAACCTGTCTCCACCGAGGTCTTTGATCCTGCGTCCTTCCTATCGAAGAACATGGGTGGGAACGTCTTTATCGAAAAAGTGAACATACACCATGGTGATGACAACCGGAATCAGCAAAATGTAACCTACCAGCCCACCATCATTGCAGACAAGGGCTTTGCCCGGCTGTTCGGCATTCTGGATTTGCAGGGAGAGGAGCTGGGGGGCAAGCTGCTTTCGATTTTTAAAAACACTACAGCTGCTCTGCCCGAGGTGGTGGATGCGGATACAGCAGCGGAGGAAACAGCGGAGCGGATCACTTCTATGTTCATCCCTGAGGAGATCGAGGCAGGCTCTCTGGAGGAATATCAGGAAGAGCAAAAAACCTTGGAATCCCGTTTCAGCGCCATCCGCAGCAAGATCGACCCCGAGGGTATGGTGGACGATGCCCTGCTGAATTCACTGAGCACCAAGTGCCGCCTGTATCTGCAGATCGCGTTTGTGGTGGACGATGCCCTGTCCACGCTGAACGACTTCCATCTGGGTGACCTTTCCGCTCAGATGGTCATGTACGGCAAGGTCCTGGAGCAGCAGCTGAAGGACAACCTGTACCAGCTGTTCCGCAAGGATGATAAGCTGAAGGATATTGATGTTTTCACAAAATTCGCCAACCCCCAGTCCCGGAACAGCTTTGGCTATATGAAGCTCGACCAAACCAGCATCGGCAACTACATGTGTATCATGCGGAGCCAGTCCCCGCGGCTGGCAGAGCTGTGCCGCAAGAACAGCGTTTGCTTTGAGGGTCAGGTCCCCGACGAGTTCTGGTGGGAGCAGTTGGGTGCCGATGTGGACGCTGCCAGAAAACTGCGAAACGGCGGTGACCACGCAGGCACCGAGACCTCCCATAATGATATGGCAGGCATGCGCAGGCTGCTTTTCGGAGAAGGAAAGATCCTGCGCCGCTGTGATACCGGCGGTCTGTTGACCCGGGTCCTCTGGCCTGCCAGTCCCAGGGTGGCCCAGCCTGTAGCTTCCGCCATTGGCGATGATAAAGCAGCACTGATCGGTCAAACCGTGAATATGACGGATGTTCAGGTCACTCCCAGGAACAGCATTCGGGGCACCATTGCCGGCACATCCTACGGTGTATCCATTTCCCGCAGACATCTGGAGGACAGAAACTGCCGCCCTCAGGATCTCGTTGGAAAAACGATTCGGATCAGGATAATGCAGTGGGATAACAATCCTGCTGCACAGAAATTCAACGCCGAGCTTCCCTAAGAGAAGACTGCTTCATCGCAGTACATATCTCCAATGAAAAACGGGGGTTCCGGATATTTCGGAACCCCGTTCAGTTTGTCAAATAACCCCAATATTTATTATAGAACCTAAAATTGATGCTGCGTCTGCACTTTTGATAGAAGTACAGACGCAGTTTTTGCGTTGTGACAAGTTCGACAATCGGCAAACGGAACGGTAAAATCATTACAGAAAACAAGCAAAGGGGGCTTGGCTATCGTCTTCAGCAGCATTTTGTTGAGTAGTTCTTTTTACCCCGTTGTAACGCCGGAAAGTGTTACGGAAATTACTCCGCCGCAGCGGTGCGTGACGCATGAATTTCTCTCGTTGCAATGAATGCGGCATTGAAAAACCCCACAGTCTTTCCTCTCCATTTCGGAGGATCGACTGTGGGGATTTTTTCGTTTTGGGATGTGTAGATGCAAACACCGTTTTTTCCGGTTTGTATATACAGATTTCAAAACGGCTGGGTTTTCAAAGGGATGGCAGATTCCTTTGATTCGGAGTTTCCAATAGGGGTGAAAGCGCCCTGTTGGCACACGATTTTACTGTGTAAAGTCTAGTGTGTTATACCTTTTGCGACCGCTGTTGCCGGAAAGGGGATGCCGCCTTACTGAGCATACCATTTCCGGTGACAGCAGAACAGGCGGATTTCAGGTCCCTCCGGGACGAGGAATATGTGGATTTCGCTTACACGAAATCCGGCTGTTCGGGTGTAGGTGGTGCGGCGCAGCGGAGCGAATTTCTTTTGAAATTCTTCTAGCGGAGCTGCATCACCGGGGGAGCAAAACGGTATATCACACCCCCGTCTGCCTCAAGGGCACTTCCGCATCTTCGATGCTCCCTGCCGCCGCAGCAATAAAACTCTCGTTATTTGCGCTTACTCCGGAATGAATCGGATGGGGAACCAGTCAGCTTCCTCATACCACCAGGGCAGTTCCAACAGCGCATTGTCCACCGCTTCTTCCTCAAATACCCTTGCGTATCCCAAGGTAAAGCCGAAGTGTTTTGCGGTATCTTCCAGCGAGTGGGGTACATCATCTTCGCCAAAGCCCAAGCGGTAAGATAAGTACATCCGCTGTGCTTCCGGGATCGTGTTCAATGCCTTATGGATTTCCTCAATACTCTCTCGGTATATCTCACGGGATTCCGGTTGAATGGCCTGGAGATCCACAACACATTCTTCAACGGTCAGCCCGTTACTGTTAGGAATTTCATCCTCCACATGTACCATCTGATAGTTTAGTGTTCCCTCCGGATCAATGGCCCGGAATTCAAAACCTTTCTGATGCTCCCGGATCAAATCCGTCATGGCATTCTTTAGCACCGGTGTCATAAAGGTTTCAAACTTAGCTCCCCGGTCAGGATCATAAGATTTTGCTGCATCCACCATGGCTATGCTGCCGACCTGCACCAAATCATCTCGGTCCAGTCCAATCCACGGATTGATGGCAAAGCTTCCTGCGATTTTCCCAATAAACTTCAGGTTCTGCCGGATCAGCAAGTCACGGGCATAGAGTTCCCCGTCCTGTATCCACTTACAGAGGTCTTCATCCCGATAGGGTTTTGCCTCTTTCTTCTTTTTCTTCTCCATCTGCTTTCCTCATATCTTCCGCAACGGCAATCAGCGCATCCCGCAACTTCTGTGTGGTTTCGGCGCTGAGCAAATTCTGGCTTTGAATACTTGCCAGGATCATATCCGCAAACTGCTCCGGGGCAATCTGCTTCCCGGCCAACGCTTCATCCTTGGTCACTTCGGAGCGAATGCGCTCAAACTGTTCGCCGGTCAGCTTCTTGGCGGCAACCTCCAAGGTCACATCCTTTTCCATATCCCGGACAGCGGCGGAAAAGGTAGCCTGAATCTTATCCAGGACCTGGTTCTTGGGGATCTTGCGTACCTTTACATCCCTTGCTCCAGCATATAACTTGGCATCGATCAGCATCCCAGCAACATGATCCAACAGTTCATTCTGTGCGGCGATACCTGCCGCCAGACTGCCGGACATATAATCTGCAATCAGCCTTGTGGTTTCTCCGAACTTGGGATTCTCCAGCAGATAGGCTACCACATCCCGGTTCACTCTTTGGGTGTAAAGATTTCTTGCCGCCTGGACCGTCAGGCCAAGGTCTGAAATATCGTAGTTCCGCTTATCCGGAACATTAATGATGCCAAGCAGAAAATCCGTGGACACATCCAACTCTCTGGCAATCCGAATCACAGACTCGGAACTCAAGTCCTGAATCTGACCGGACATAAAGCGGCTGAAGGTACTTTCGCTGATGCCCGCAACCTTGGCAAGCTGGCTCTGGGACACATTCTTCTCCATCATTAAGTTCTTAAGCCGGAACCGGAGATCTCCCGTCAAATAAACAGCCATATCCATTCCTCCTTTTATGATCATTATATAAACAGATGTTCTAAAATAAAGAGGTATTTTTTGTCGTTCACTGAAATAATACAAAATATTCAGACCGATCTATAGGACTGTTTGCTTGCGCCGCCCTAAAAGCCTTGCATTTTTGCAAGATTTCCAGGGCGGCATTTTTTGTTTTGCAATACTGCGCAAAATCGCAGGTTAGGGGGCTTTTTCTCCGTATATATAGACGGATGGTGAATCCATAACTATTTTACGAAAGGAGAAAAAACATGAACATCTGCAACACCATCAAGGCAGCAGTTACCACAAGACAAGCTGCCGAACACTTTGGCTTGGCTGTGGACAGACACGGGATGGCGCGATGCCCCTTCCACGATGACCACCAGCCCAGCCTGAAACTGGATCAGCGGTACTACTGTTTCGGGTGCCATGCAACCGGCGATGTGATCGACTTCACCGCCAGACTGCACGGCATCAGCAACCGGGCTGCCGCTGAAAAATTAGCCGAAATTTTCGGCGAATTTCCGAGACCGCCTACTAGGCCCCATATCCCCAAATCCGATGCAGAGTTGTTCCGGGAAAAGGAGCAATTCTGCATTTGTGTTTTATGGGACTATCTGCGGCTGCTGCGGTGTTGGAAACTCCGGTACGCACCGGAATCTCCGGAAGACAGCTACGATGACCGCTTTGTGGAAGCCTGTCAGATGGAGTCCGTGATCGATCACCTGATCGATGAAATGAGGGATGAAAACCCCATCCGGAGGAAGCGGACTGTAGAGATCCTGGAGCGGAACAACCTGATCTACGATCTGCAAGACTATGTATCCCGCAAAAGAAAGGAGGAAGAACAGCATGACAGCGAACAACACACCTGAGTGGGTGGATGGCAAGAAGATCAACGAAGTCTTATTCTGCGAGGACTTCCTGAAGGAGTATCCCATGGTCAGCCTGAACGGAACATTCTTCACGGTGGATGGTTTGGTATCCGACGAGAATCTGCTGAAAAAGAAGATTTACGACTTTCTTAAACCCTATGTTAGCACGGGACTTCCGAAAAAGGTGTCGAACCTTCTGGAAGTGCTGCGAATGGAATGCTGTACGGAAGATCTGCCCTTGCAGACAGACCGTATCCATGTGGAAAACGGAACGCTGTTTCTGGATGGTACTTTCACACCGGAAAAGGAGTTCTGCCGGAATCGCCTGACAGTCGGCTACAATCTGGATGCACCGGAGCCGGTGGCATGGAAAGCATTTCTCTCCCAACTTCTGTATCCGGAGGATATCCCGGCACTTCAGGAATACTTCGGTTACTGCCTGATCGCCAGCAACAAGGCCCAGAAGATGCTCTTTGTCATTGGCAAAGGCGGGGAGGGAAAGTCCCGGCTGGGATTGGTTGCCCAGGCACTGTTCGGATGCAACATGAAAACCGGCAGTATCGTCAAACTGGCTACCAATCCTTTCGCTATAGCGGATGCTCAGTATTGCCTGATCTTCGTGGACGATGATCTGAATATGGAAGCTCTGACCCGAACCAATACCATCAAATCCCTGGTCACAGCAGAACTGCCCATGGATTTGGAGAAGAAAGGACAGCAGAGCTACCAGGGAGAAATCTTTGCCCGGTTGATTGCCTTTGGCAACGGAACCTTGCAGGCACTCCATGACCGCAGCTACGGTTTCTTCCGCAGACAGATTATCCTGGAAGCCAAAGACCGTGATCCCAACCGGGTGGACGATCCCTTTCTGGCAGAAAAACTCTGTGAGGAAAAGGAGGGCATTTTTCTGTGGGCATTGGAAGGGTTACACCGGCTGATTGAGAACAACTACCACTTTACCATCAGCGAACGGGCACAGAGTAATATCGACGCTGCCATGGCTGATGGAAACAACATCGTGGAGTTCATGAAGTCGGAAGGTTACTTCCAGTTCAAGGCCGACTGCGAAGCCAGTTCTAAGGACTTCTACATGGTGTACAAGCAGTGGTGTTCCGACAATGCGCTGTATGCTCTCTCCGAGAAGACCTTCTGTTCCTATCTGAAGCAGCATGCCAATCTCTATAATCTGGAGCCTACCAACAATGTCTACATTGGCAGCGGAAAGCGGGTTCGGGGATTCTGGGGAATCGAACTGCTCCAAAGGCCCATATAAAAATCGCGGCTGGACTGAAAAGTCAAAACCCCCGGCTAAGCCGGGGGCTTGATTTAGCCCTATAAGGGCATTTTACAAGCATTTGCCCCTAAAGGGGCCCTGAATGGTTTGCCGACCGCGTTTCATTCACTGGCTGCCCCTTAAGGGGCTTTTCTTATG
>JAFQHF010000190.1 GCA_017398105.1 Oscillospiraceae bacterium | reverse complement strand
TAGGGGCGGATTTCCAATCCGCCCGAAATCTATCGATCAATTCCCGGTGAAGCCAACTCTGGCGACCACGGTCTTTGCACAGATCGATACCATTCCGTTGTCGTTACGTTAAGGGCGGATTGAAAATCCGCCCCTACAATAACGTTTCGAGATTCGTGCGTTAAACGATAATTTGCCAAAGAAAAGCCCCTCCGTCTGGTTTGATCCGGGCGGAGGGGCTTTTCATTACTGTGTCAGATTCTGAATCCATTTGCCCTTTTTCAGCATGAAGGCGCCGAGACCGCATTTGATCAGGTCGGTGCCCTGGCAGATGGCAAACAGGGGGACAATGGGAATGGCTGTGAACCGGCTCAGGCAGTAGGCCAGGGGAACGCAGACTGTCCAGACAAAGCAGCTGTCAAACAGGAAGGTGACCAGCGTCTGTCCGCCGGAACGGAGGGTGAAATAGGTGGCATTGGTGTAGGAAATGAAGGGCATCATGCAGGCGTTGACGCAGATCAGCATGGCTGCCAGATTTCGCACCGCTTCTGTGGTGTTGTAAATTTTGGGGAACAGGCCGGAGATGGAGGCCAGCAGACACCCGAATACGACGCCGGAAGCAACGGACAGGGCAAGCAGCTTCCGGTTGGCATCCCGGACTTCCGCCTCGGAATTGCCGGCACCCAGCATCTGGCCCATGAGAATGCCCACCGCATTGCCCAAGGACAGGAAAACCACGCTTGCCAGCTGGAAAATGGTGCTGTTGATGTTCATGGCGGGTACCACATCCAGGCCGCAGGTGGAGTAGCACTGGTTCATAATGGCCATGCCGCTGGACCAGAGGGCTTCGTTGAGCAGCAGGGGCATGCCCTTTATGGCAATGGACTTCAGCAGACGGCCGGGGATATAAAAGGAACGGTAAGCGCCCCGGATGAAGGGATTCTTCTGGGGATTCTGATGGGTCCAGCCTGCCACGATCGCAAGCTCCACATAGCGGGAAATCACGGTGGCCAGCGCTGCGCCCTCCACACCCATGGCAGGTGCGCCGAAATGACCGAAGATCAGCACATAGTTCAGGAACAGGTTTATCAGCACGGCGGTGATGCCTGCGGCCATGGGAACGAAGGTGTTGCCGCATTCCTTCAGCGTGCTGGCGTAGGCATTGGTCAGGGCAAAGGGCAGCAGACCCCACAGCATGACATACAGATACTTCAGACCCTCTTCCAGCACAGCCCCGGCAGTGGCGGCATCGCCTTCACCGGTCAGGTACAGTCCAATCAGGAAGCTGTCACCCAGCACAAACAGGGCAATGCCCAGCAGGGAAATGACAATGCAGATGAAAAACTTAAACCGGAAGGTATGGCGTACGCCCTGGCTGTCCTGAGAACCGTGGAACTGGGCGGTAAAAATGCCGGCGCCGGAGCTGGCACCGAAAACGCACAGATTGAACACAAACAGCAGACCGTTGACAATGGAAACGCCGCTCATGGGAACGGTGCCAATCCTGCCGACCATGATATTATCCAGCAGAGATACAAAATTGGTGATGCCGTTCTGAATGATAATAGGCAGGGCAACCGCAAACACACGCCGGTAAAAAGACCTGTCGCCAATGTAACGATGGAACATAATAACCTCGATGATGGAATGGTAATGTAATGTGGAAAATTATCGTTTATCGCACGAATCTCGAAACGCTATTGTAGGGGCGGATTTTCAATCCGCCCTCAACGTAACGACAATGGAATGGTATCGACCCGTACAAAGACCGTGGTCGCCGGAGTTGGCTTCACCGGGAATTGATCGATAGATTTCGGGCGGAT
>JAFQHF010000189.1 GCA_017398105.1 Oscillospiraceae bacterium | reverse complement strand
TAGGGGCGGATTTCCAATCCGCCCGAAATCTATCGATCAATTCCCGGTGAAGCCAACTCTGGCGACCACGGTCTTTGCACAGATCGATACCATTCCGTTGTCGTTACGTTAAGGGCGGATTGAAAATCCGCCCCTACAATAGCGTTTCGAGATTCGTGCGATAAACGATCATTTACCAAAGGGAGGAACCATATGCACGAACAATTTTTACGCACCCAGATGCTTCTGGGGACGGAAGCTGTGGAGCGGCTGCAGCATGCCCGGGTGGCGGTTTTCGGCATCGGCGGCGTGGGCGGCTATACTGTGGAGGCTCTGGCACGCAGCGGCGTGGGGCAGATCGATCTGATCGACCATGATACTGTCAGTGTGTCCAATATCAACCGGCAGATCCTGGCGACCCATTCCACCGTGGGGCTTCCCAAGGTGGAGGCGGCGAAGCGGCGGATTCTGGATATCAATCCGGACTGCGTTGTCCGGATGCATCCGGTGTTCTATACTCCGGAAACGGCGAACCGGTTCGATTTTTCCCAATATGATTATATTGTGGATGCCATCGACACGGTTACCGGAAAGCTTCAGCTGGTGCAGCGGGCCTATGAAGCGGGTACGCCCATCATCTGCTGTATGGGAACCGGCAACAAGCTGGATGCGTCCGCCTTCGAGGTGGCGGATATTTCCAAAACCTCCATGTGTCCCCTGGCCCGGATCATGCGCAAGGAGCTGGGCAAACGGGGAATCAGGCACCTGAAGGTGGTCTATTCCAAAGAAGAGGCCCTGACCCCCACCGGCTGGGAGGAGGAAGCGGCTGCCCTGGGCAAGCGTCAGATCCCCGGCAGTGTAGCCTTTGTCCCCGGCGCAGCAGGACTGATCCTGGCGGGCGAAGTCATCAAGGATATTGCATTGGCAAAGTGAAACTTATAGGGCGGGGTCATGACTCCGCCCTGCAATTGTTTGCAGAGAATCGGTCAAAGACAGCCCCTTACCCACAACATCCTGTGGTGTGACAAAAACGGGGCGGGTTTTTCTGCGAAATTCTCTCTCTTTCCGCCGTTGTCCCCGGGGAAATCCTATGATATAATGTCCGTAAAATAGCGAAATCTGCGAGGAAATGCCCTATGATGACGGAAAGTGTGAAAATCTCCCAAAATGATATGCGAAAGCTGCTGAGTGCCGCCAGTCCGGACGCGGCTCTGCTGTACATATATCTGAAGGCCAATAACCCCATGTCGGCGGCGGAGGCAGACCTTCACCTGAATGCCTCCCGGTTAAGCTGCGCAGCAGCCACACTGCGGCAGCTGGGGCTGCTGGAAGACCAGAAACCCAGCCATATCGCCCCCGGCGAACGGCCCAGCTACTCGGAAAACGATGTGCTGGAAGCCATGGATCATGACACCTCCTTCCGGGGCCTGTACGGGGAAGTTCAGCGGCTGCTGGGCAGGGGCCTGAATACGGAGGAGCTGAAGATCCTGCTGGGGTTTGTGCGCTACCTGGGCATGACCCCGGATGTGATCTCCGTGCTGGTGTGTTACTGCAAGGACAGGGCACGGCAGCGGGGCAGCTTCCGCAATCCCAGCCTTCGTACCATAGAAAAGGAAGCCTATGCCTGGGCCGAGCGCGGCATCGACTCCGTTGAGGAGGCGGCAGCCTTTATCCAGGCCCAGAATGTCCGCAATTCCCGGCTGTACCGGCTGATGAATATTCTGCAGATCCGGGGCCGGAGCCTGACGGCGGCGGAGGAACGCTATGCCCAGAGCTGGCTGGACATGGGCATGGACGAGGAGGCCGTTTCCATGGCCTATGAGCGTACCTGCCTGAATACCGGCGGCCTGAACTGGGCCTATATGAACAAAATTATGCAGCGGTGGCATGAGCAGGGGCTCCACACCGCGGAAGAAGTCCGCAATGGCGACCACAAGGGCGGTACCCCCAAGGGGGCATCCGGCCAGCTGGGCGCGGCGGAGCTGGAAGCGATCCAGAGAGTGCTGCGGGAGGGATAAGAAATGGCATACAGTGCAGAAGTGGTCAGACGGGCAAGAGCAAGGCTGGCCCAGGCGAAGGAAGACCGGGAATCCGAAAACCGGCAGCATCTGGCGGAGGCCTATGCAAAGGTTCCGCGCATCCGGGAGATCGATATGCTTTTGCGGCGCACCATGGCCCAGGCGGCTCAGGCAGCCTTTCTGCAGGGCAGCGACGGCCGGGAGCAGCTGGAAAAAGCGCGGCTTGCCAATCTGGAGCTGCAGCAGGAGCGGGCCATCCTGGCTATGGAGAATTTCGAGCCGGGCTATCTGGACGAAAGTCCCATCTGCGACAACTGCGGCGGCAGCGGCTATGTGGGCACCGCCATGTGCGAATGCCTGCGGGAGCTGTGCCGGCAGGAGCAGAAGAAGGAGGTTTCCATTCTCTCCGGCAGCAAGGAAACCTTCAGCCAGTTCCATCTGGACTATTATCCCGACCGGATCGATCCCAAATACGGCGCCAGCCCCCGGGCGATCATGGAACGGAATTTCAAGATCTGCCGTACCTATGGCCTGACGTTCGCGCCGAGCTCCGGCAATCTGCTGTTTGTGGGCGGAACGGGTCTGGGTAAGACCTTCCTGTCTGCCTGTGTTGCCCGGGCAGTGGCCGACCGGGGCTACAGCGTTGTCTATGAGACGGCGGGGCATCTGTTCTCCAAGCTGGAGCAGGCCAAGTTCAGTCCCAGCGAGGAAGCCAGACGGGAAGCGGCAAAGTTTACGGACTGTGACCTGCTGATCATCGATGACCTGGGCACGGAGATGCCCGGTCAGTTCGTCACGGCGGCTCTGTACGGTCTGCTGAATGACCGGATTTTGGCAGGAAAGCCCATGGTGATCTCCACCAACCTGAATGTGGATGAGATGAGCCGCCGGTATTCTCCCCAGATCGCCTCACGGCTCCACGGAAGCTTCCAGCGGCTGACCTTCGTGGGTGAGGATATCCGGGTACTGAAAAACAGAGGGTACTGATATGAAGACCGGAATCTTATTTGACCTGGACGGCACCTTGCTGGATACCCTGGAAGACCTGCTGGATGCCACGAATCATGCCCTGATCGTGCACGGCTATCCGGAGCGGACGCTGCCGGAACTGCGCCGGTTCGTCGGAAACGGCGCGGAAAATCAGATGCGCCTGTCCTGCCCGGAGGGAACGCCCCGGGAGAAGATCCTGGCGGTGCTGGATACCTACAGACCCTATTATACGAACCACTGCCGGATCAAAACCAGACCCTATGACGGCATTATGGCATCTCTTGCAGAGCTGGGAGCAAAATATCCCATTGCCATCGTATCCAACAAGCCTGACAGCGCGGTAAAAGCCCTGTGCGCCGACTACTTTCCCGGAATCTATGCCCTGGGAGAAGCGGCGGACTGCCCCAGAAAACCGGCGCCCGATATGGTGTTCAAAGCCATGGCAGCCATCGGCGCAGAACGCTGCATCTACGTTGGCGACAGCGAGGTGGATGTGCTGACGGCGAAAAATGCAGGCGTTCCCTGCGTCAGTGTCCTGTGGGGATTCCGGGACAGGGAAGATATGGAAGCGGTAGGCGCAGAACATTTTTGCGGAGAAACTGCCGGATTAACACAGAAAATTGAGGAATTGATCCATGGCCAATGAATTTTATGCCCTGATGGGCCGGATGCGCTATATCACCCGCTGGGGTCTGATGCGCAATACCTTTTCCGAGAATATTTCTGAGCACAGCCATATGACGGCGGTGCTGGCCCATGCGCTGGCGCTGATCCGCCGGGACATTCTGAAGCTGCCCACTCCGGAGCCTGACCGCTGCGCGGTGGCGGCGCTGTATCACGATGCCTCCGAGATCCTCACCGGTGACCTGCCCACTCCCATCAAGTATTACAATCCGGACATCAAGGAAGCCTACAAGCAGGTGGAGCGCATCGCAGGAAACCGGCTGCTGGATATGCTGCCGCCGCAGCTGCGGGAGAGCTATGCGCATCTGGTGCTGGAGGATGAGGAGGCCGTTCTGCCCTTCGTCAAGGCGGCGGACAAGCTCTGTGCGCACCTTAAATGCCTGGAAGAGCAGAAGGCGGGAAACACGGAATTCGATACCGCTGCCCGGCAGACCTGGGATGCCATGAAGACCATGAACCGCCCGGAGCTTGACTGGTTCCTGGACAACTGCCTGGAAGCTTTCACACTGAATCTGGACCAGCTGTGACTTGACGGCCGGGAAAAAATATGGTAAGATACCAAAAGCCGCCGTTGTGGTGGAATCGGTAGACACAGGGGACTTAAAATCCCCCGGTGGCGACACTGTACGGGTTCGAGTCCCGTCAACGGCACCAAAAGAAGGAGAGTACCAAAGGTACTCTCCTTCTTTTGGTACTTGTTGAAAAACCGTGTCATTCTGGTCCAGTACGTACACTGGCGTGGGAATAGTCATAATTCAATCATTTATCGTTCATAGATCAATCGTATCCCATGCAGAATAAAGAAAACCGTACTGCTGCAATGTACCTGCAATTTCTTCTGCTGTTTTTGTACCCAAATTTCGGATTCTTAGAATTTCTTCCGTATGCATGTCAACTACATCACCGATCCTGTTATATCCGGAACGATGCAGACAGTTTTGAGCACGGGAGGATAATCCCAAATATGTGATTGGAAGATTGCGTAAGGATTCCGGTGCGGAAACAGTGACGATACCACAGCTGGCATCTTTCACGCCGTCATGATACCCTTCGCGATACGCTTTGCATCGTGCTTCTGCAATTCTTTTTTTCATCAGCCCCTCAATTCCATATTGAATATATTCCCAGCGAGAACGGTGCCGCAGCTTTTGCAGAACTTTCGTTTCTGCGTTTTCAATTTCATCTTCTGTACTTTGAAAATGTGATGCAATTTCGCTGATAGTCTGCTCCTGAGCATAACGCAGCTGCAGCAGTAAACGTTCGTCCTCGGACAGTGAAGACAGGGCATATTGGATTCCAGACAAAACATCCTGTGAAAGCTTTATTGGAAGGGAAAGGTTGCACTTTCCTTTAATTGCTGAAAGCAAATTGGCCGGATAACAAGAGCGAAGAATCATTTTTTCAAATGAAAAATTGTCAGCCATTCGTAACACACCATTCTTTCTGTATGACATTCAGTAAATGTCAAATTTGCATTTATTTTAGCATATACTATTTCCGTTGACAAGCACAAAATGTCAGCAGGGAGAATGGGTATGTTTATAAACAAAGCAACAAATGGCTGTAACAATGTCTGTGGAAAGCAGATAGCCAAATACCGCCGTGGAATGGGCAAATCTCAAAGAGAACTTGCAGATGTCCTTCAGCTTGCAGGACTGGATGTGGATAAAAACGCCATTCAGAGAATTGAGGCAGGAAAGCGGTTCGTGACAGATATTGAACTGGTGTATCTGGCAAAGGTGCTGAATGTGACCTATGATGCACTTTTAACAGATACAGACGAAAACATGCAGGAAACAAGGTAAAAGCAGCCATCCGGTAAGGTGGCTGCTTTTTCTCAATTATAAAACCGGGTATCGCAATGCTGGAACAGCAGGTTTAAATTCTTGCTGTGCCAGGATTCACCTTCGCACCATTCATAGTACAGGGCCCCCTGGCTTTCATCCCAGCCGTAAATGACCATGGCCAGGGCTTCCTGGGTGGCTTCGTTGGGTTCGGCCTTCTGATAGGCACCGGTGGAGACCGGAGTGAACTGGTTTTCCGCAAACAGAACGCTCTTGATGGAGCTGCCGAAGCGGCTGCTTTCCACCCGGTTCAGAATGGTGCACATGACCAGTGCAATGCATTCGGTGCATTCCGTGTGCCCCCGCTCCGCCATGCCAATCTTCAGGAGCATGGTCTGCTCCTCCTCCGTCAGCTCCAGCACCGGTACCGGAGGTTCGGTCTCCGTTTCCGTGGGGGCAGCGGTGGTTTCCGGGGATGTGGTTTCGGCGGCAGTGGTTTCCGGCGGAACCGTGGTTTCGACCGGGGCAGCGCCGGCGCAGCCGCCCAGCAGAAGGACGGCCAGAAGAAGGCTGATCAGCTTGTTCATAAAATCACCTGAAAAATAGTTGAATTTTGCAACTATTATAGTCCTTTGTGGCAGGTTTGTCAAATATCTGATGGTTTTTTTGGCTATCTTTGGAATCTGAAATGAGAAAATCTGCTTGCATTGGAAGGGTTTGTGGTGTATAATAAGACAATAAATTGCCATGCTATGAGCTTTGAAACCCACCCCGGATAAAGGAGATGAATGCGTGCTCGATTTACGAAAGATCCTTTGCACAGCACTTGCGGCCGTATCTGTGCTGCAGGTCGCCGCAATGCCGGCCAGTGCATCTGAAGTGCTGCTGGAAACCACTCCGGCAATACAAATTGAAACGATTCCCGCAGAAACCACTGCGGTTTTGGAAACGGAAGTTCAGCAGACGATTCCTGAGCAGGAGACTGTTCCCGAAGAGACCCAGCCGGAGGAGGCTCCGGTTAAGAAGACCTATGACAAGGTTCCCCTGTACTTCCAGACGGATTATCCCGACACCATGTACGGCAACGGAACGGTTGCCACCAGCGGCTGCAGCATTACGTCTCTTGCCATGGTAGCCACCTATCTGACGGATCATGAATACCTGCCCGACCAGCTGGCCCGGTATTTCGGCGGCGAGGGCGTCAACAACATTGACCGCCTGGAGATCGGTGCCAGAGCCATGAAGCTCTTCTTCCTGAAGCCGGAAAACTGGCACCGCACTCTGGCTGAGATCAAGAAGGGTAAGGTTGCGGTGATCCTGATGAACTCCAAGTCCATCTTTACCGACACCCAGCACTTTATCGTGGTCACCGGCATCAATGAAGAAGGCAAGCTGATGGTCAACGACTCCTATGCTCCCAACTATGACCGCTGGGATCTGAAGAATGCCTTTGCAAACGGCTTTAGTGAGGGCGATATCCTCCGGGGCTATGAGGGTGCCTGGGTCTTCGACAAGAAGGATATGCCGGCAGAGCCCTTCCTGTATTTTGAGGAAGAACTGGACAAGAGCAACCCCCGCTATCCTGAGATTCAGCTGACACCGGAAGAAAAGCGTCTGCTGGCAAAGGTGGTCTGGGTGGAAGCCCAGGGCGAATGTGCCGACGGTCAGCAGGCTGTGGCAGAAGTAGTTCTGAACCGGCTGCACTCCGAAAAATTCTCCAATACCCTCAACGGCGTCATCTATGCCGAAGGCCAGTTCCGCAGCGTTCCCTTCCTGGACGATGCGAAGCCCTCCCAGGCTCAGTACGAAGCCATTGAGCGGGCGCTTTACGGCCCCTATATTCTGCCGGAGGAAGTATTCTACTTTGCAACCTATCCCAGCACCGTGGATGTCTGGGGCGAGATCGGCGGACATATTTTCTGTTATTAATGCAAGCTTAGATCCGGTATTTCCTGAGGGAAATACCGGATTTTTGTTAAAAATGCAATAATTGTGAACATGCAATTTAGAAAAAGTGTACATGGACAGGTGAGCCTGCTTTGTGGTATGCTAGAGCAACAAAATGAGCAAAAGAAATGGAGGTTCGGGCTATGGGCTGGAAGAAAAAGGGAATCCTTACCATACTGGCAGCGCTTTTGATGGCGCTGACAGCGGCTGCATTTACGGACATGCTCCGGGACTCCATGCATGTCCGGCAGGAGCCGGAACGGACGGCCCTGACGGCCTATCCCCATCCGGTGACAGTGCCTTCCGAGGAAACTCAGGAAACCCTCCCTCCGGAAACGGAGCCGACCCTGCCCCCGGAAACGGAACCGGAGGTCACCATTTCCCGGGAGCACTATGACAGTGTGCCTCTGTTTTACATGACGGATTATCCGGATATCCGCTACCGCTCCGGCACCCTGGCCACCAGCGGCAGCAACATCGCAGCCCTTTCCATGGTCGCTTCCTATCTGACCCGGTATGAGTACCGTCCGGATGAGCTGGCGGGATACTTTGCCGATTATATTGGAAACAGTATGCAGTGGCTGGAATACGCTTCCGACCAGCTGCAGCTGCCCTGGGAGAAGGCTGCCAATTTCCATGTGGCAAAGCAGGCCCTTCAGGAGGGAAAAATCGTCATCACCCTGATGGGTGACCGGTCTATTTTTACCCAGACCCAGCATTTTATCGTGCTTACCGGCCTGTCCGCCGACGGAAAGATCCTGGTGAATGATCCCTGCCTGGATCATTATACCCAGTGGAATCTGAAAAACGGTCTGGCAAACGGCTTTGCAGACGGCTCCGTGATCGCGGGCTATCTGGGCTCCTGGATCTATGATCCGGCGCAGATGCCGGCTGAACCCTTTGTATACGAGCCTGCACCCAATACCGATGAATACCGCTATCCCGGAATAGAACTGACCCAGGAAGAGAAGGATCTGATGGCTGCCCTGCTGTGCATGGAGGCGGAAAGCGAGCCCTTCGAGGGACAACAGGCCATTGCAGAGGTGATCCTGAACCGGCTTGCGGCAGGGAACTTCCAGAGCAGCATCAATGGAATCGTCTATGCCCAGGGACAGTTTATCTCCGCAGACCGGCTGTATCTGGCGAATCCCACCCACATTCAGTACGAAGCCATCCGCCGGGCGCAGTATGGCCCCTATGTGCTGGATAAGGATGTGGTGTTCTTCTCCACCGGGCCGGTGAACGACAACGTGTGGGGAACCATCGGCTCCCACACCTTCTGCTACCAGTGGTAAACAGAGAGAACATCCCAATTTCCAAACAAAAATAACTGGCAAAATACCTAAAACGGGACGCGTTTTTTCTAAAACGCGTCCCGTTGACATTGAGGGGAAAACAGGGTATAAAAGAAGTAACCATCGGCAGCTTTTGCGATAAAAATTTATGAATTACCCGTCTGTTTTTCGGGCGGGAGAAATGAGGTAACGCTTATGGCATATCAGTATTGGTCCTATGACATCCTGCACCGTTTCTGCATGGATGCCTTCCAGAAGTTTGGTTTTACCGAAAAGGAGGCGGACATCATCCAGGATGTGCTGCTGACCTCCGATCTGTTTGGTATTGAGTCCCATGGTATGCAGAGAATGGTGCGCTACCATAAGTGCATCGAGAAGGGCATGATCAAGATCGATGCCAAGCCCGAGGTGGTCTTCGAGACCCCCATCTCTGCTGTTATCGACGCCCATGATGCCATGGGTCAGCTGGTCTCCCATCAGGCTATGGAGCTGGCGATTGAAAAGGCAAAAAAGACCGGCGTGGGCATCGTCTCTGTCCGTAATTCCAACCACTACGGCATCGCCGGCTACTATGCCAAGATGGCCTGCAAGGAGGGTCTGATGGGATTCTCCTGCACCAACAGTGAAGCCATCATGGTTCCCACCAACGGCCGCAAGGCTATGCTGGGTTCCAACCCCATTGCCTGTGCATTCCCCGCAGAGCCCTATGATTTCTTCTTCGATTCCTCCACCACCGTGGTCACCCGCGGCAAGCTGGAGATGTACAACAAGATGGAAAAGCCTCTGCCTGAGGGCTGGGCTCTGGACAAGGACGGCCATCCTTCCACCAACGCACCTGACGTTCTGGCAAACATCGTTGCCAAGAACGGCGGCGGCATCATGCCTCTGGGCGGCTCTACGGAGCAGCTGGGCAGCCATAAGGGCTACGGCTACGGCATGCTGTGCGAGATCTTCGCCTCCATCCTCTCCATGGGCGCTACCTCCAACTACTGCATGACCGGCGGCAAGGGCAACATCTGCCACGGCTTCATGGCCATCAACCCTGCCTACTTCGGCGATCCCGAAGCAATCAAGGCCCACTTCTCCACCTATCTGCAGGAGCTGCGGGATGCACCCAAGGCTGACGGCGCCACCCAGATCTACACCCATGGCGAGAAGGAAGTGGCCGCTGTCAAGCGCATCATGGAAAACGGCGTGCCCGTCAACGACAACACCATGGTAGAGGTTCTGGATCTGTGCAACTATCTGGGTCTGGACTTCGGTTCCTACTTCGGTGACTACCGTCCTCCTGTGAAGGAAGACGTGTTCAAGGGCAATTATTAAAAATAAATGTCATTGCGAGCCAGTGCGCACACTGGCGTCGCAATCTTCTGAAGTGATGGGGATTGCCACGTCGCGTCGCTCCTCGCAATGACATGGAAGTATTGGGAGTGATTTCATGATAACCATTCCTTATGGCAGGACCCACCTTGCCTGTGATATTCCCCATATCGGTCTGCTGACCAGCCGGGTGGATCAGCTGAAGAGTGAAAAGACCGGTTCGCAGCTGGTGGAGGAGGCTATGGCCCAGCCCATCGGTGCGCCGAAGCTGTCGGAATTGGCGGCAGGGAAGAAAACCTGCACCATCATCATTTCCGATCACACCCGTCCTGTGCCCAGCCGGGATATTCTGCCGCCCATGCTGCGGCAGCTGCGGGAAGGAAACCCGCAGATCGATATCACTTTGCTGGTGGCGACCGGCTTCCACCGTCCCACCACCACAAAGGAGCTGGAGGCAAAACTGGGTGCGGAAATTGCCGGCCGGGAAAAAATCATTGTCCACGACGCCTTTGACCCGGCATCCAATGTAGAAATCGGCATTCTGCCCTCCGGAGCTCCCCTGGTCATTGACCGGGCGGCGGTGGAGACGGAGCTGCTGATTTCGGAAGGGTTCATTGAGCCCCATTTCTTCGCAGGCTTCTCCGGTGGACGCAAGAGCGTTCTGCCCGGCGTCTGCGACAAGACTACGGTTCTGGGCAACCACTGCGGTGAATTTATCGCCTCCCCTTATGCCCGGACGGGCATTCTGGAGAATAATCCCCTGCACATTGACATGGTGGCGGCAGCGGAGCTGGCAAAGCTGCAGTTCATTGTCAATGTGGTCATCGATGATGACAAAAGAACCGTAGCAGCCTTTGCCGGTGATTTTAAGCAGGCCCATGGGGCGGGTGTTGCTTTCCTGCGGCCTTACTGTGAGGTGCAGGCGGTTCCGGCGGATATCGTCATTACCTCCAACGGAGGTGCGCCGCTGGATCAGAACATCTATCAGAGCGTCAAGGGCCTGACGGCAGCGGAAGCCTCTGCAAAGGAGGGCGCAGTGCTGATCATGTGCGCTGACCTGGCGGACGGCACCGGCGGCGAGGGATTTTACCAATCCCTGAAGAACTGCGAAAGCCCCGCAACCCACTTTGCCCGGTGCGCGGCCACACCCCAGAACGAGACCATCCCCGACCAGTGGGAGAGTCAGATCCTGGCAAGAATTCTCATGAAGCACAGGGTCATCTTCGTTTCCCGTCCGGAAATGGAGCAGACCCTGAAGGAAATGAAGCTGGACTATGCCCCCGACCTGGATACAGCCATGGCAATGGCGAAGGCAGACAAGGGGGAAAACGCCAGCGTTACCATCATCCCCAACGGTATTTCCGTCATGGTGAAAGCTTAACAAACCTCTGCCGGGCGGCTTGAGGGCAAGCCGCCCTACAAAAAATGATTGGAGAATTACAGTATGGATTATGCAAAAGAATCCCTGCGCCTGCACGGTGAGTGGGGCGGCAAGATCGAAGTTGTCTGCAAGGTTCCCTGCAAGACCAAGGATGACCTGTCCCTGGCCTATACCCCCGGTGTTGCACAGCCCTGTCTGGAGATCCAGAAGGATGTGAACAAGTCCTATGAGCTGACCCGCCGTCATAACCTGTGCGCTGTCATCACCGACGGCACTGCTGTTCTGGGTCTGGGCGACATCGGCCCCGAGGCCGGTATGCCCGTTATGGAAGGCAAGTGCGCCCTGTTTAAGGCCTTTGCCGACGTGGATGCCTTCCCCCTGTGCGTCAAGTCCAAGGATGTTGACGAGTTCGTCAACGCTGTCTACCTGATGTCCGGCTCCTTCGGCGGCATCAACCTGGAGGACATCTCCGCACCCCGCTGCTTCGAGATCGAGCGGAAGCTGAAGGAAAAGTGCGACATTCCCATCTTCCACGACGACCAGCACGGCACCGCCGTCATCACTCTGGCAGGTCTGCAGAACGCCCTGAAGGTGGTTGGCAAGAAGAAGGAAGACGTCAAGATCGTTACCTCCGGTGCCGGTGCCGCTGCCATCGCCATCGTGAAGCTGCTGCTGAGCGCCGGTTTCAGGAACATTACCATGTGTGACCGGAAGGGCGCCATCTACGAAGGACGCGATAACTTAAACTGGATCAAGGAAGAAATGGCTCAGGTCACCAACCTGGAGAAGAAGGCTGGCAAGCTTGCTGATGTGCTGGTGGGCGCTGACGTGTTCATCGGCGTTTCCGCACCCGGCATGGTAACAAAGGAAATGGTGGCTACCATGGCTAAGGATGCCATCATCTTCGCCTGCGCCAACCCCACTCCCGAAATTTATCCTGACGAGGCCAAGGCTGGCGGTGCAAGAGTCATCTCCACCGGCCGCTC
>JAFQHF010000026.1 GCA_017398105.1 Oscillospiraceae bacterium | reverse complement strand
CGGTCTGCGTAGCAATGTTCTGTACCAGGACAGCATAAATGCCAACGCATACGATAATCAGGAAACCTTGGAAACCTAATGCAAACAGGGAACGAAGATAGTT
The DNA here is from genome assembly GCA_017398105.1 of Oscillospiraceae bacterium. The sequence continues at coordinate 7,591 of JAFQHF010000026.1, read as the reverse complement.
TTGTCCCATCTGTCCCCATTCTCGATTTGTCATCGTTGCCATCGGGATCGGAGCAACGGAAGTGACCAAATAAATCTCGATCATACGACCATACGTAATGATAAAAATGCAGATCGACAACGCCCACATGGTTACGCCAATGAAAAGGCTTTGGAACCATAGGCCAAACAGATAGCCTAAATCCTCTGCCATCAAACGGGTTTCCATGTCGGTCATTGCGCTGGAAATATCGATGCTTGTGTTTCCAACAATAACTCCCGATGCGCTGTTCACAACGCTTTGAGCCACATCAAACACAGCCATAACGATATTCCATGTATTTGTAACGATCAGGATGGCGCAGGCAGTCTTGAAGATCCACTTGAAAAACATCCAGGTGTCAACATCGTGCATATTGTTCTTATCCATGATGAGCTGGATCAACTCAAGGGTCATAACAAACGCCAGAATCAAGCCTGCAATCGGTACGATAACCGATTCTGACAAGTTATGGATCATGGAGTATATTCCACCATTCCAGCCCTGCGGTGTCGTGCCGACCTGGGCTGTAATGTTGCCGACTTCCTGATTGACGTTATCAAACAATCCTGCCAGATTGCTCAGAATGCCATCCACAAGGATTTCTTTAAGCCATTCTGTAATTTGCTCTTTGATATAGTCCACTTACGATTTCCTCCTTTCTTGCCCCTCCCATCCGAGGACAGGAGGGGCAGAAATTTGAGGAACCAAACACGGAGCTTACTGCCGGTCAATCGGCAATGCGCTCATTATTTGATTGTCCTCCTGTTTGTTGACTTGTGGACTGGTTTGTTGGGCCGCTCTTAGAACAGGCTGGTGAGCTGGGGAATCAGAACGGTGCCGAGAACGATGATACCGCCGCCAGCCATGAGCTGTTTCATCCCCAATTAGGTGTAAAAACTCTGCTCGATGGCGGGCGGCGGCGTACAAAAAATCTATATGGTGTTGTTAAGAGAACCGTCCCGGCGGGACAGGTCAGGCAGTGACCTGTTCCACCTCCGGGATGGGTTTGAGATTAAAATGAATTTCGATAGAAATGTGTCTTGTTTTATCTTCGTCAATGCGCTCATGCACAACGATTTCTTTGATTAAGCGGTTGAGGGTGGCTGCGTCCAGCTCTGTGATGTTGGCGTATTCCTGAATGGCTTCCACCCATTGTTTTGCATCATTGGCAAGCTGGACTTCATCGGACAGCCGCTTTCTGCCCTCGGACACTTTTGTTTTAAGCTCCGTCTGCTCGGTCTGTGTCTTTTCCAGCATGGTGTTGAAATTCTGCTCACTGATACGCCCTGCAATCATATCCTCATAAAGCCGCATGACCATTTTGTCCAGAACCTCAATCCGTTCCTCGTCCCTTGTAAGGGAGCGTTCCATTGCTTCCCGCTGTTCCCGCTGCTCGGCTTCACAGGTATTGGTCAGGCGGTCGGCAACCGCTTCCCCGTCCATCAGGGCAGCTCTGGCACATTCCCGGATTTTCCGCAGCACATGGCTGTAAAGGGTGTCATAATCAATCCGGTGCTGGGTGCAGTGGTTCTTTCCAAAGGCATTGTAGGTCTTGCAGGAGTAAATCCGCTGGGGATGTTTAGCGTTTGTGTAGCGTACCGTCAGCGACTTCCCACACTCGCCGCATTTTAACAGTCCGGCAAACAGGCTGATTTCATTGGTCTGCCCCGGACGCTGGCGGGATTTCAGCTTGTTCTGCACAATGTCAAAGCTCATGCTGTCAATCAGCGGTTCATGCTGTCCCTCCACCACAATCCAGTCCTCCGGCTTCTTTTCCCCAATCGTGCCGATTTTGAAGCGGTAGTCCTTTTTCTGGGAAGCAATCGCCCCGGTGTAGACGGGATTCATCAAAAGGTCTTTGATAACGGAGAAGTCCCACATATACCGCCCGTTTTCTGGGTCTTTCTTTTCCCATTTGGTGCGGGTATTGCGAAGCCCCCGTTCCCGGTTCCACCATGTAGGGCAGGGGATTTTTTCTTTCTCCAGCCGTCTGCGGATATAGTTCGGACCATGACCGTTCAGGGCATATCCGAAAATCAGCCGCACAATCGGGGCGGTTTCCTCGTCAATGAGCAGATGGTTTTTGTCCTCCGGGTCTTTCCGATACCCAAACGGGGCAAGACACCCGGTAAACTGTCCTTTCTGCGCTTTCAGAAGATAAGAGGAATGGACTTTCTTGGAAATATCCTTGCTGTACATCTCGTTCAGGATATTCTTGAACGGGGCAATGTCGTTGTTATCCCGCAGGGTGTCGATGCCGTCATTCATGGCGATATAGCGGACACCGTTTCTTGGGAAAAAGTCCTCAATCAAATGCCCGGTTTGCAGATAATTACGCCCCAGTCGGCTGAGGTCTTTCGTGATGACAAGGTTGATCTGCCTGCGCTCAATGGCTCTCAACATTCTCTGTAGGTCAGGACGCTCCATGTTAAGACCTGTGAAGCCATCGTCCTGATAGACTGCCACAACCTCCCATCCCTGCTTTTCGCAGTATTTTTCCAGCATATCACGCTGGTTTGCGATACTGGCACTTTCGCCTTGCAGGTCATCGTCCTTTGACAGCCTGCAATAGACCGCCGCACGATAACCCCCGGCAAGTGCCGAACCGATTGTTCTGTATTCCATTTCGTTCATCATAGCCATTTACCCACACAATCCAGACGGTATCTGGCTCTTTTGAACCTCATCTTCATTATAGCCTATATCTTTCTTTTTAGCAAGATATTCTTTTGCATTTGTCTTTCCGTATTTCTGGGAAATCAGGCTGACGAACACATCAGTGGCGTCAAGCTCCCCGTCAAATACAGTGGTCACATGAATCTCTGTTTTGTTTTTTGCCATAGGCAGTTATCCTCCATACATGAAAATAGCCAGACAGAGGGTGTCGGCAACGAAGTCCGGCAACGGACTTCAAAAGACCTTGCAAACAATCTCAATCTGGCGATGGTTACTATTTATACTTTTCTTTTATTTTTTTGTTGTTTTGGTTGTTATAAGGGAGAAAAGCCCGGAAATAAGGGGTTTTTCCCGGCAACCGGCTCGGCAACGGGATAACAACAGGGGGTGCAACGGGCTGTCCTTTTCAGAATGGAAGCTCCATCTGTTCTGTGACCTCCACAAAACCGTCCATCGTTTTTTCAGACGGGTTGCCGGAGTCCGTTGCCGGGTTTTCACGCTCCCAGCCCTTTTGTCTGCCATATTCGGAAAACATTCTTGGGTTTGGGAAGTACCGCCAGCTGGAAATGCACTGGTTCATAATCTCGTTGATTTCCCGGATTTCCCATTGCTTCGGCTCGTCAAAAGCATGGTTCAAGGCTTCCTTATAGAGCTGCTTGGAGCAGACCATGCTCCCGGTGTATTTATCAAGATACGCCTGTATCATCCCGGCTTTGGTGTCCTCCGGCATAAAATCCCGCTGGTGTTCTTTGAGATACCGCTGCATGGCGGGGCTGAAAGCCAGCTTGAACCTGCCGCTTTTATAAATCTCCATCGCTTCCGCCCACATCTGCCCGATATAGGCTCTGGAAGCGGCTTCATCCTCCAAAATGTGAACTTCCGCCTGCTCCGGGTACACCATGACCGGGATAAAGCGGCGGTTGCCGGAACGGTCAAGGGGCAGGAAGTCAAGGGCATTGGAAGTGCCGCCAAACACGCACTGACGGGGGCGGTCTGCCGGGTGGGTTTCATAAGGTATCTTGTAGACCTCTTTCTGCCGGCTTAAAAATGACTTGATTTCCTCAATGCTCTTGGCGTTGGCGGTTGCCATCATTTCCGACATTTCAATAATCCAGTGACCTTGCAGCTTGCGGTACACATTGTCATCGTCCAGCTTCCGCAAATCATCGGAGAACCACTCGTCCCGGACTGCCAGCAGCCGGAAGAAGGTGGACTTTCCAGCCCCCTGACCGCCTACCAGACAGAGCATGATTTCAAACTTGCACCCCGGCTGAAAGGCTCGTGAGATTGCACCCAGCAGGAACAGCTTCAACGCTTCATAGGTGTAATCGTCTGCGTCAGCCCCCAGAAAGTGCCGCAGGCAGAAGCGGATTCGCTCTGTCCCGTCCCACACAAGGGTATTGAGATAGTCCCGGATGGGATGGTACTTGTTTTCATTCGCCACAATCCCGATGGCGTTATCAATCTTTTTCTCATTGGTAAGCCCGTAGGTTTCTTCCAGATAAAGAAGCAGATACTTCATGTCCGTATCGTTCAGGGCGGTGCTTTCTCTGTGAAAACCGATGGGCTTTATGATGTCCTTGCGGTCAGTCAGGATGTTGTATGCGATAGCCCCTGAAAGCAGAGGGTCACGTTGGAATACGGTCAGGCAGTTCCGTATGCTCTGACGGACACCGCCTTTCTCGGTGGTTTCCAGCCCCGCCTTGATTTCCTCAACGCTCTGGGGCGGCTGCATGGCGTTCATAGTGTTTTTTAGTTCTTGCTGCGTCTGCGGCTGCAAGTTCTGCCATTCGCTGTTCAAGCTGTATCACATCCTTTCCGTAGTCCGTAATCAAATCCGCTTTTTCCTCTGTTTCCCCGAACAGCAGCACATCCAGCAGATATTCCACTTGGGCTTGCTTCTGTAAGGCTTCCACAAACCGGGGATGAAAGGCTTCCTCCGGGGAGTGCGGGGCGTAGTCCGTTCTCCATGCCATCAGCAGATGGAGATAATCGGCAAGAATACGGAAGCAGCGATTCTTTGCTTCCTGAAACTGTTCCTCCGGGGATTTCTGCCGGGTCTTGGGCTTTTTTACCTTTCCCGGCGGTTTCCAGTCCTCATAGGAAAGCCCGAAGTCCTGTGCCAGCTGTACGGCGGCTTCTTTCTTTCCCAGCCCATACAGGGCGGCGGCAAAATCAATCACATCCCCATCCGCACCGCAGCCGAAGCAATGGTAACGCCGATCCAGCTTCATGCTTGGGGTTTTATCGTTATGGAACGGGCAGCAAGCCATCCCGTTCCGACCTACATGGATTCCATAATACTCCGCAGCCTGTCTTGTTGTGACGGACTGCTTCACAGCTTCGAATACATTCAAATCTATCCCTCCTTGAAAATAAGAAAAGCACCTGACATTCTCTAATTGAAAATGGCAAGTGCCTGTTAAAGTTCCATATCCTGTTGTCTGTGTTTCTCCTGTGCCGGGGCGGTTCTTTGTGCTTTTTTCTCGTCAGTCTTATCCTGCAAGACTTCTTTGATGGGCTGCTTCTTGGGCGGCTCTTTGCTTTCCTCTGTGCCGGGTGTGGCTTTCCGTACCCAGTAGCGGATGTCCCGCAGCTTCTTCAAATCCTCCTGTACCTCGGTCAGTGGTACTTTCAGCTCTGCGATTTCGCTGAGAAGCGTTTCCTGCTCCTGTTGCAACTCATTTTTCGTTTTATCCTTATCGTCCGGGTGCTTGGCAAGGTAGTCAGCGGCTTTCTCATACCGGGCAACCTCCGGGTGTTCCTGTTTGAATTTCCCCTTTATTTTCTTAAAAAATATCTTCTGGTACTTCTCATAGACAGCCTTACATTCCTTGCAGTCTGTCCGGCTGGCAAGAATCCCGTCAATCACTTTGCTCCGGGCTTCCTTTGGCTTCATCTGATTGCGGTAATCTGCGGCTGATTTCCCGGAAGATTCCAGAAACGCTTCTAAGTCCTCCACAGTGGAAAGCCCCTTTTGCCGGAGATAGGACAGGGCTTCGCTGACTGCCTTTAAGTCCTGTGAAGTTCCCCGGTTCTGTCCAGCCCTTGTCCAGTCCTTCCGTTCTTCCTTTCGTATCTCCATATACTTCATCAGCAGATTGGGAAGAAGTGTCGCTTCCTCCGCCGCCTTTTGTGCAAGCAGCTCCTTCCGTTTTTCTCCCAGCTCGGTAATCCAGCCTTTGAGGTTTTGGATAAGCTGCCGGATGGACTTCATCAGGCGGTTGGCGGCTCTGATTTCCCGGTTCAGGTTGCCGATATTCGTCTGGATACCTCGCTTTTCCATCTGCCGGACAGCAGTCCCCTCATGGACAGTGGGGACTATATCAAGCCCCTGTCTGGCATAGGAACGCAAGTCCACACGCTCCGGGCGGTCATTGGCGTCCAGATAGCGGTTCTGGATAACCTCCCATTCATGCCGCCAGATTTCACAATACTTCTGGTCGTTCCAGTCCACCGTATCCTCCTTGTGGCTTTTCCACCTGCCGGACGGCAGCTTTATCCGTTCCCCATTCTCGTCAAGGTCATAAACCTTGCGGCTCTTGGGAAGCCATTTTCCATGTTCATCCATTGCCCGCATGGTCAGCAGGACATGGGCGTGGGGATTGTGTCCCGGCGGATGGGGGTCATGGATGGCAAAATCAGCAATCATGCCTTTGGAAACAAACTGCTGTTCACAAAACTCCCGTACAAGGACAGCGTACTGGTCGGGCGGTATCTCTCTGGGAATGGTAAGCACCCACCGCCTTGCAAGCTGGGAGTTCCATTGCTTTTCCACCGCTTCGGCGGCATTCCATAAAGTATTGCGGTCTGCATATTCCTGTGGAGCATTTGCCGGGAGCAGGATTTCATTGTGGACGATACCACGCTTTTCCGGGTAGTGCTTTACTTGCTGGTCGTATTCACAGAACAGCTTTTCGCCGCTTTGGTAAGCAGCGGCGGCAACCGCAGACTGCCGCTGGCTGCGCTGAACAATCGTGATTTCGTTGTGTGGACAAGGCATTTCGTGTCCCTCCTTTCGCTAATTGGTGGATGGGGTGGCGTTTTACCACCTCATTTTGGGCAGAAAAAAAGCAGGAGACCTTTTTCAGATTTCCTGCTCGGTGTGCCACTGTGTGAGCGGCGGGTATTTAGTTGTAAAAGTTCGGGACAAGTTGACCCGATGTAAAGCTAACAAACTGGAATTGCACCAAAACAATCTAAGACAACAACGCTGCCCTACTTGCGATTTTTTCTTGTACTGCGGAAACAGTTTCTTGAATGGAATAAGTGGTCGTATCTATAACATTCGATTCATATATTCCCAGATTGCAAAATTGCTCCCACATGGTTTCTACCAATTCGATATTTGTCTTTCGGTCTAACTTTGAGCGTTCAACAGCTCGCTTCAAGGTTTCTTCCTTACTTGCCCTTAAAATAATATAATGCACCTCATAATGTTCCCGAACAAGACTTTGCCACGGCTTTAAAAACCACGGTCCGATAATACCGTCAACAATTACATCATATCCACCACGAGCATATCGCTTCGCAGCTTCTAAAAACGCTTCAATGACAATCAAATTTTGCTCATTTGATTCTGGCAAATGCGGTGGTATTGCCCCTTTACTCAAATAATGATAAAAGTCATCTGTGTGCATATGCACAGACTTTTCCAAATCTGATTCTTTTGCAACAGCAGATGCCGTTGTAGTTTTTCCTGTCCCCGGCGCACCTGTGATTACAATAATTCTACCTTGATTCATCTATATTTTACCTCCACAAATTACGATTTTCTTAATTCTACAAACTGGAATTTGAGTCTCTGTAAAGCTGGAATTAACCCATACAATTATTTTAATTTAGAGGTTCTTACGCAATTATCCGTATTTTGTAATTTTTCAATACTGGAATG
>JAFQHF010000102.1 GCA_017398105.1 Oscillospiraceae bacterium | reverse complement strand
TTTTCCAGGGAATACTCTCTAGCCATTAGGAAACTCCTTTATTACCAGCGGAAGTGGGCGAATGCCTTGTTGGCTTCGGCCATCTTGTGGACGTCTTCGCGCTTCTTCACGGATGCGCCGGTGTTATTGGCAGCGTCCATGATCTCAGCAGCCAGCCGCTCCTTCATAGTGTTCTCGCTGCGGTTGCGGCTGTAAGTGGTGATCCAACGCAGACCCAGGGTCTGACGACGGTCAGCACGGACTTCGATGGGCACCTGGTAGGTAGCACCACCGACACGGCGAGCCTTCAGCTCCACTGCGGGCATGATGTTTTCCATAGCCTGCTGGAAGACTTCCAGGCCGTTCTTGCCGGTCTTGTTCTCGACAATTTCAAAAGCACCATAAACGACCTTCTGGGCAACACCCTTCTTGCCGTCCAGCATGATGCTGTTAACGAGCTTGGTAACCAGAACGGAATTGTAATTAGGATCCGGGAGAACCTCTCTCTTGGGAACATTACCTCTTCTGGGCACTTTGCTTCCCTCCTTCATAAATATAATGATTTCATCGGTACTCGAAAGTGTTACTTTCGTTGTGCCTGGCCAAGAGGATTTTATCTATATAAAACCTTCATTGGCAAGGCCTTGCCTTGCGTAAGGGCAGGAAAAATTCAAATTGTTTGGTCAGGTCAAGAATTACTTCTTCTTGCCAGCCTTGGGACGCTTTGCACCGTACTTGGAACGGGACTGCATACGGTTCTGCACACCCTGAGTATCCAGAGTACCACGGATGATGTGATAACGGACACCGGGAAGGTCCTTAACACGGCCGCCGCGAATCAGAACGACGGAGTGCTCCTGCAGGTTGTGGCCAACACCGGGAATGTAAGCGGAAACTTCCATACCATTGGTCAGACGCACACGGGCGATCTTACGCAGTGCGGAGTTGGGCTTCTTGGGGGTGGTGGTACGAACAGCAGTGCAGACACCGCGCTTCTGGGGGGAGGGCAGAGTAGTTGCCTTGTTCTCCAGAGTGTTCAGACCTCTCTGCAGAGCGGGAGCGGTGGACTTGTAAGTGACCTGCTGACGGCCATTACGAACCAGCTGATTAAAAGTAGGCATTGATTTTCTCCTTTCTTTGGTTCTCGCCTTCTGGGCGGGTATATATTCTACGGAAGATTTCCGATAGAATCAGGAGTTCAGGACAGCAGCTGCAGCTGCCCCAACCTCGATGCCGCAGGCCTGGCCCAGCTCGGCCATGGTGCGCACCCAGGTGATCTGGATCTGATTGTCCGCGCACAGAGCTTCCAGAGGCTCCGTCACTGCGGGATCGGCATTTTCTGCCAGGTAAACAAACCGCACACGGCCAGCTCTCACAGCCTTTTTCAACTGCTTCGCCCCGACCACCACAGTTTCCCTGCTCAGGTCCGGAAGCTTGCCGTACTTCGGTATTTTACGATTTCTTTTCATATCCATACGAATCTATATTATACGCAGTTTTCCGAAAAAGTCAACAAAAAGTTGGGAATTATTTTTGTGATATTGCTATTTTCTTGGTATCAAAATCAACTTCTCCGGATTTTCACAATTCGGTTTTCCGGTACGTTCATTTGTCTTTTTACGCGTACACGCCACCTTTTTATCCACAAAAAGGCCGTCACCCGAAGGTGACGGCCTTCCCTATTATATTAGTTCAGTGCGTTTTCCATCATTTCTTCCGGAAGACGGGCTTCGGGAGTTGCGCCGGGCTGGTAATCCCGGTAGGCTGCCAGACCGGAGCCTGCGGGGATCAGCTTACCGATCAGCACGTTCTCCTTCAGGCCCACCAGATGGTCAACCTTGCGCTTGATGGCGGCATCGGTCAGAACCTTGGTGGTTTCCTGGAAGGATGCAGCAGACAGCCAGGAGTCGGTGGCCAGAGCAGCCTTGGTGATACCCAGCAGCATTGCGCTGGCCTCGGCCTTGCGCAGCTCGGTTTCACCGGCATCGATGCGTGCCTGGACGGCAGCATTGGCATCTTCCAGCTCAAAGGTATCCACAGTGGAGCCGGTGAGCAGGTTGGTATCGCCGGGATCTTCCACGCGAACCTTGCGCATCATCTGGCGGATGATAACCTCGATGTGCTTATCGTTGATATCAACGCCCTGCTGGCGGTACACCGCCTGGACGGACTGCACCAGGTAATCCTGAACAGCCTCAACACCGGAAATACGCAGAACGTCCTGGGGATACAGAGCACCGTCAGTGATGGGCTCGCCCTTCTGGACGACCTTGCCGTGTGCAACCTTCAGGCCCACGGAGTAAGGCACCTGATAGACCTTGACCTCGCCGTCGTCTGCAGTAACGGTGATATTACGCAGTGCGGTACGGTGGGTATCATCGATGTTGACGATACCGGTGATCTCAGAGATCTGGGCCATCTTCTTGGGACGGCGGGCCTCGAACAGTTCTTCAACTCTGGGCAGACCCTGGGTGATATCGTCACCTGCAACGCCGCCGGAGTGGAAGGTACGCATGGTCAGCTGGGTACCGGGCTCACCGATGGACTGTGCTGCGATAACGCCGACAGCTTCACCCAGGTCAACTTCCTTGGAGGTTGCCAGGTTCATGCCGTAGCACTTGGCGCAGACACCCACGCGGGCGCGGCAGGCCAGAATGGTGCGGATATAGATCTTCTCGATACCGGCCTTCTCGAACTTGGCAGCATCCTCGGGCATCATCATAACGTCCTTGGAGTGCAGCAGCTCGCCGGTAACAGGATGCAGAACATCATTGACAGGATAACGGCCCCGGATTCGGTTGCCGAAGGTATCGATGACATCGCCGTTCTTATCGTACACAGCACCCACCCAGATACCGTTCTCGGTGCGGCAGTTGCTCTCGCGGATGATAACATCCTGAGAAACGTCGACCATTCGGCGGGTCAGGTAACCGGAGTCAGCGGTACGCAGAGCGGTATCGGTCATGCCCTTACGTGCGCCTCTGGAGGAAATGAAGTACTCCAGAACGGACAGACCTTCACGGAAGTTTGCCTTAACGGGGATCTCGATGGTACGGCCTGCGGTATCGGCCATCAGGCCGCGCATGCCGGCCAGCTGACGAATCTGAGCCATGGAGCCACGGGCGCCGGAGTCAGCCATCATGTAGATGGGGTTGTACTGATCCAGGTTGCCCTGCAGGGCATCGGTAACGTCCTTCGTGGTCTTTTCCCACTGCTGAACAACCAGACGGTAGCGCTCTTCGTTGGTGATAAAGCCCTGGCGGTAGAAGTTTTCAATTTCAACCACCTTGCCTTCAGCCTGCTTGACCAGCTCATACTTGATGGCAGGAACCACCATGTCGGCAATGGAAACGGAGATAGCACCCTTGGTGGAGTACTTATAGCCCAGAGCCTTGATCTTATCCAGCATCTCGGTGGACACAGTGAAGCCGTGAACACGGATACACTTGTCGATGATCTTGCCCAGCTGCTTCTTGCCAACCAGGAAGTCCACTTCCAGATCGAAGGCATGCTCGGGGTCGGTACGATCCACGAAGCCCAGATCCTGAGGAATGGGCTCATTGTAGATCAGACGGCCAACGGTGGCGTTGATCAGGCGGTACTCCATCCTGCCGTCAATTTCCTTGCCGTAACGAACCAGGATGGGAGCATGCAGGCCGATGGCGCCGTCAGCATAGGCAGCAATGGCTTCCTCGGGAGAGGAATAGCTGTGGACAGGACGGAACTTGGCTTCGGCCTTCTTTTCAGCCTTGGCCTTCTTGTTGGCAGCCAGGAACTCGTCAGCATCCACGATCTCGTTCACAGGCAGGTCGGTATCACCGGCATCGGTAACAAAGACCGTCTCAGCACCCTTTTCTGCCTTGCCCAGACGGGTATAGGTCAGGTAGTAGGCGCCCAGAATCATATCCTGGGTAGGAACGGTAACAGGCTTGCCGTCCTGAGGACGCAGCAGGTTGTTGGCAGACAGCATCAGCATACGTGCTTCGGCCTGTGCTTCGGGAGACAGGGGCACGTGGATAGCCATCTGGTCGCCGTCAAAGTCGGCGTTGAATGCGGTACAGCAAAGAGGATGCAGCTTCAGTGCGCGGCCTTCCACCAGAACAGGTTCGAAAGCCTGGATACCCAGACGGTGCAGGGTAGGCGCACGGTTCAGCATGACGGGGCGATCCTTGATGATCTCGTCCAGAGCATCCCAGACCTCGGTCTTGCCCTTGTCGATCATCTTCTTTGCGGACTTGATATTGTTGGCCAGGCCGTCGGAGACCAGCTTCTTCATGACGAAGGGACGGAACAGCTCGATAGCCATTTCCTTGGGCACGCCGCACTGATACAGCTTCAGCTCGGGGCCGACGACGATAACGGAACGGCCGGAGTAGTCAACACGCTTACCCAGCAGGTTCTGACGGAAACGGCCCTGCTTGCCCTTCAGCATATCGGACAGGGACTTCAGCGCACGGTTATTGGCACCGGTGACGGCACGGCCGCGGCGGCCATTGTCGATCAGAGCATCCACAGCCTCCTGCAGCATACGCTTCTCGTTGCGGACGATGATGTCAGGTGCATGCAGCTGAACCAGTCTCTTCAGACGGTTATTGCGGTTGATGACGCGGCGGTACAGGTCATTCAGGTCGGAGGTGGCGAAACGGCCGCCGTCCAGCTGGATCATGGGACGGATATCCGGAGGAATGACGGGCAGCACATCCATGACCATCCAGCTGGGCTTGTTGCCGGATTCCCGGAAGGCTTCCACGACCTCCAGACGCTTGACCAGACGCAGCTTCTTCTGGGAGGATGCAGTCTTCAGCTCCTCACGCAGCTGGTGGCTCAGCTGTTCCAGGTCGATCTGCTCCAGCAGCTCCTTGACAGCCTCGGCGCCCATGCCGGCCTTGAAATCGTCCTCGTACTTTTCGCGCATATCCCGGTATTCCTTCTCGGTCAGCACCTGGTTTCTGGCCAGAGGTGCATCGCCGGGATCAGTGACGATATAGGCAGCGAAGTACAGAACCTTTTCCAGGATCTTGGGGCTGATATCCAGCACCAGACCCATGCGGGAAGGAATGCCCTTGAAGTACCAGATGTGGCTGCAGGGAGCAGCCAGCTCAATGTGGCCCATGCGCTCACGGCGCACCTTGGCCTTGGTCACTTCAACGCCGCAGCGGTCGCAGACCTTGCCCTTGTACTTGATTTTCTTATATTTACCGCAGTGACATTCCCAGTCCTTCTGGGGGCCGAAGATCCGCTCGCAGTACAGGCCGTCACGTTCGGGTTTCAGGGTACGATAGTTGATGGTCTCAGGCTTCTTGACCTCGCCATAGGACCACTGCCGGATCATCTCCGGGGAAGCAATGCCAATTTTAATGGCATCAAAGGTGGCATCTGCCATGTAGTAGCCTCCTTATTCTTCGTCGCCGGCATCCATGCCGCCGAATACATCCATAATATCCTCAGGGCTGTCCTCATCGATCACGAAGCCAGCATCCAGAACCTCCTCAGCAGAGCCGACGACAGTTTCATTTGCGTCGGATGCGTAGACGATCTCATCGTCATCGTCCTCTTCCCGCAGCTCGATCTCGTTGCCGTCCTCGTCCAGAACGCGGATATCCAGACACAGGGCCTGCAGTTCCTTGACCAGAACCTTGAAGGATTCAGGCACGCCGGGCTTGGGAATGTTGGCACCCTTGACGATGGCCTCGTAGGTCTTGACACGGCCGGTAACGTCGTCGGACTTGACCGTCAGGATCTCCTGCAGGGTATAGGCAGCGCCGTAAGCCTCCAGGGCCCAGACTTCCATTTCGCCGAAACGCTGACCGCCGAACTGTGCCTTACCACCCAGAGGCTGCTGGGTAACCAGAGCGTAGGGGCCGGTGGAACGGGCGTGGATCTTATCGTCGACCAGATGGTGCAGCTTCAGGTAGTAGGGATAACCAACGGTAACCAGGTTATCAAAGGGTTCGCCGGTACGGCCGTCGTACAGGATGGTCTTACCGTCCTCACGCAGACCTGCCAGCTTCAGGGTCTCGCGGATGTCCTTCTCGTTGGCACCGTCGAAAACGGGGGTGGCAACGTGCCAGCCCAGAGCCCGGGCAGCGTAGCCCAGATGGACCTCCAGCACCTGACCAATGTTCATACGGGAAGGCACGCCCAGGGGGTTCAGAACCACATCCAGGGGGGTGCCGTCAGGCAGGAAGGGCATATCTTCCTCAGGCAGGACGCGGGATACGACACCCTTGTTGCCGTGACGGCCTGCCATCTTGTCGCCCACGCCGATCTTACGCTTCTGCGCCAGATAGACACGGACAGACTTGGTAACACCGGGAGCCAGCTCATCAGAGTTCTCCTTGGTGAAGATCTTCACATCCACAACGATACCGCTGGTACCATGGGGCACCTTCAGGGAGGTATCGCGGACTTCTCTTGCCTTTTCGCCGAAGATGGCCCGCAGCAGGCGCTCCTCGGGAGTCAGCTCGGTCTCGCCCTTGGGGGTGACCTTACCGACCAGGTAGTCACCGGCATGGACTTCTGCACCCACGCGGATTATGCCGTTCTCGTCCAGATCCTTCAGGGTATCCTCACCGACATTGGGGATATCCCGGGTGATCTCTTCCGGTCCCAGCTTGGTGTCGCGGGCCTCGGTCTCATACTCCTCGATGTGGATGGAGGTAAAGACGTCCTCACGAACCAGACGCTCGTTCAGCAGGATGGCGTCCTCGTAGTTGTAGCCTTCCCAGGTGACGAAGCCGATCAGAACGTTCTTGCCCAGAGCCACCTCGCCGCCGGAGCAGGAAGGACCGTCAGCAATGATCTGCTCGGTGTCCACACGCTCGCCAACCACAACGATGGGACGCTGGTTGACGCAGGTACCGGCGTTGGAACGGGCAAACTTGGTCAGGGCATGGCAGCAGGTTTCGCCGCTGTCATACTTAACGGTAATGTTGTTTGCAGAAACGGAGGTAACAACGCCGGGGCCCTTGGCCTTGATACAGACCTCAGAGTCCACAGCCGCCTTGTGCTCGATGCCGGTGGCAACGACAGGAGGCTCGGTAGTCAGCAGGGGCACAGCCTGACGCTGCATGTTTGCGCCCATCAGTGCACGGTTGGCGTCGTCGTTCTGCAGGAAGGGAATGAAGGAGGTTGCGATGGAGATCATCATTCTGGGAGAAACGTCAACATAGTCGATGACGCTGCGGTCCACTTCGATGATTTCGTTGCGGTGACGGCAGGTAATACGGGCATTTGCCAGGCAGCCGTTCTCGTCCAGAGGCTCGTTGGCCTGACCGATGTAGAAATCGTCTTCCACGTCGGCGGTCATATACTCGATGTCCTTGGTAACGAAGCCGGTGGCCTTGTCCACCTTGCGGTAGGGAGCTTCCACGAAGCCGTACTCATTGATCTTGGCAAAGGTAGCCAGATAGTTGATCAGGCCGATGTTGGGACCTTCAGGGGTCTCGATGGGGCACATACGGCCGTAGTGGGTATAGTGAATGTCTCGGACATCGAAGGATGCACGGTCACGGCTCAGACCGCCGGGGCCCAGAGCGGACAGACGGCGCTTGTGGGTCAGCTCGGACAGGGGGTTATTCTGATCCATGAACTGAGACAGAGGAGAGGAACCGAAGAATTCCTTGATGACAGCGGTAACAGGCCGGATATTGATCAGGCTCTGGGGGGTAACGGCATCCAGATCCTGGACGGTCATGCGCTCACGGATGACACGGTCCAGACGGCTGAAGCCGATGCGGAACTGGTTCTGCAGCAGTTCGCCCACGCAGCGCAGACGGCGGTTACCCAGATGGTCGATGTCATCGGGAGTGCCGATGCCCATAGCCACGCAGTTCAGGTAGTTGATGGAGGCCATGATGTCGTCCACGATGATGTGGTTGGGGATCAGATCGGTCATGCGCTCGGCAATGGCATCTTCCCAGCCGCCGGCAGGAACGGTCTCCAGCATTTCCTTCAGCACAGGGAAGTAAACCTTCTCCTTAATGCCGTACTGCTTGGGATCGAAGTCCACGAAGCCAGCCATGTCAACCATGTTGTTGGAGAAGACCTTCACATTGGCATCGCCGACCTTGACCACGGCCTCATTGACACCCTTGCGGCTCAGCTCATGGGCCTGTGCGCGGGAGATGAACTCGCCGGGCATCACCAGGATCTCACCGGTCATGGGATCGGCAATGGGCTCTGCCACTTCCTGGCCGGACAGACGGGACCAGATATCCATCTTCTTGTTGAACTTATAACGGCCGACCTTGCTCACATCATAACGGTGGGCATCAAACAGCAGGCCCTCCAGATGTGCGGTGGCAGTCTCCACCGTGGGAGGCTCACCGGGACGCAGACGGCGGTAGATCTCCAGCAGAGATTCCTCGCGGGTCTTGCAGGCATCCTTTTCCAGGGTAGCCAGAATACGCTCATCCTCGCCGAACATAGCCTTGATCTGATCGTCGGTCTGGACACCCAGGGCACGGATCAGGCAGGTAATGGGCAGCTTGCGGTTCTTGTCAATACGGACCCAGAACACATTGGAGTTGTCAGTCTCATACTCCAGCCAGGCACCGCGGTAAGGAATAACGGTAGCGGAGTAGGTATGCTGGTCAGCCTTGTCAACCTCGTGACCGTAGTACATACCGGGAGAACGGACGATCTGAGAGATGATAACACGCTCAGCGCCATTGATGACGAAGGTGCCGCCGTTGGTCATCACGGGGAAATCGCCCATGAAGATCTCCTGCTCCTTGATCTCATCGGTTTCGGTATTGCGCAGACGCACCCGCACCTTGATGGGCTTTGCGTAGGTGGCATCCCGTTCACGGCACTCCTCAATGGTGTACTTTGCCTTCTCGTCCATGGTGTAATCCAGGAAGGAAAGCTCCAGCTTACCGGAGAAGTCGGTGATGGTGCCGACGTCCTTGAAGACCTCACGCAGACCGGTTTCCAGGAACCACTGATAGGAATCCTTCTGGATCTTCAGCATGTTGGGGATCTGCAGGATCTCTTCGTACTTCGCGTAAGATTTACGCATGGTCTTGCCGAACATTACGTCCTTGACCATTGCCATATGGATCATCACAGCCTTTCTTTCGAATTGTGTGTTGCTTACGATACGCCGGGGTGAGTTGTCAATTTTTTCAACTTTCACAAAGTTCCGTCTTGACAACCACCCTGCCCTGTGGTAAAATGACCATGTTGGAAGTAAAGTCCAGAAGTGGGCATAGTATCACAGTATGGACTTTCATTTTACACCATTTCTTTCTGTTTGTCAATGAATATTTTCGGAATTTACGGGGCTTGAAGCCTCGTTTTTTTGTATTTTTTGCATCCTGCACAAAAATCCAGCCGTTCTTTCGAACGGTTGGATTCATAATTTGGTCATATTTTCTTCCGTCGAAAATCAGCCGATGCCATTGATCTCCCGGAACAGCGCCAGCATCTCCTGGTCAATGTAATACGGATATGCATCCAGCCGTTCATACATGGTGTCCTCCATAACCGGTTTACAGAAGGCCACACCGTAGGGGCTGAACCAGTGGGCAAAGCACCAGCCATAGCCCCGGCTTTCCATGGCATCAGAACCGCTGACCAGGCTGCACGCAGGCAGCTTGGTCGCTCCCGCGCCAGAGGATTTTTCGGCAAGCTCAAAAAATGAGATGCCCGAAGGCATCTCATTTTTCATGCAGCATATCTTACAGGGCACTGTAGCCGAAGCTGTTGACCAGGGCATCCACCTTCTGACCCGCCTTGCAGTAGGGGCAGTCATGGTAATCGTAGCTCTGGTAATCGGGCAGGTCTTCCACGGAGTAGATGGAACGGACAGGATAGCCGGCAACCTGATCCACAGCGCGGTAGATGGCAGCAACACCTGCCACCCGGCCGCCGTAATACTGGATCGCCTCGATGGAACGCTTTGCGGTATAGCCGGTGGTAACGGAGGCCATCAGCACCAGAACGTGCTTGCCCCGGATCATGGGCTGAATGTTGTCGCGGAAGATGATCTGAGAGTTGGCATTGTACTCAGGCTCCACAACGTAAATGGTCTGGTGGGCATTGATGGTCCGGAAGCCGGACTTGGTCAGCTCTTCTGCGATGCAGGTACCCAGCACGGCAGTGCCGTCCAGACACAGGATGGTATCCACGGGAGTATCATTGATAAAATGAGAAACCAGCTGATAGGCGCTGTCTCTGGCCTCAGACAGACGGGTCTTCTGATAAGTAATATCAATGTAGTAATTGATATGGGAATGGTTGGTCACGAAGTGGCCCTTGGCATAACGCAGAGGTGCGTTACCACGGCGTACAGGCAGTTTTGAAAGCTGGATCATAGGTCTTTTCCTCCGTTTTTCTAATGAATTTCAGAAAAAAACAAAACGTTTTTCACTGTCCGGCCAAAGCGTTTTCGCCGGACACCTGAAAAACGCTTTTTTTGATTATACCCCGGTGCTACCCGGATTGCAAGCAAATTCCCGGCAAACCCCTTCCAAAAATCACCTGCCGAACTTGGGCATGTTGCGCAAACGCAGCTGCTTCTCCTGACGCCGGAACTGATGGCCGATGATCCGGCAGATCTTTCCTGAGCGGATCATCCAGTGGATCTTGCCGAAGCTGGCCCACATAGCCCCGTCGGTCTCCCCGGGCTGCAGCACGATATCCTTCAGCCGCACCCGGCGTTTCAGGCAATAGTGGTCATAAAACATATTTCTGTCCCGGTCCGAATCCAGCAGTTCGAAGTCCTCCGCATCTGCCCGGATTCCGGTTTCTTCATACAGTTCCCGGACAATGGCCTGAAGGCTGGTCTCCCCTGCCTGTACCGCACCGCCGGAATTTTCCCAGGTACCGGCAAAGCTCTTGCCCTTCGCCCGGCGGGTCAGCAGGAGATGCCCCCGCCCGTCATAGACCCATACGCACACCACGATGCCGTATTCGCCAGGATGCCAGGGCGTTCCCCGCTGGTGCAGCCGGCCGGTAAGCTGTCGGTTCTCGTCATAGATATCATTGAATTCCACGGCGCACCACCCTCTCGTAATCGTTTACGTACAGTCTAGCACACCCAGGCCAAAAAGGCAATGTGAATTCCATTTTTTTCCAACACTTTTTCCGTCCGCCGCACTCCTTTGACACCACCTAACTTGACACTGTTTTTTCCATCCTGTATAATAAATTGATTCATTATTATAGAAAGGATGCCGCCGCCTTGCTGTTCAATTCCTATATTTTTATTCTGGTTTTCTTCCCGCTGTGCCTGTGCGGATATTTCGGACTGAATCACTTTAAGAAATATACCCTTGCCCAGGCCTTCCTGCTGGGTATGTCTTTATGGTTCTATGGCTATTTCAATCCGGAATATCTGCTCATTATCCTGACCTCCATTGTTTTCAACTATCTGGCAACGCTCCTTATGGGAAAAACCGCCTCCCCTTTTCTGCGGAAAGCGGAACTGGTCTGCGCCGTACTTCTGAACATCGGCATCCTGTTCTATTTCAAATACTTCGACTTTTTCCTGATCAATGTAAACCGGTTTGCCCATACGGATTTCACCCTCCGCAATATTCTGCTGCCTCTGGGTATCAGCTTTTTTACCTTCCAGCAGGTTTCCTATGTGGTGGACGCTTACCGAGGAGAGGTCTCCCGGTACAATTTTCTGCAGTACGCCTCCTTTGTGGCCTATTTCCCCCAGCTCATCGCCGGCCCGATCGTGACCCACGACGAGCTGATCCCGCAATTCATGAATCCGGAAAAGAAGCGGTTCAATTGGGATAATTTTGCCCGGGGACTTTATCTGTTTGTTCTGGGGCTTGCAAAAAAAGTCCTGATCGCGGATACCTTCGGCATCGCTGCCAACTGGGGCTTTTCCAATATCCCCGCACTGGATACCACAAATGCCATTCTGGTATCCCTGGCCTATACGATCCAGATCTATTTCGACTTCAGCGGATACTGCGACATGGCCATCGGCATCGGTCAGATGATGAACCTTGACCTGCCGGTAAATTTCGACTCTCCTTACAAGGCACTGACCATCAGCGAGTTCTGGCACCGCTGGCACAAGACGCTGACCCGATTCTTCACCAAATACATCTACATTCCCCTGGGTGGCAGCCGGAAAGGACAGCTTCGCACCTACATCAATGTAATGATCGTCTATCTTGTCAGCGGCATCTGGCACGGCGCCAATTATACGTTTATCCTCTGGGGCATCCTCCACGGTGTTTTTTCTGTGGTGTACCGCTGGAAAAAGGAATCCTTCGACAAATTCCATCCCGTATTCAACTGGATGCTCACCTTCTGCTTTGTCAGCGCCACCTGGGTATTCTTCCGGGCTGACAGTATAGGTGATGCGCTGATGCTGTTCCGAAAAGTCTTTGTTATGGAATTCGGCCCCATCAGCGAAGGCATCATCAACGCCTTCCTGCTGCCGGAGATCCAGCTGCTGATCCGGAACATACCTGCGCTGGCATGGCCCAATTTCCAGCCTGCCTCCCTGGTGCTTATCTTCTATACCGGTGCCGCAGTTCTGATCCTGGGCGCCCGGAATGCCCATGAGCACATGGATACCTTCCGTCCCACAGCGCTGAACTTCCTTGGCATATCCCTTCTGCTTACTTGGTGCATCCTGTCCTTCTCCGGTGTCAGCACCTTCCTGTATTTCAATTTCTGAGGAGGCTCGCAGATGAACAAAAACAAATTATGGAGCATCCTTTGCCTTCTGCTGACCCTGGTACTGCTGCTCACCGCTGCCGGTGTCACCGTGTATATCGATCCTTACTTTCATTTTCACAAGCCCCTGGACAACTTGGAATACCCCATCAACAATCAGCGTTATCAGAACGACGGTATCGTCCGGCATTTTGAATACGATGCCCTGATCACCGGCACCTCCATGACGGAAAACTTCAAATCATCCGAATTCGATGCCCTCTTTGGCGTAACCTCCGTGAAGGTTCCCTTTTCCGGGGGCAGCTTCGGTGAGTTGTTTCAGAATCTGGAGCAGGCCATCCGCTGCAATGCGGAGCTGAAAACCGTGCTGTTCTGCCTGGATGAGTGGTTCCTGCTGTCCGGTAAGAATATGATCCTGGCCGACGGAGGCTATCCCACCTATCTGTATGACGACAACCCTTTCAACGATGTGGAGTACCTTTTGAATAAGGATGCACTCTGCAGTGATGCGTTGGGTGTTCTGGAATATACCGCAAAAGGGAAACAGACCACCAGCTTTGACAGTTACAGCAGCTGGGTCTACCCTTACAGCAAGGAAGCTGTACTGAATCACTATCAGCGGCCGGAACCTGTAAACGAAATCACCCCCTTCTCCCAGTGGAATGAAGAAAGCCTCAGAACCAACCTGGCAAATACCGCCGTCAAAGCAGCCCGGGAGAATCCGGATATCCAATTCTATTATTATTTCCCGCCCTACAGCATCCTCAACTGGGACAGCCATCTGCGCACAGGCACCCTGGAGCAAACCATCGGTTCGTTCCGTCTGACCAGCCAGATCCTTCTGGAAGAGCCGAACATCCATCTGTTTTCCTTCTACACGGATTACGAAACCATCACTGACCTGGATAACTACCGGGATACCGTGCACCACTCCGATGCGGTCAATTCCCTGCTGCTGCAGCGGATGCACGCAGGAGAATATCAGCTGACCAAGGAAAACTACGAACAGCACTGGCAGGAGGTTCAGGTGTTTTACACCTCCTATGACTACGATGCCATTTTTGCCGAATGATCCCCAAAACGGAACGAAGCGCCTGCAGATGCAGGCGCTTCTTATATTATGCCATTTTGTCTGGAAACAGATAGATTATCTCTTTCTGACGGTAATGCTGTAGGAGTCGGATTTCGCACCGTCCGCAGATTTAATGGTGATCTTAGCGTTGCCGCTGGTGCCGTCCTTGCTGAGAATAACATAGCAGGCATACCAGTTGGGAATGGGATCTCCATCTGTATCATACAAAGGCTCAATGCAATCCACACCGATCAGATTGGGATTGCTGCTGGTAGCCGTAAAGGCACAGGTTTCAAAGTCTGCATAACGGCCCCACTGATCACAGTAGAACTCCAGCACATACAGATCGTTAGCTGCATCCACGCAGACAAGGCCCAGATTCTTATCGATCTTCAGCTGGGTTGCTGCGGGAACGGTATAGTATTCCACAGTCGCCGTCTGACCGGTACCGTCCTGGGCCGTTGCCGTTACCGCAATGCGCAGCTCACCATCAAGACCCAGCCAGAAGTTTCTCATGTTGGCCTTTACAGACAAGGAGCCGGAATTACTGATAGTAACCAGTTTGCTGCTCTTAACATAGGCTGTCCAGTCCTGCACATATCTGCCGGTATTCCAGCTGTATTCCTTCACGGTAAAGTCCCAGGTCACCTTCTGGTTGCCGGGAACACCATAGGTGTCCGCAAATACCACCTTGTGATTTGCACTCTTGCCAAAAGCAATGATGGGGATACCGTCCCGCCCGGAAGAAGAATAGTTGATCCGGTTTGCATTGGTCTGAAGGCTCATGGTGGATACAGGGTTGATCACATTGACTGTGACCACAGCCTTCTTGTTGGAACCGTCGGTTGTGGAGAAGGTGATCTTAGCGGTACCCTTGCTCATGCCAACCACCACGGGCAGATTGGTCTTGGTGTCCACGTAAACATCTGCAACCGCCGGGTTGCTGCTGCTGAACTGATAGACCGTATAATTAGTGCCGGAGAAGTTCAGGTCCAGAGGCGCGCTGATATCTGTTGTAATTCCGTTATCCGCATAGAGGCCGTTGGTACGCTGGGTAGAGAACAGAGTCAGCGCGGTTACCTCACCCTTATTGTTGATCTTGGCCCGGCTGCGTCCCGTGCTGCCGGCATAGCTCATGCTGAAGCTCTTGCACTTATTCTCGATGCGGCATTCCATGGAGCCAACTACGCCGCTGCCGTCCTGTGCCAGGGCCAGAACGGTAAATTCCACACCGGTTCTTGCCGTTTGGGGCACCTTCACCATGCCGCTGGTGGAAATGGTCACACCGTAGGGCGCATCATGGAGCAGCCAGGTGACCTTCTTGTTGTTTGCGGTGGTGGGATAGACAGTGGCCTTATAGTTCACGGACTTTCCGGGTTCCACAATGTACTGGCCGGTGATGACGATGTCCTCTACAGGCACATTTACCGTCACCTTACACTTGGCAGTCTTGCCGCTGCCGTCCAGGGCCTTGCAGGTAATGGTTGCGGTGCCCTTGCCGATTGCGGTAACCCGGCCGGTCTTGGCATCCACAGTGGCGATCTTTGCACTGCTGGTGGACCATTCCACGTCAAAACGGTCACTGGGAATGATCATATTGGTGGTATCCACCATGGCCTGAACACCCAGAGTAAACTGCTGACCCACATTCAACGTGTATTTGTCATAGTTAAGCGTAATGGTCTTCACAGGATTATAGGTCTGGACATTCACGGTGAAATCCCGGTACTTGCTGGGGTCTGCCTTGGAGATGGCCCGGATGGTAATGCGGCCGGAGGAATTGGCCTCCGTGGTCAGCACGCCCTTGGCATTGATGCTGGCCTTATTCTGTCCGGTTCTGCTGTAGATGTACCAGTTCACGCCCTGTTCTGCCTTTGCCGGCAGGACAGCTGCGGTATAGGTTCCCTTCTTGCCGGCCACCAGGGTATCGGGGCCGTCGATGGTAACAGAAGAAACCTTCTGGCTTGCCGCCACATTGATCTTCAGGCTGAGGGGCTTGCTGACAATGCCCATACCGCTGATGTAGGACGCCTTGACGGTCACACTCTTACCGGAGTAGGGAGACAGATCAATGCCGGTTTCCCAGTCATAGAACTGGCCGTTCACCACCTGTCCGTCCTTGACAGTGGGGTTCTTGCCGTCCAGCGTATACAGAATCTCGCTGGACCAGTCATACCAATCGTGGAGGAAGCCGAATGCCAGCTTGCTCTCGCAGGGGATCTTGGCGTTCTTGTAATTGTTCAGATAGAGGACGTTTCCGTATTCATCCGTGATCTGATAGGCAAGATCCAGCTTCTTTGCACCGAAGAGCTTGGCTGCATCCACAATGCCTGTACCCAGATCATTGGTATTGCCCTTGAAGGTATTTTTGCGCAGCAACTGCTCCATCTCCGCAGGAGACACCTTGCCGTACGCACTCATGTACAGGGCAGCCACACCGGATACAACAGGCGCCGCCATGGAGGTACCGCTATACCAATCGTAGCCGCTGCCGGGCACACAGGACAGAATCGACTCGCCGGGCGCTGCCACATCTGCCCACTTGCCATAGTTGGAGAACCAGGCACGGCTGGCAGCTTTATCCACCGCAACAACGGAGACCACACCGTTGAAGTTATACGATGCAGGATAATGGATCGTATTACTGCCGTTGTTGCCCATCGCAGTCACAACCGTAACACCTTTGCTGACGGCGTAGGCAACAGCCTGCTCCTCAACGGAATTGTAGCGCGGACCGCCCAGGCTAAGATTGATGATCCATGCTCCGTTGTCTGCAGCCGCACGGATACCTCTTGCAATGTTCGCATTGGTACCGGAGCCCTGAGCGTTCAGAACACGGATGTTCATAATACTGACACCGGGGGCAATACCGGCGCCGCCAATACCATTGTCCATGGACGCGGCAATGATACCGGCAACGTGGGTTCCATGGCCATAGGCATCGCTGGTACCCAGACCAATGTCATAGGACGTCACCTTTCCGTTCAGATCCGGATGATTCGCCTGCACACCGGAGTCCACGACCGCGACCTTGACCGCAGATCTGCCGGTGGTTACACCCCAGGCCTGATAGGTATTCACCATATCATGCATCCACTGGAATTGGGAGCTGGCAGGGTCCCGCAGGAACGGGTCAGGGTTGTCCATCAGTCCTCTGACCCAGTCCTCCCATTCCAGTGCTCTGGGTACATAGGCCGATGCTCTTACCGTACCGGAATCAACAGGCTCCACCTGCGTAATATAGTTGGGATACACCGCAGGCAGATTGTTGGTCAGGTCGGCAGCCATGACCATAGCCTCTGCCACGGTCATACCCTGCAGCGCGATCACTGCTACGCCATATTCGCAGCTTTTCAGGTTGCCGCCATAGGCCTGCGCCACAGTCCGGGCATATGCAGCATCTTCCGCCATGAAGATCACTTCATCCGCCACATAGTCTTCTCCGGGGATCAGCGCAGCCAGTGCTTCCGCCTCACCGCTGAGAGCCCGCTTTTCTTCCAGCTGAGCCTCAGTCAGAACAATATCTTCCAACTGCTCTGGCTCTGTTTCCTCAGGTTCTGTTTCTTCTGCTTCCGTCTCCTCAGGCTGGGTTTCTTCTGCTTCTGTCTGCTCAGGCGCAGTGGCCTCTGTCACTTCCTCTGCAGGCTCTGTCGCAGCAGGAACCGTTTCCGGAACCACTGCTTCCGTTTCTTCTGCAGCTGCTTCGGTTTCCTCCACGGTAATCGTTGCATCCGCAGGCTGCTCCTGCGTCTGTTCTTCCACGGGCAGCTCCTCCACGATCATCAGCTCATCCAGTCCGGATGCATAGCCGAAGGGCGCAATGGACAGCACCAGAGAAAACGCCAGCAGCATGGAAAGCATTCTTACCCACACAGATCGTTTCACGTTACTCCACTCCCAATCATAATAATAGTATCTACAAAAGCATTAATACGCCTTTATATTCCCGTTCAGCGAAAGCTCCGGCCAACCTTGTTCCCGGCCCCGGGCAATGACCGCCTGCGGATCTTCCCGGGTATCAAAGGTCGCCACGCCGTAGCTGTAGTCCACCAGGGTGATTCCGTACAGCCGAGCCAGCTCTTCCGCTTCCTCCCGGCTTTCCACAGTGGCTGCCAGGGGTTCTTCCGCAGATATGGTATTGTCATCCCGAATTCCCTGGGGCTGTGCCGTCTCCTCTCCGGTAATCACTGCGTCCGGTTTTCCGCAGCCGTACAGCAGCGCAGCCATCAGCACCAGTACGATCATCCACCGCATACCGCCGCACTCCTTTCGAAGCAATTTTAAATATTTTGTTAATTATCATTATATCATTTATCACACATATAGTCAAAGGCTTTTTTGCAATCTTCCGCTGAAATATGTAAATAAAAAGTCAAAAAGCAGCACACCCGGTATGCCTCCGCCCTGGTTTTCCCGGTTTCCGGCCATGGTTTTTCGGTTGCAAAATCCGCTTCTTTATGATAAGATGAGGGTAATTATCTGCTGGAGGGAAACCATGGATGACGAGAAGCTGAAATCACAGATCGGTGCAAATATCGCCGCCCACCGCAAGCAGCAGGGTCTGACCCAGGCCGGACTGGCGGAAAAACTGAATTATTCCGACAAAGCCGTTTCCAAATGGGAGCGCGGGGAATCCGTGCCGGATGTGCTGACTCTGATGGCCCTGGCCGGGCAGTTCGGCATCACGGTCAATGATCTGCTGGCTGATCCCAATGCCCTGCCCGGAAACCCGGGAAAGCTGGAAAAGGCCATGGTTCAGGTATCGGAAAAGGCCCTGAAGCGCAAGGCAAACAAAAACGTGATCCAGGCGCTTTCCTCTACCTTAGTCTGGTTCGTGGCGCTGCTGGCATTTGTGCTGCTGTCCTCCTTTGACTTTCTGGAAAAATACAGCTGCCTGCTGTTTTTCATCGCCATCCCCGCCAACGCCATCGTACTGCTGAGCCTGCGCTCTGCCTGGCATGATTTCCGGTGGAACAAAACTCTGATTTCCATCATCGTCTGGGGCAGCATTCTGAGCATTTACATGGTGATCCTCACTGTGTGGGGATACAATTTCTGGAAGATCTTCCTGCTGGGCATTCCCGGGCAGATCGCCATTTTTCTGTGGTTCCGGATGTTCCGGACACCCAAAAACAAGGAGGAACCCGATCATGGATAAAAAAGAACTGCGCCGCACCATCCGTGAGCAGAAGCGCGCCATGACAGAAGAAGAAATCAACCGCCGCAGCGCTCAGCTGGGTCGTCTTTTCCTGGAAAGTGATGCCTATAAAAATGCGGTATCCATCTACGGCTACCTGCCTTACAATCAGGAGGTCCGCACAGTCCCCATGCTGGAGCAGGCTATCCGGGACGGCAAGCGTGTGGCTGTTCCCAAGGTATTCGGCGATGAAATGAAGTTTCTCTGGCTGGAC
This sequence comes from Oscillospiraceae bacterium, assembly GCA_017398105.1. The sequence goes on along the minus strand of JAFQHF010000102.1, from coordinate 9,459 downwards.
GACCTGACCCAAGTGGAAAAAGGCTATGCCGGAATCCCGGAGCCTGTTGCCGACGAGCCCGTTGCCGATGACGAAACCGCTCTGGTACTGATGCCGGGCCTGGCCTTTGATTCCCGGGGGCACCGCATTGGCTACGGCGGTGGATTCTATGACAAATTTCTGTCTGCTGAACCCAATCATCCCACACTGGCCCTGTGCTATGCCTTCCAGATGCTGCCCAGTCTGGAAACCGAGGCACATGACATTCCCGTTGATTACGTTCTGTGGGCATAAAGGAGATCTGTTTCTATGGCACAATTCATCCCCATCCTTGTGATCGCAGCCGCCATTTTCGGTGTCTGCTATCTGGTTGATAAAACCTTCACCAAACTTTTCCGCAGCAAGGCACAGCACCGCAGCGGAAGAGCAGTCCGGGCCAATAAGCGTTACGGCGTTTTTGGCGTGGTTCTTACCGTTCTTGGCATCATGGCCATCTGTGTCGGCATTACCGATGGGCCTGTCCTGATTTGGGGCGGTGTGTTCGTTCTGCTGATGGGCATTTGCCTTGCCGTGTATTACTTAAGCTTCGGCATTTTCTATGACGGTGAAAGCTTCCTGCTGTGCCGCTTCGGCAAAAAGGAGCTTACCTATTATTATAAGGATATCATTGGACAGAAGCTGTACCTGATCCAGGGCGGAAACATTGTAGTAGAGCTGCATATGGCTGACGGCAGCGCAGTCAGCGTTCAGTCTGCATTTGACGGTGTGTATCCCTTCCTGGATACCGCCTTTGCCGCCTGGTGCCTGCAGACCGGCCGCGATCCCCAGAGCTGCGATTTCCATGATCCTTCCCAGAGTCTCTGGTTCCCCACGGTGGAGGATGTGTAAATGGCACATGTACCCAGCGTTGCCACTTCGGAGCTGGAGCTTCTGACCTTTCGGCAGGCTCTGGAATCCGCCAATACTCCGTCCGCGGAATATGATATCGAAAAATGGCTCTATGCCCCCAATTTCTATTCAGAATACCGTTACATTCTGGGCACCCGGGGCAGAAACCCTCTGATCTGTATCGGCATCAATCCATCCACCGCCAAGCCCGATGCCTTGGACAACACCCTGAAATCCGTGGAGCGAATCGCCCTGGGCAACGGTTTTGATTCGTTTATCATGTTCAATGTCTACGCCCAGCGGGCCACCTCTCCGGACGACATGGAAAAGACCTGCAACGAGGCCCTGCATGCGGAAAACCTGGAAGCCTTCCGGTATGTGCTGTCCATTTCGGAAAACCCTTCCGTCTGGGCTGCCTGGGGTGCCGTTATCGAGAAGCGGAAGTACCTTCCCGGCTGCGTCCGGGATATGCTCCGCTCCGGTGAAGAATTCGGTGCCAAATGGTACTGCGCCGGCGCCATCACCAAAAAGGGCCATCCCCATCATCCGCTGTATCTGAGGAAGGATGAAATGATCCGTCCCTTTGATGTGAAAGCCTACTTGGACAAACTGTAATATACATAAGTCGTAGGGGGCGGCGTCCCCGACGCCCCGCTCACCATCTGTCTGCGGATTCGGCCTGTGTTTTGAATCCGCAATATGGTTTTGCCGGGACGCCGGGGATGCTGACCTCTTCTTTTTTTCATTTTCAAAATTTTCTGGAGGGATTCGCATGTTTTCGACAGAATGTGAAAGCTGCTGGCATTATGATTATGACGAGGAATACGAGGAATATTACTGCATGATGGACCTGGACGAGGATGAGGTCTACCGCATTATGACCTCCCGCAGTCAGCACTGCCCCTATTACCGGCAGGGCGACGAATACACCCTCGCAAGGAGACAATAATGAAAGCCCTTTTTCCCCTGCTTCTGTGTCTGCTGCTTTGCAGCTGTGCCTGGGATGATGCTCCGCCGGAAACGGAACCGTCTTCCGCAGAGGCCGTCCTGCCTGCAGTCCATGCACAGATAACGCCCGTCCCGGAGGAGCTGGCCGGGCACCCTCTGTCTGTGAGAAAGGTCAGAGACCTGTGTGCCCTGGATACCGGCCTTCTGGCCTTTTCCGGTCAGGGAAGCACCACCCTTACCCTTCTGTCCCGGGAAGCGCTGGTTCCCATTGCCCAGCATCCGCTGGGATTCCCTCTGGAGCCAGAGGATGCTTCCATGCAGTTTCACGCAGGCAGCCTGTCGTTTTTTGATCCGATGCGTCAGGAGACATTGGTTCTGAACAGCAAAACGCTTTCAGAAACCGCTGCCATACCGCTTCCGCCCAATGGGATCGGAAGCCCGATCCTGTCTTCCGATGAAACCACCCTTTACTACTGCACCCCTGATTCCCTGCAGGCCTGGAACCGGAAGACAGACATCCACAGAACCGTAAAGGAAATGACCTGCACAGAACAGACCCTGGCAGGACTTTATTTGAAGGATTCCGTTTTGAAATGCCGGAGTGAAGACGGGCGCACCATTTTTCTTTCGGCAAATACGGGCCAGCTCCTGGTAGAGCGGGACGGTGATATCGCACTGTCTGCTACGGACAACGGCCGTTTCTACGGGAATTTTGAAGACGGATTCCAGCGTATCTCCCTTTTCGGCATTGCAGGGGGCACACCTTCCATTCTGCTTCCGGAGCCGGATACACAGGCCGTATTCTTTCTGCCGGAGCTTCACGCTGCGGTCTGCTCCGCGCCTTCCGGTGAGGAAACACTGCTCACCTGCTTCGATCTGGAGTCCGGAAACAATCGCGGCAGCTTTACCCTGCCGCCACTGCAGACCCCGAAAGCCCTGGTTTCCGGCAGTGACGATACCGTCTATATCCTGACATACGACCCCGCTTTGGATTGCGATCTGATTTCCTGCTGGCAGCTGTCCGCCGCCCAGGACAGCGGTTCCAGACTTCTTTCGGAAGTCTATGTTTCTTCGGACAATTCTGATTCCGGCGCATTGGCAGCCTGCAGCGCCCTGGCTGCGGAACTTGAATCCAAATACAGCCTGGAGATCCTGATCGGGAATGATGCCCTGGAGCTGCAGCCCTGGGACTACCGCTTCCGCCCGGAAATCCAGCCCGGCCTTTTGATGCAGGCTCTTACGCAGACCGACCAGCTGCTGTCCGTATTTCCGGAGGATATTCTGCAGCAGACCGCCGCCCATTTTTCCGGTCTGAAGCTTTGTCTGGTGCGCAGCATCACGGGAACCGGGCAAACCGGCCCCGGCATTGCCACCGGGGTGCAGTTTCTGGATGGAAGCGATGCCATTGTTTCCATCGCCACCGGAAGATATTTTCATCAGAGCCTGTACCATGAGCTGTTTCATGTGATGGAGACGCATATTTTCGGCGGCAGCACCGCACTGGATCAATGGGAGAATCTGAATCCCAGAAGCTTCTCCTACGGTATGACCTCAGAAAGCTATTTAACCGGAGAAGGCCGTGCTTTCGTTGACCTGTATTCCATGCATTCCCCCCGGGAAGACCGGGCCCGGATCTTCGAGAACGCTATGCTTCCCGAAAATGCCGCGCTTTTCCGGCCCGCCATCATGCAGAAAAAGCTGAAGCAAATCTGCCTGGGCATCCGGGAGGCCTACGGCCTTGGGAGCACACAGCAGGTCTACCCCTGGGAGCAATATCTGGCGATACCGCTGACAACATAACGAACCCCCGCTTCACACTGCAGGAAGCGGGGGGCTTGTATTTGCGGTCAGTCTTCAGGAAACAGCTTGTCATGGCAGTATTGGATGATGGCTTTTCTGGTGATCAAACCAATAAATGCGCCGTAGTCATCCACCACAGGAACAAAATTCTGATGGGAGGCGCGCTCGATCAGATCCTGCATGGATGTGGTGATCCGAACCGGAACATTGTCCTTGCGGCGGGGAATCTCCATGATCCGCCGTGCCTCCGCCTGGCGCATATCCATATAACACATGTTCTTCATTGCCCACAGAAGATCTCCCTCTGTGAGGCTGCCGCGGTATTCACCCCGGCGGTTCAGAATCGGAAGCGCCGCATAGCCTGCGGACTCCATTTTTTCCAGTGCCTGCCGGATCGTAAAGTCATCATTCAGGTGTGCACACATTGCCTTGGGGGTCAGGAAAAATAAGATACTGTTCATAGGGTACTCCTTTTCAGGTGGCTTTGGGCGTTCCCTTGCCGCCGATACCATTATATCATAATCTGAAAAGAAAAGTATGAAAATTTATCGTTATTTTGTCCTTGTGATGCCAAATAAATCCGCAATCTTTTGTGCAGTTAGTACAATTTATTCACCAAACTGGAATTCTGTAAAGTCAAAGGTGGCAAAATAGTCACTGGGCTTCTCCGCCCGGCGGATCAGCCGGAAGGAGCCGTCCTCCTTCAGCAGGACCTCAGCGCTGCGCAGCTTGCCGTTATAGTTGTAGCCCATGGAATAGCCGTGGGCACCGGTATCGTGGATGCAGACGATATCGCCGATGTCGATTTCCGGCAGAGAACGTTCAATGGCAAACTTATCGTTGTTCTCACAGAGGCCGCCGGTCACATCGTAAACATGATCCAGGATGGCATCTTCCTTGCCCAGAACGGTGATATGATGGTACGCGCCGTACATGGCAGGGCGCATCAGGTCGGCAGCGCAGGCATCCAGGCCCACATATTCCCGATAAATATGCTTCTGGTGCAGAACAGTGGAGACCAGGTGGCCGTAGGGTGCCAGCATGAAGCGTCCCAGCTCGGTGAAAATGGCGATATCATCCATACCCTGAGGCTTCAGGATCTCCTCATACTTCTGACGGACACCGTCGCCGATCATGGCGATATTGCTGGCAGGCTGCTCGGGACGATAGTCAACACCCACGCCGCCGGACAAATTGATGAAGGTGAAGTGGCAGCCGGTGGCATTGCGCAGCCGTACCGCCAGACGGAACAGCTGGCTGGCCAGTTCCGGATAGTAGCCGTTTGCAGTGGTATTGGAGGCCAGGAAGGCATGGATGCCGAAATGCTTGGTGCCCAGCTTCATCAGCCGGTTGATAGCACCGGCCATCTGATCCTCGGTCATGCCGTACTTGGCATCCCGGGGCATGTCCATAATGGTATTGCCCAGAGAGAAGGAACCGCCGGGATTGAACCGAAGGCAGATCGTCTCAGGAACCTTGCCGTCTGCGATTCGCTCCAGAAATTCCACATGGGTGGAATCGTCCAGGTTGATATAGGCTCCCATCTCATAGGCCTTGCGCATGTCCTTCTCCGGGGTCACATTGGAAGAGAACATCACGTCATGGCCGGTGTTGCCCACGGCCTCTGCCATCAGCAGCTCCGTATAGCTGGCACAGTCGCAGCCGCAGCCCTCTTCCTTCAGGATCTGCAGGATATAGGGGTTGGGGGTCGCCTTCACGGCAAAATATTCCCGGAAGCCCTTGTTCCAGGAGAATGCAGCCTTCAGGGCCCGGGTATTTGCCCGGATACCGGCTTCATCATAAACATGAAAAGGGGTGGGGATCTGATCACGGATCTCCTTAGCCTTTTCCAGGGTAATAAAAGGAATCTTCTTCATACACTTACAAATCCTCTCTCAGGTATTCAAAACAAAAACCCTGTGCTGCGCACAGGGCAAACGTCTCCGTTCAACCCGGCAGCACAACATCATAACTGATGACAGTTCTGCACATATTCTGCGCAGCCCCAGGAAAAGCCTGCTTGGCATCAGGCAAGACCTTCGGCGCAAACGCCTTTCCCATATCCGGCAATTGCCAAACCGGACGGGTACTGATCATCTGCGCGACCTCAACCGTGGTACCTATGAATTGTATTCTATCGGCGGACATTTGTCAACCCCAAACCCGACTCTACCCGGGGTAGAGTCGCTTTTTCTCCACAAAAGAGAGACCTCTTCCCACCGGTAGCGTGATTTTTGTGTAAAATGTGCTATAGTGAAACCATCCTGACCAACTGAGAGGCTTTTTCTATGAAACGAACCAAATTATCTGACCGCCAGCTTCCTTCCTATACCAGAGGCGAGGAGCTGATGAATATGATCACCCACATTGTGGGCGGTGCGCTGGGCGTTGCCGTTCTGCTGACCTGCGTGGTCCGGGCAGCTCTCCGGGACAACTATTTCGGTATCCTGGGCTGTACCATTTACGGCACGGCATTTATCACCATGTTCACCATTTCCAGTGTCTATCACGGCCTGGCTCCCGGCATGGGCAAGAAGGTCATGCAGGTCATCGACCATTGCACCATTTACTTTCTGATCGCCGGTACCTACACCGCCGTTGTCCTGTCCGGCCTGCGGCACCAGTATCCCGCAATCGCCTGGGGGCTGTTCGCCTTCGAATGGGCGCTGGCACTTCTTGCCGCGGCGCTGACCGCCATTGATCTGAAAAAATACGGCGTATTTTCTATGATCTGCTATATCGGCATGGGCTGGGCTGTGATCCCTTTCTGGCGGCAGCTTCTGGAGGTCATGACCCTTCCCGGCTTTCTTCTGCTGCTTGCCGGCGGCATTGCCTATACTGTCGGCTCCGTTCTTTACGGATTGGGAAAGAAGCGGAAGTGGATGCATTCGGTGTTCCACATTTTCGTGGTACTGGGTGCTGTGCTTCAGTTTTTCTCCGTCCTGTTATATGCAATTTAACCTATCAATGCTGGTTTTCACCTTTGAAAACCGGCATTTTCACCAAATCGCTCCATTTGTATTTGTGTGGCAAGACGTTTCTCTTTACCGTTTCTTGGTTGCCCCCTTCATACTTTCGTAATATAATTAGGGCAACTAACGTGGTGCTGATAGCACCCCTTAGGAAAACATATTAAGAGGAGGAACACTATGCTTACTTTCATCGCTGCAGTCGTCATTCTGCTGGTCGGCTTCGTCTTCTACGGCAAGTATGTTGACAATGTCTTTGGCCCCGATGACCGCGAAACTCCTGCAAACGCCATCAATGACGGCGTTGACTTCGTCCCCATGAAGGGCTGGAAGATCTTCCTGATCCAGCTGCTGAACATTGCCGGTCTGGGCCCCATTTTCGGTGCTCTGAACGGTGCTCTGTTCGGACCCGTTGTGTACCTGTGGATCGTCTTCGGTACCATCTTCGCCGGTGCCGTTCACGACTACTTCTCCGGCATGGTCTCCATGCGGCATAATGGTGCCTCCATCTCCGAGATCACCGGCATCTACCTGGGCAAGACCATGCTGACTGTCATGCGCGTCTTCTCCGTGATCCTGCTGGTCATGGTCGGTGTCGTCTTCTCCAAGGGCCCCGCCGGTCTGCTGGCTATGCTGACTCCTGAAAACCTGGATGCCAACTTCTGGCTGTATGTCATTATCATTTACTACTTCGTTGCTACCTTCGTTCCCATCGATGCCGTAATCGGCAAGGTCTATCCCATCTTCGGCTTCTGCCTGCTGTTCATGGCATTCGGTGTTGCCGGTGTCCTGCTGTTCTCCGGCAACTATGAGATGCCCGAACTGTGGAACAATTTCTCCAACCAGCATGCCAAGGGCACTGACATCTGGCCCTTCATGTTCCTGACCGTGGCCTGCGGCGCCATCTCCGGCTTCCACGCCACCCAGTCCCCCATGATGGCCCGCTGCTGCACCTCCGAAAAGCAGGGCCACAAGATCTTCTACGGCGCCATGGTCGCTGAAGGTATCATCGCTCTGGTTTGGGCTGCTGCCGGTGTCTCCTTCTACGAAGACTCCCAGGCTCTGCTGGAGGCAGGTGCCGGTGTCAACGCCGTTGTCTTCGAGATCTGCAACACCACCATGGGCAAGCTGGGCGGCGTCCTGGCTATGCTGGGCGTTATCGCCTGCCCCATCACCTCCGGTGATACCGCTTACCGTTCCGCCCGTCTGACCATCGCTGACTGGTTCGGCATCGATCAGGACAACTGGAAGAAGCGTCTGCTGCTGACTGCTCCCATCCTGGGCATCGGCACTCTGATCTGCCAGATCGACTACTCCATCGTTTGGCGTTACTTCACCTGGGCAAACCAGACCCTGGCTATGATCGCTCTGTGGGCTGCTGCCATGTTCCTGTCCAACAATAAGAAGAACCACTGGATCTGCACCATCCCTGCCACCTTCATGTCTGCAGTTTCCATGACCTACTTCATTGCAGCTCCCGAATGCATGGGTCTGCTGTGGGCTCCCATGGGCCTGGGCTATGAGGTTTACTACCCCATCGCTCTGGTAGGCGGTGCCATCTTCGCAGTCCTGTTCCTGGGTATCTTCCTGAAGTCCGCCAAGAAGAACGCTGCTACCCTCAAGTAATCTCCTACCACCACAAAAGCCCCGCAGTCTAATGACTGCGGGGCTCCAGCTTGTCGAAAAATCCCTTCGGGCTTTTCCGCCAGCTTTTTGCAGCCTGCTGCGCGCACTCCTTGTGCGCAGCAGGCGCACAACTCGCACACTTGCAGTCTGAGATGTATTTTTGTCCACGTACACGCCGCGGCCAAAAATGATTCAGATGGGTTTGCCGTTTTGGCGGCAAATTCTGCGAAGCCTATTTTGACAGTCTAAAGCCCCGCAGTCTAATGACTGCGGGGCTCCTCTTTGATTACTCAGACCTTGCCTACAGGAATGCTTGTTTTTTCCCGGAAGGCTTCCAGCAAAGCATCCAGATTTTCTTCATGGGTAAAGCGGAAGGCCTTCTGCTTACCATCGTAGCACACCACCAGGTAGCAGAGTGTTCCGTACATTTTTCCCTCAAAAAAGCCCTTGCTCACTGCCAGACGCTTGAACACACGGGTAATTGCAGACAGCGGAATGTATCCCATCCGTCGCAAAGAATGCCACTCCACGTACAAAGCCGCATCTCCCAGGCCGAAATCTTCATATTCTGTACAGCAGATTCTGTCAGGCCGAAGCTTTTCCGGTGGCAGTGTTTTTTCAGATAACGGTTTGGGCGGGATGTACATAGGCTTGTTCCTTTCTCGTATGAATCAGATAATCTTACTTGGCGGCTTTTGCAGCCTTGGGGGCCTTCAGGGTATACAGAATGAACAGCACAACAGCGGTACCGACACCCAGGATCTTGGAAATGGGCGGGAAGAAGGAAATGCCGCCCAGGTACAGGTTGCTGCTGAAGACGAAGGACAGGGTAACAGCGGTCATCCATGCTGCAGGGATGGAGCAAATGATGTCCTTCTTGCCCTCATGACGCAGATAGAAGGCAGCGGTCCACAGAACGATGGCAGCCAGGATCTGGTTGGTGGAGGCGAAGTAGTTCCAGATAGCGGTGTAGTCCAGCTGAGAAACCAGAACGCCCAGGCCCAGCAGAGGAACAGTCAGCAGAATACGGTTCTTAATGCTCTTCTGATCCAGGTTCAGTGCATCGGCAACCGTCAGACGAGCGGAGCGGAATGCAGTGTCGCCGGAGGAGATGGGGCAGGCGATAACGCCCAGCATAGCCAGGATCGCACCGAAACCACCCATGGTGGTGTAGCAGATGTTGTAAACGCAAGCGGACTGGCCCAGAGCCATAGCTTCCTTCAGACCGGTCATCAGGCCGCCTTCGATG
>JAFQHF010000188.1 GCA_017398105.1 Oscillospiraceae bacterium | reverse complement strand
GTGCCAGCATGGGTGAGATGGCCATTCTTCTCAACCATCTGCGCAATGCCGACGGTACAGCCTGTGACGTTGGCGAGGTGCTTTCCTATATTGAAGAGGACCTCCGCTTTATGGCCCGCAGTGACGATGCCCCTCTGAATGCGCATCTTGGCCGCGAGACCGACGGCTTTACCAAGTATTACGTCAAGGGCGACGGAAAGAGGATTTGTGCGGCAGCGGAAAAGTATGACAGCGTGTATGTGATGATCATCGGTTCTACCGAGGATGTGATCCTCACCGGCGAACGGGCCGCGCTGCGCAGACTGATCGCGGAAACCGGCTGCATCGCCAACGAGCTGAATGTGGCGAATTATATCCACACGCCGGTGGTGGCCCATCTGGAGGAGAAAATCCGCCAGGGAATGCTGTCCTCCGGTGTCCGGCTGGCAAAGACGGACTACACCCTGTTCAGCACCCAGTTCCGCAAACCCATGGACGATAACCCCGAAATGCTGGCAGAAAACACGGCAGCGCTGCTGACCCGGACGGTGGACTATGCTTCCGCTGTGGAGGAGCTCTATGCCCGGGGCGGCAGAGTTTTCATCGATCTGAGCACCACCCAGATGTGCGGCACCTGGGCCGGAGCCACGCTGAAAGAGAAAAAAGATGCCCAGGTGGCATCCCTGTATTCCGGCACCGAGGCATCGGAGACCCTGCTGAACCTGTGCGCCGCGCTTCTGGCAAGCAATGTGCGCTTCGATGCATCCGCCCTCCTGTCCCGGCTTTCCTTCCGGAAGGATGCACCTGAAGCGATTCCTGTGAAAGAGGAAGAAGTACCTATGGTCAAGACGATTGTTCCGGCACCGCAGCCGGTGAAAGCAGCCCTCTCCGGCGAGGAATTCGCCCAGGTGCTGCAGCGGCAGATTCTGAATAACGAGAAGGCATTCAAAATGTTCATGGATGCCCAGAACAAGCTCTATGAGCAGATGCTGGGCATGCCTGCACCTGCGGCTCCCGCTGCGGCGGCTGTTCCCGCGAAGTTCCCTCATGCATCGAAGGAGTATCTGTTTGACCGTCAGCAGATCCTTACCATGACGGAAACCTCCATGGCTGCGGTGCTGGGCGATAAGTATAAGGAAGTGGACCAGTATCCCATCCGGGCCAGAATCCCCCTGCCTCCGTTTATGTTTGCATCCCGGATCATTTCCATTGACGCGGAGTTCGGTGTGTTCCGTCCTTCCTCCATCGTGTCGGAGTACGACCTGGACGAGGACTGCGTGTTCCGGGTTGGCGACACCTACATCTGCCCCCTGGTGGCCTCTGAGGCGTCCCATATTGCCATTTTCCTGATCGCCTACATGGGCCTGGATGCCATTTCCAAGGGAACCCTTGCTTACCGTGCCATCGATTCTCACATGACAGCCCACAGCGAGCGTCCCTTCCGTGTGGGCGACACCCTGCGGACGGTGCTGAAGATCAACAAGTTTGTCAAGAACGGCTCCACCACGCTGCTGTTCTTCAACTTTGAAAGCTATAACGGCGATGAGCTGATCTCCGTCACCGAAGCCACCGGCGGCTTCTTCACCCGGGCGGATCTGGAATCCAACAAGGGCATTATCCGGCCCAAGATCCAGATGCGCAAAAATGTGGAGCCCAGGGAGTTCCTGCATTTTACCGATACCACCAAAACCACCTACGAAAAGCCGGAGCTGGATGCTTTCTTCCGGGGCGATTACAAAGCCTGCTTCGGTGTGGCACCCAAGCCCACCCATAAGGAGCTTTATCATCTGCCTCATGATATGCAGATGATCGACCGTGTGACGGAAATTGATTACAACGGCGGTATCTACGGCAGAGGCATTATCTGCGGCGAGAAGCAGATCACCCCCGATATGTGGCCCTTCAAGGCGCATTTCAAGAATGACCCTGTGTTCCCTGCCATCATCACCAGCGACGGTGTCACCCAGCTGGGCATGTTCCTGTTTGCCCATGCGGGCATTCTGGATCAGTTTGACAATGCCTATTTCACCATGATCAAGGGAAATTGCTGCGACTCCAAATTCCGCGGGCAGGTTCGCCATGGCTACAGCAAACTGCGTTATGAGGTCAATGTCCGGGAATTGGTGCAGACCGAGGATCATATCCGCGTCTATTTTGATGCGGCGATCTTCAATGACGAGATCCAGATCATGCAGATCGACAGCTATACGCTGAAGATTTCCAATGCAGACAATTAAGGAGGTAGCACGATGCCGATGATCAATCAGGATAACAGCCGTAAGCTTCTTGCGAATGCGCAGTATCCCATTGTGTACGCATTTGGTCAGAAGGGTAATCTGACGGTAACCACGGAAAAGCCGGAGGAAGGTACTTTCTTCCAGCTGCCCAATCTGACAGCAGAAGACTTCGGTGACACCGAGTTCAAGAAAACCTACGGCCTGAAATATGCCCTCTACGGCGGCGCCATGGCCAACGGCATTGCGTCCTCCGACATGGCCATTGCCTTAGGCAAGGCCGGCTGTATGGGCTCCTACGGTTCCGGCGGACAGCGGCTGGAGGTGGTGGCCCGGGAGATTGACAAGATGAAAGCGGCGCTGGGTGAGAAACCATTCCTGGTGAATATGCTCAGCAACCGCAACGCCGACATGGAAATGCAGCTGGCACAGCTGCTGATCGATAAGAAAGTGCTGGGCGTGGAGGCTTCCGCCTTTATCGTACCCTCTGAAGCGCTGGTGTATTTCCGCCTGAACGGTGTCCATGAGGAAGACGGAAGAATCGTCATTCCCCACAAGATCATTGCCAAGGTTTCCCGGGAAGAGGTTCTGGAAAAGTTCGTATCTCCTCCCGCAGCAGAAACCGTTTCTGCTCTGCTGAAAGCCGGTAAGCTCACCCCTGAGGAGGCTGCGCTGGCACCGAAGATTCCCATGGCAGATGACATCACTGCCGAGGCTGATTCCGGCGGCCATACCGACGGACGGCCCATGGTGTCCATGCTGCCCGCCATGATCGCCCTGGCAAACCGGGTCCAGGCAAAGTACGGCTACCAGCAAAAGGTTCGCGTTGGTGCAGGCGGCGGTGTGGGTACGGGTCTTAGCTGTCTGGGTGCCTTTGAAATGGGAGCAGCCTATGTGGTCACCGGTTCTGTGAACCAGAGCTGCGTGGAATCCGGCACCTCTGACTATGTCAAGCAGGTTCTGGCGGAAACAGCCATGGCAGACGTGACCATGGCTCCCTGTGCCGATATGTTTGAGATGGGCGCCAAGGTGGAGGTCATCAAAAAGAAGACCATGTACCCCCAGAATGCCCAGAAACTCTACGAATATTATGTAAAGTACCCTTCCTTCGATGCCATCCCCCCTGCTGACCGGGAGCGGATCGAAAAGAAGATCCTGAGGGATACTTTCGACAATATCTGGGAGGGAACCAAAGCGTATTTCTCCCGTGTTGACCCCTCCAAGATCCCGCAGGCAGAGAAAAATCCCAAGATGAAGATGGCGCTGGTGTTCCGGTGGTATCTGGGCAGCTCCTCCCGCTGGGCCGTCCAGGGCGATCCCAGCCGGAAGTTTGATATGCAGATCTGGTGCGGTCAGTCTATGGGTGCCTTCAACCTGTGGGTAAAGGGTACACCTCTGGAAAAGGCCGAAAACCGTCATGTGGGCGAAGTTGCCGGGCTGCTGCTGAACAGCTGCGCTTACCACTATATGAAGAATCTGCTGATTCGTATGGGTGCGGCTCCCGAGAGCTTCTGTGAAGATATTCTGTAACGAAAAGGTGCAGGCAGCAAAAATGCTGCCTGCACCTCATTCTGTCAAAAGTATATATCATCGTACAAGTATACCAATTTGCACTGCACCGAAAGCCCCTCTTGTGTAAAGGGAGGTGCCACGGCGAAGCCGTGACGGAGGGATTGTGCAGAGAAATCTTACGTATTGGCATAGGATTACGGCGAAATTGAAACATTGTACTGCAGCAATCCCCCCGTCTCCTTGAGAGACAGGGGGATTGAAGCGTTATTTTGCAGGATTCCCGGCGGTCTTTCTGCGGTCTGTCGTATTAACACCTTCTGCAGCATCCTTCAGGAACAGCGTACGGCTCGTAAGCAGCATGATCCGGATGTCCATCATCAGGTTGTAGTTCTGCACGTAAAGCAGATCGTAGTGGGTGCGGTCCACAATGTCCGTGGAATAGCGCCCGTAAACATGAGAAAGTGCGGTCAGACCGGCCTTCATCAGGAAGCGCTTATCATAATTGGGAATCTCTTTTTCGTATTTTTTAATAAAGAAGGGCCGTTCGGGGCGGGGGCCTACCACGCTCATATCGCCCTTCAGAATGTTGATCAGCTGGGGCAGCTCATCCAGACGCAATTTACGCAGCCATTTACCCACCTTTGTAATTCTGGGGTCATCCTTAGTGGCCAGGGCAGGGCCGGTCTTTTTCTCCGCATCCTGCACCATGGACCGGAACTTATAAATATAGAATTCCTTTTTATCCTTGGTCATGCGCAGCTGCTTGTAGAATACAGGACCGGGAGAGGTAAGCTTGATCAGAAGCGCGATAATGCACATGGGAATGAAGGCGATCAAAAGAGCAGCCGAGGAGATCACAAGATCCATCGCGCGCTTGATCATCATATTGACCGGGCTGACGCTGGTGGGACGCAGATGGAATACCATCACATCATCCAGATAAGCCAGCTTTACCTTGGCAAAGTTCATTTCATAGGTCATGGGGACAACATAGAATTCCTTGTTCATCCGCAGACCCGCTTCCATAAACATATTGCGGATGTCAAAGGGGATCGTCTCCATCAGGCAGATCACATCATAATCCGGCAGGATCTTCTCGATAAACTCCTGAACATGCTCCTTGTTCTCCACATCCACATGCTCATACCATGCATCGTAATGGCTCATGCAGTCGTACTTCAGTCTTCTCACACGGGAGTTGTCATCCGTGAGCTTTTCGACCATCAGCATCCTGGGCCGGTGGGTCCATTTTTGATAGTAATAGTACAGCGCGATGTGCCAGATACACAGAAACAGGAAGCTCAGCACGGTGCCCAAAGCCAGGAAAAGAAGCCAGTCCAGGCTGCGGGTGAACAGGAACAGGATCAGAAAGGTACAGATGAAGGTATAGATACCGCTGAGGATCGCGGTCACCATGATGGGATAGGGCTTCAGCAGAATGGCTGAGTACATTTCAAATCCCCAGAAGAATAACACAGCAAAGACGCAGCTCAGCAGGATGCCGGCAGCTTCGGCCCCACTGAGCAGGGCGCCGATCTGACAGGTTCCCTTGAGGATCATGGCCGTCACCAGAAAGCCCACAGCAACCAGCAGCAGATCCACAAAGCCGATGCCGATGTTCTTTTCGGGAGTATAACGAAAACGCATCCGTTTATTCTCTGTATTTTTCATGTTAATTGCTCCTTCTTTTCTTGTGACGGCCATCCAGCCCAAATGCCGGGGGCCGGCACAGGGTCATTCCTCCGGCTGCAGCGCCAGATGGGGCACAAGAGCATTGTTGATATATTCGAATGTTTTTCTGTATCCTGCTTCACTCAGGTGAATGCTGTCTGCCAAATTCTTATGGTAACAATCCACGCAGGGATAGCTGAAGGGATTCAGGGAGAACAGATCCAGCACCGTTACATACGTATATCCGCTTGCAAGGATGTTCAGCTTCTTCCAGTAGTCTTCCTGAATCTGATAGGAAGGAGGGCCGGCTTCGGAATCCTTCCATTCTTCAAGCGGGGGCATCAGAACATAAAGGATGCGGGTGTCCGGATTTGCCTCATGGATCTGTTCGAACAGAGATGTCAGCGCATTGCTCACCAGGGGCAATCCGGTATCCCGAAATTCTTCTCTTTGCAGATAGGGCAGATCATTGATACCGCCGTCCATCAGAACAAAGTCGGGCATGAAGGAAGCTTCTGCCAGGAAATATTCCCACTGCGCCTGGATGTCGCCGTTTGCCAGGCAGCTTCCGTTCTGGGCCAGATTGACTACCGTTGCATTGGGATAGGTTTCCGAAAGGCAGTTCGCATAGCCTCCGTCCCAGCCTGCACCGGCCATTTGGCTGTCGCCCAGGATCAGCACGGAAAAGGATTGATCGCCGCCGATACATGCCTTCACCCGGTTGTTCCGAAGCATTATCACAGCCGCAGCTGCCGTAAGAAGACACAGCACCAAAAGGAATATCCGCTTGCGCCGGGGATGGCGCGGTAACGTTGACATATCTTTCTCACCGATCCTTTCTGTCGGAATACGCTTGAAGATAGAATGCGCCGAGTTTGTGGGCCTGGTCGGAAATGTCGTATCCGGCAGCAAGCATCTTCCCGGCATAAGCGGCCCGGTTTTCGTTGACAGCGGCGTCCATAATGGCGCCGGTCCAGCATGAGACATCCTCATCCAGGGGAAGGAAGCGGATCAGGCCCGCCTTGTCCATTTCTTCTGTCACCCGGTCGGAAACCAAAGCAGGCAGGCCGCTGGCCTGGGTCTCGATCAGAGTAACGGGCAGTCCTTCAAACAGTGAAGGCAGCACAAACAGATCCATGGCGGCCAGCAATTCCGGAATATCCTTCCTGACACCCAGAAACCGCACAAAGCCGTCCAGGCCCATTTCCTGGGCCCGTTGCTTTACTTCCTGCTCCATAGGGCCTGTACCGACCATCAGCAGGACGGCATTCTTTCCGCTTTGCTGCACCGCCCGGGCGATCTTCAGCAGATACATCGGATTCTTCTGCACATCGATACGGGCAACGGTGCCAAGAACAAACGCATCGCCGATGCCCAGACTTCTGCGCATTTCCTCTCTTGCCGTCAGGGCCTGGTGAAAGCGTTTGGTATCAATGGCATTGGTCATCTTGCGCACTTTTTCCGGATCAGAGGTTCCCCACATAAAGCGGGCGGCATCATCACCACAGGCAAAGAGATCGGTGGCAAAAATACGGCAAAGCCGCTTGAAAACCGCAGTCTTCAGGTGCTTGATGATATTTTTATCCGGCTCAAAGGCGATATGCGAATGAACAATGCGCACAGGGACACCGGCCGCCCAGGCAAGCAGCAGAACAAAGAAACTGCGCGAACCGCGGTGGGCATGCACCACCTGATAATCCCCCTCCTTAAGGACCTTCCACAGGGCCCGCATGTAACGCAGACCCAGGCCCCTGATCCGGGGAACACAATGAATGCGGCAGCCCTTTTCTTTCAAAGGCGCTTCAAAGATGCCTTCCCTGTCACGATCAAAGATCACAAAGTCAAAAGCGATTTTCCCATTGTCGAGATTGGTATAATAGTCATACAGAAGTCTCTCAACGCCTCCGGCATCCATGGTGGCAACTTCCTGTAATACTCTGATCATAAGTAACTTCCTTACTTTTCCAGCTCTTCCATCAGATCAGCCACAACGAGGATCTTCTGCAGCCTGCGCGTATTGATGGAAACATCAAAGCTCTCCTCCACCTCCGTGATCAGCCGGAACATATCCAGAGAGGAAAGGCCAAAATCCTCTACAAACCGGCTTTCCGGGGTGATCTCCTCCTCGATCTCGCACACATCACGAATGATCTCAATCAATTTTTCCAGCATACCCAATTCTCCTTTATTGCTGCGTATTTTCAAATCTTTCCATCCACTCTTTTGTCAGAGCAGCCCGCTTGAGCTTTCCCACCAGGGTACGGGGCAGCTTCTCCTCTCTGCGCCAGACCTGCACGACCCGGCGTGAGAAGGGCTGTGTGGCGTTGTATCTGCCGATTTCCCGTTCCAGCTGTGCCTGGGTCACAGTTTCGTTTTCCGGCACCACAGCCGCCAGCATCCGTCCCTCGACCTCAAACACCGCCAGCTCAAGGCTGCCGGGCATACCGTAGAGCTTTTCATCCACCTCATTGCAGTTGATCTTTTCGCCGTTTTCGGTGACGATAATGTCCCGGATACGGCCTTCGATGAACAGGCGGTTTTCTTCATCCAGATAGCCGATGTCTCCGGTATGATACCAGCCGTCCTTCAGCACCTCGGCTGTGGCTTCTTCCCGGCGGTAATATCCCTCCATCAGGTCTCCTGCGATCAGGATCTCCCGGTCTTCCGTCAGATGCATCTGCTTATCGTCCATGCACCGCATGCCCCGGCTGCTTCCGTCCCGGTCGGAAATCGTGGCAGGGCCGATGGTTTCCGTTGTACCGTAGACCACCTGAACCGTGATTCCGGCCGCAGCGGCCCGTTCAAAATTTTCCTGGGTGCACAGACTGCCGCCCACCGCGAAATATTTCGGATAGCGCGCAATGGCTTTTGCCTCCAGAATGCTGCGCATATGACCGGGCACCGTGACCACCAGGCCCGGATGATAGTAGGCAAGATCCTTTTCCGTATACCGGATGCCGCGTCCATAGCAGATCTTCGCGCCCCGCATCAGCAGCGCCAGCGTTGTGGTGTAGGCGAAGATATGGCTTGCAGACAGGGGGAGATAGGTATCGTCCCCGGCAGTGCCGTTGAGCGCGCGTTCAAAGGAAGCCGCCGTTTCGATCAGCGCCTGCTGGGAAATCAGAACAGGCTTGCTCAAGTGGGAGGTTCCGGAGGTAAAGCAAATATGCATACCCTCCTCCGAAGCTTCTTCGTCCATGCGCTCACCCGGTTCAGGGAAAAGCATCACCTGCCGCCCGGGAGAAAGCTCCCGCATCTCTTCCACTACGTCGGTCAGATCCCCATCCACCAGCAGCAGCTGGGTATCGGCATTGTCCAGCATCGCGGATACGTCAGGGGTGTACAGCACAGGATCGACCACCGCGGCAGCGCAGCCTGCGCTGATGGCGGCATAGGAATGTACCATCAATAAATATCCGTTGGCCGTCATGATTCCCACAAACTTATGGCCGCAGCCTTTGTAAAAGGGGATCAGGGCACACACATCCCGGTAAAATTCGCCCCAGGTCTTTTCCGCATATCGCCGGCCCAGGCCGTAGGAAAAACCGATCTGATCCTCACGTCCGGCAATTGCTTGTTTTATGGTTTTCAGTATCGTCATTGTCTTCTCATCCATTCTTTTTCTTGCTGCGCTGCTTTTTCCGTTTATGAAGCACACGCTGTCCCTTTCGCAGCGCCAGGCATCCGACGAGGATTCCCACACTGCGCAGGACAAAATGCGCCAGGATGCCCGCCACCGATTCCGGTGCAGCAAACCGCCACAGGATGCTCCAGGGGAATACGGACATTTCGATGGAATGGATACACAGCACCCACAGAGAATGCCGCCCGATCTGCATGATCCATTCGGTCCATTTCCATTGCTTTGCATTGATCAGCAGCGTAACGTAGATCAGCGCATACCCGAACAGCAGCTGTGCGGCGATGTTGAGAATGCCGAAGTCCGCTGTGTCCATGATCACATCGATCTTGCCGAAGGCAGCCAGCACCAGCGCGGGAACCGACATTACGATCAGCAGCCAGGCCGGAACTTCCTTGTCGAACAGTCCCTTTTCCCGAATCCAGTAACCGCCGTAGATATACGGCAGCATCAGCAGAGACTGGGGGAGCAGGTAAGTATAGTCATGGATCGGCAGAAGTCCCATGCCGACCACGGCGCCGAGGATCACCAGTGCGAACCGCAGCCGGGCATCCTTCAGGCGCATCAGCAGATAATACATGCACCAGGTCTGGAACGTGGCCACCAAAAACCACAGTGCACCGGTCCGGGGACCTGCGCCGCGCTTCAGCACCGGCAGCAAAAACAGCTCCAGATAATCCTGCAGATCCCGGGTCAGCAGCCGGTGCACAAAGCCGATCACCAGGATGATCCCCAGCGTTACGGCATATGGGATCAGCAGCTGCTGCGCCGCAAGCCGGATGCCTGTCTTTACCTTTCGCTTTCGCAGCCAGAATCCGCTTGCCATGAAGAAAACCGCCACAACAACAGAGCGGATCAAAACCACCGGATACGTATCGTGCTCCGCAACCGCTCCGCTGTGGATAAACACAACCGCCAGCATGGCCAGTCCCTTTGCAAAGTCAAACATGACCATATTGACATTCGATTTTCTTTCCATGCTGCATCCCCCCTTTTATACAAACAACGCAAAGAATCTTACGTTTCTCAGGCAATAGAGCGCCCAGCCAAAGCAGACAGAGCACAGCACGCACAGCGCAAATGCCCCAAGCCCGTCCAGACCGGGCAGTATCACGGCAAAAACTGCCAGAAACAGCGGGTGAACATTATACATGCCCGCAGAAACCACTCTGCACAGGGCATGGTTTACCTTTCCTGCTGCCAGGCTGCTGTTTTGCGCCCAATGCAGGAACGCCGCCGTCAGCAGCGGCGTGCTGATCAGCATCTGCGGATTTTCCCGCCAGCCCAGGTGCAGGCAAAGAATCATGGATTCTGCCAGATATGCAGCTGCGGCCGCCAGAAGTACGAACCCGTTGCAGCGCCTGTCTTTCTGCGCCGCAGCCATGCCAAAGACCACTGCCGGGAATCCCAGGAAGAACAGATGCATCATATCATTAAAAGTTTCCATACCATACAGGCTGCGAAGACCGGGGATCTGCTGCCCGATGGGCAGATATCCCGTTCCCAGCAGGCCCACAGCATACAGCAGCGCAGCCAGGGGCAGCAGGAACCGGATCGCACGGCCGCCCAGCAGCTTTTTCATCCCGCCGATGAACAGCAGCCCATAGATGACCGCCGGATAAAACCAGAAATGATAGTACGACCCGGAAAAGAAAAGGCTTTTCACCTTGCTGATCAGAAACTGCCCCAGGGGCTCTTTCTGAATCAAAACGACCATCACAAAGCTCAGCGCAAGATAGACACCGGACCATACCCCATAGCTCCGTGCCAGGGAGCAAACACGCTTGATGATGGGATTTTTCCCGGCCTGACAGGATTTTTCCACATAAAAACCGATGACTGCCAGAAAGAACATAAGAGAAAAGCGCACCGACAGAAACTGGCCCAGAAGGATGCCCGCCGCACCGTAACCGGCCATGTCCACATGGCTCAGGATGATTCCGACCGCCGCTGCAACACGGGCTGCATCGACCAGCGCATTTCTCTTATTTTCCATGTTCTCCCCTCATTTCCGATTTCAGCAGCCGGATTCCCTCCAGCACAAGCCGGCGCTCCAGCAGCAGGTAAATCCCATATCCAAGGGCATACAGGCCCATGGCCGTCAGGAAGCTTCCGTACCAGCCGCTCAGCATAAACAATGCCGTCATGGCGGCTTCTGTCAGCAGTTCCCGCAAAAGCGGAAACGTAAGATGGCGGCACACATACGCTTCCGTCATGTAGGCCTTCGCCATGCACAGCAGCGAAATGGACAGGACAGCCAGCGTCAGATTCTCCGCCGCAAACACCGTCACAGCAGCAGCCAGAGCGCTCAGCGCAACAGATGCGGCATTCGCCTTCAGAATATTTTTTTCCTCCCGATAGGCTTTCAGGTATGTTGTCGTCAGCATTGCCGTACGGGACTCATACAGGCACAGGGGCAGCAGCAGCGCCAGATAGTCAAGCGCCCCTGCGTACTGGGGAATCCATTGGGACATAACCCATTTGAAGGGTGCAAAAAACAGCAGCATGCCCCAGATCCCCACGCTCATCAGCGTCCGGGTCGGCGTATAGATCCGCTCCATCTGATCCTCGCGCATACGCCTGATCATGGGGAAGATCACCACGCTGATCGCCGAAACACAGGACACCACCATGCTGGACAGGCTGATGGTCAGAGATATCTGCCCGAATTGCAGCGTGCCCCATTTCTGCTCGATGGCAAAACGGATGATGCCGATGACAAGCTGACCGGCAAGCAGCGCCCACAGCAGCCTGCAGCCAATGGAGATCTCACTTTTTGCCTCCCGCAGGATATCCCTCCTGCCTGCCGGGCGGGTGCATACCATGTCCCGGATGACCCAGAAGCTGTACAGCATACTGAGGAACCGGGCGAGGATCTCAGAGAAGATCAGCGCCAGGGCCGAATCAAAGCCCAGCAGCAAGACTGCGGCGGCAAACGCCGCAAACAGCAGCCGCTCCAGCATCAAAATACGCACATACTCCTGGATACGGTTCACCGTATGCAGAACCGACTGGACCATATAGCGTATGATATCAAACACCGCAGATGCGCACGCCAGCAAAAGCAGAATATATTTGACCGTCTCGATCTCCAGAAGGGAGATCAGCAGCCACAGACCGCAGAAAAACAGCAGCTCATAGCCGAACAGCATCCAGATCTGTCCGATGATCAGCGGCTTGTTCAGCTCGGCATAGTGGGCGCCGCCATACTTCAGCGTAACGCCCTCGCACCAGCCCAAAGAGGAATAGGCAAGATACGTACCATAGAACAGATACAGCTGCCAGTAGCTGTATTGCTCCTGCCCCATCAGCTTGGGCAGAAGCAGCGTCAGCATTACCGAGATCAACAGTCTGACCACATTGGCGCCCACAGCGCCGATGATGTTTTTGAGGAATTGCCTTACCTTATCATTCATGGTCGGTCTGCTCCTGTTATCATCCGAAGATGGTCTGATAGGGAATGACGCCGTTCCATCCCAGATAATAGGTATCGTAGAGCAGCTTCGCCGTATACATTCCGACGATCAGCATATACAGCACGATGCGCCGGGTGGGATCTTTTTCACGGTCGATCATCCGCGGCACCAGAAGGATCTGGCAATAGCCGAAGCACTGGCTGACCCGCAGCACCTGAGAAAGCACCGGGGTAAACAGCAGCGCGATCACCGAGAGGAAATAGCAGTTCAGCATTCCGTCATATACCGGATCTTCGGTCTGTGAGGCAAAGCGGTAATACGCCATGAGGATAAACATGGCCGACTGGAACAAAAAGCCCAGCAGATAAAAATTGTTCGCTTCACTGCCGGCATTGAACACACTGGTGAAATACCAGGCATATCTGGAAAGTCCGATCAACGCCTCCGCGATCATATGCAGCACGGGAAGCGTGATGACGCAAATCCCGAAGCTCATCACATACCGCCGGAGAGTCGGCCTGATCCTTGCCACAAAATAGAGCGGTATGTAGACCAGCGAGCTGGCATGGATGCAGGATGCCGCGAGGCACCAGAACAAATACCGGAGCGGCTTTTTGTCCCGGACATATTTGTATGCATACAGCATAATGGGCATGGATACTGCCTGCCGCAGCTGGTTCATGGAAGCAAAAAACGAGCTGCTGATAAAGAAGACAAGCAGAGACAGGGGCATGGAGATGGATTGCTGGCTGATCGCCTTGAACAGGAAGAAATAGGACAAAAAGGCAACCACAACCACCAGCCACTGGAAATCCCCTGTGCACCAGCCCACGATCTTGTTTATGAAATTAAAGAGCGGCTCGGAAAACTGTTTCGTCCCGGCATTGATCCAGTGATAATAGTCCAGATAGATCGGCCAGTCCGTGCCCACTTCCCGCCGCAGCGCTGCCACGGTAAAAAAGGGCAGAAATGCCAGAACCATCATGCACAGATACGTGCCGCGAAAATAAAATGTGCCGCCGTCTACATCAAGATTGCTTTTTCCCTTCAGGTTCTGCGCCGCAGATGCAAACAGCATAGACAGAACAAGGGCTGATATGTACCAAAACATATTGATTCCTCTTATTTTGCGTGTGCCTTCCAGCGGGTCAGCCAGCGAAGCAGAGCGGGGTGCACACATGCAAGCAGCGCTGCCATTCGTGTACCGCGCTTCGCCTCCGGATCAGCCGCCACCGCAAGGCAATTCTTTCTGATTCCCGCGCATACCCGGTCTGTGTATTTTTTGAATTCCGCCTGACCGGGGATCTGCAGATATACATGGATATAGGCTCTCAGCAAACGGGACCGGGCCGCAGACCGATAATCGGGAAACCGGTTCTCAACATCAGAATACATAGCCTCAACGTTGTCGATCAGATCCATGCGCTTCGGCGTAAACACCGATTGCGAGATCCCGCTGGTGTTGCAGGTATACAGATACAGCGGCTCCGGACGGTAGCAAACACGTGCTCCCTTCAGAAAGATCTGATAGGCAACCGCAATGTCCTCATAGACTCTTCCCGCCGGAAAAACCACATCCTTCAGAACCGAACTGCTGTAGAGTTTTCCCCACATGTTATTGTCAATGCCCTTCTGATACAGCAGCGTCTTTACGGCCTGTTCCTTTGTCCAGACCTGGAAGCCCTTATCTTTGTGATCCCAGCTCAATTCGGTACGTTTTCCGTCGTCGCTGACCTCACTCCAGGAGCAGATGGAAATATCGGCTCCGGTTTCCTGCAGGTCCCGCAGCAGCGTTTCCAGATAGGTCGGTTCAATGGCATCGTCCGAATCCACAAAGGTGATATAGTCTCCCCGGGCCGCAGCCACCGATACGTTGCGCACCTGGGCCAGGCCTGCATTTTCCTGGTGGATGACCCTGATGCACCCATGCTCTTTCGCATAGGCATCGCAAAGCGCGCCGCTCCGGTCGGTGGAACCGTCGTCCACCAGTACGATTTCATAATCAGTATAGGTCTGCGAAAGAATGCTGTCAAGGCAGCGGCGTAAATACTTTTCTACATTATAAACCGGTACCAATACACTGATCATAGGATACAACTCCTTTCACGCGGCCCTCTGCGATCCATTGATCCAGCTGACGGGTCGCTGCCAGTTTGTACACACATGCGTAGCTGCGGACCATGGTGTCCAGATTGTATTCGGAAACGATCTTGCGGTAGGCAGCGCGCCGGATGGCATCAATATCCACCTCATGCCGGCGGATCTTCCCCATGACCTCCGCCGCCTGTGCGGCATCGGCCACCAGGAAGCCGTCCACCCCGTTTTGCAGAACCTGCCGGTTCGCCGCAATGTCGCTGGCAATGCATACCGCACCGGCCTCCATGGCCTCCAGCAGGGAAATGGACAGGCCCTCCGAATCGGAAAGCAGCAGGAAAACATCCAGCGTTCTCACCGTTTCGATCACTTCTGCGCGGCTCATCCAGCCCAGGACACGTACATTCTCCAGGCCCTGAAGCTCCGTTTTCAACTCACCGTCGCCGATCCACACAATATCATCCTCCGCAACCAGCTTTGCCAGCTCGGCATAACGATGCGGACACTTCTGCGGCAGGATTCGTCCCGACGTTCCGGCCTTCAGTCCGGTGCCTGCCTGGTGGGCAGTGGGTTCGGGGGCAGGCAGAATGACATCAATGCAGTTGTTGATATACCCTGCCCGGCGCGTCAGCTTTGCCGCCGCGCGGTATTCGCTTTCGGAAACACCGATGACGTATCCGCCCAGCCGCGCCAGGAACCATTCCGCAGTATGAAATACGAAGCGTTTCAGGGGTGAGAAACTGGGCTGCATAAACGAAAACAGGTGCGGTGTATACAGGACGGGGATCCCGCTGCCCGCTGCGGCCAGCCGGCCCACTATGCCTGCCACGGAAGAGTTCAGATGGATGATGTCAGGCTTTTCCTCGTCGATGATCTTTCTGAGCGCACGCCGGGATGCCCAGATCATTCTGGGGTCCATACCGCGCCGGAAGGTATCCATTTTGATCAGTTTGATGCGGTCATCAAACTGTTCCCGGATATTCTTGGGGGTTTCGCAGCGCTCTGCATATACGATCACAATGTCGTAGTCTTCACAAAGACTGTTCAGCAGCGAATTCAGGAAAAAATAAATACCCGTTGCCATGGATTCGCATACACACAGCAGTTTATACAGTTTTGTCTGTTTCAAGCTAATCCCACCCTCTATTGACTTTGCTTTTCTGTATCTGTTATAATTCATTTATAAATATGCTGTCTGCGGAAAAGAGAGGTCGTGGAATATGAAAAAACGTATACTTCGGATATTCCTGCTTTTCCTGCTGGCAGCCATGATCGTCGGATTGAATCATCAGCTTTCGCTGACCGAATATCGGATCTCCAATTCCCGCATTCCTGACAGCTTTGACGGTTACCGCATTGCTGTGGTCAGTGACCTGCACGCAGAGCGCTTCGGCGAAAAACAGCAGACGCTGATCGCCATGCTGCGGGAATCGGAATGTGACCTGATCTGCTTTCCGGGGGATATTGTTTCCCATGATACCACGGATTTTTCCCCCGTGTGGGAGCTGCTCGACGGCCTGGGGGGCATACCGATGGTATATGTTGCCGGAAATAACGAGCTGTCCCTGAAGAATTATGATTTCTTTCTGTCTGAGCTGGGTAATCGCGGTGTCACCGTGCTTGATGACATGACCGAACCTTCCCTGCCGGTGAGCAACGGCACCGACAGTATCCTGATCCACGGATATTCCTTTACGGACAGCCGCCGGCTGAGCGGCCGCCTTCCGGTATCCGAAAAGGGCTTTTACAACATTTTACTTTACCACGATCCGTACTGCTTTCCCGAAGCGGCAATGCTTGACTATGATCTGATGCTTTCGGGACACATCCACGGCGGTGTGATCCGGTTTCCTCTGATCGGCAGCCCCCTGGAATGGCTGAATCTGGAGCCCTTTACGAAAGGACTCTATACCAGCAGGGCGGCTGCGCTGATCGTCAGCGGCGGACTGGGCTCCCATGAATCCCTCCCGCGTTTTTTCAATGCTCCTGAAGTCGTGCTGATTACACTGGACGCATCAGGAAACAGATAATACAACAAACTTAGTGATATCGGCGTGCTGCATTTACATTGAGAGACGTAAAATGTAACACGCCGTTTCCTTTTACTTCCTGTACCGGGGGATGACGCCGATCAGCTTAAGCTGGCCGTTCAGCAGTCCGTCCTTCACCGTGGTCAGCCGCAGCGCCAGAATCTCCCGCAGGACAATGATCGCCGCCAGCAGCAGCACAAATGCCAGTGCCGTTGCCAGTGTCACAAGCAAACGGGTCCGGGACGCATTATACAGCAGCTCCACATGGCTGGATTCGCCCAGCCGGCGCACCGTTTCATTCTCTGTCAGGGTCTGCAGCTCCACAATAAAGGATTCGGTCACCGCATCCACAATGGCGACGGTTTTCTCAGGGTCCTGGCAGATGGCGCCGATCTCGATGACCGGAACACCGGAGGTCACATTCTCTCTGTAATTGGCCTGGATCAGGTTGATGATCTCGCTGACGGAATAGGTATCATTCAGCATTGCCGCAGCGCGTCTGGCCACATTGGCAGTTTTGACCACCTCCGCATAGAACGGAACCACGGAAAGATCCGATGCCGAAATACAGCTGACTTCGGAATAAACGGCGTATTCATCTTCCTGCTCAAAGCAGGCCAGGGAGATGCCGAATCCTGCAACCAATCCAAACACAGCAGCCATCAGCAGGGACATGGCCTGTTTCAGAACGGCTTTGTAGCATCTCTGGAAATCGATTTCTATGATCCGTTCCATCTTCACTCCTCCTTCTTTTTGATCAGGGCAACGTACAGCGTTCTGCCGTAGCCGCCAAAGCCGATCAGGATCAGTACAATCACAGGGATCGGGATACGCATATCCGTATTGGGCAGCGGAATGCCCTGTACCAGCCGGGTCAGGATCTCTTTTACGGACAGCTTGCCGGTGTCGGTCAGCTCACCCTGCTCCACCGGGTCGTACACAATCACCTGGAAGGACTGCGGTTCGGTGGAATATTTGTGTCCGTACAGGCTTTCGTAGGTGAAATAGACCTTTACATCTTCCGCCTGAGCCTCGGAGAAGCGGTAAATGCAGTCAACGGTTCTGCTCTCTTCCTTCAGCAGCTGTCCCACGTCCGTGACCTGCTCGCCGTACTGGGTCACCACATGCATCTTGATATTGCTCAGCGTGACCAGCTCCACATTGTTGATGGTCGCGCTGATGATCATGCTGGAATTCCGGTGGATGAACTGGGGCACCGCCAGCGAGGTAACGGAAAGGGTTCTGGAAACCGCAATGTCCGGGGTCATCATAGTCTGAAAATCATAGTGCACGGCTGCATCATCGTAGCAGGTCATGGTCATGCTCAGGATCATATTCTCTTCCGTTGCGTAGCTGTACACCTCAAGGGGAAACTGAACAGACACAGTTTCCTGGGGTGCGATTTCGTGAAAATACAGCTGGTTGGTAACGCCTTCCTGAAGAGAAACGCTTACGTTTTCAATTTTCAGTGTCGCCACCACATTGTGCGCGGATGCATGCTCGCTGAGGTTGGCAATATTCATCTTCAGCACGAAGGAAGAACCGGGGTCCCGTTCGCCTTCCACAACCGTATAATCCGTAACCATCAGCACAGGCCCGATGCGAAGCTGTGCTCCGCCTGTGTTAACCGTCTGTGCGGATGCAGTGGCTGCGGGAACCGCAGCACAGAAAAGGATCAGCGCCAACGCCAGAAGGATCATCCTTTTGGCGAAACGCTCCATATGTACTTTAGAAAGCATCAAGTAATTTCCCTCCTTGCATTTTCTTTCCTGCAGGTCACGTCAGCGGAATTTCTTCCTGTGCGGCTGCTTTTTCATTGGCTGCCTCAGCAACCAGCGTATAGTAATCGTAGTTTTCCATATACGTCTCGTACTGGCTCATGTCCACCATATTTTCAATTACGCCGATGAGATTGCACTTGATCTTCGTCAGCTTCTGGTGGGCCTTGATCAGCTTGCTTTTGGGAGAGCCGTTCAGGGCACAGATCAGCACGACCGCATCGGAGGAGGCCGCCAGCGCCAGGGTGTCGCTTGTGGTATCCACGGCGCAGGTATCGATCAGAATCACATCAAAGCGCTGCTTCAGCCGGTTCATTGCTTCCTTGAAGCGGGAGGAATAGAGGATCTGACGGGCATGCACATTCTCCATTTTTCCGGAGGACAGCACACACAGCCCTTCTATATTGCTTTCATAAATGCAGTCTTCCAGCGCCATGTCCGGGTTGCTCACATAATCGGACATGCCAAGCTCTGCAATGTCATTGATCCGCTTGCGGGAGGAGAGTCTGCGATAGTCTCCATCCAGGATCAGAACCCGTTTGCCCAGGTGCGCCAAAAGGATTCCCAGTTCAATGACGACGGAGGTGGTTCCGACATGGGGCTCGCAGCCGCAGAACACAAAGCTTTTGTATCCATGCAGCGTCTGCTCTTCCATGATGTTGAACACAACATGATCATAGGCATTGATGACCGTGCTGTCCTTGTTCTGATAAAACTGAATGATTTTTTTATCCATAGTGTTAGAATCCCTCATTTCTGTAGCGGTGCGTACATTTCCGGAAATGACCCCGGAATGTACGCAGCCGGTTAATCATAAATCATCCTGTCTGCTGTTGTTATGCCCGTCTCCAATTTGGAGCTGCGTATTACTTGCTGCTGCGGATGATATCCTGGCTTGTGAAGATGATGACATCCTGCCAATTACCGGATTCCACGAAGGCAGAGTCGCCGCCAACGGAGGAATAGTAATTTGCGATATTCTGATACAGTGTGGAAATTCTGTACAGGATGGCATACAGGGTATCATTTGCGTAGGAGTAAGCACCCACAAGATCCGGCATGGTCGCTGTGACACTTGCCAGCGCGCCGCTCAGCTCTTCGGCAGTCTGCCGGGTTTCCTGCAGCTGGTTTACAACGGCCAGGTAATCCCCGATCTGTTCCAGCAGAGCGGAAGCCTGCTCTTTTTCCGCTTTGGTGCGCTTCGCATCTGCGGCAGCCTGAGAAAGCAGCTTCACACGCTCCTCGGATGTCATGTTTGCCGTCACGGTATAGCCGCATTCTTTCAGCAGCGCATCCGCGTCGGCTTCGGCACCGGCAAGCAGGCGATTCATGACGCTGTCCGCATCCTCCTGCTGGGATTTCTCATCGGGAAGCAGGCTCTCTGCCAGGGCATCTGCACCTTCCAGAGCGTTCTGCACATTGGTCAGATAGCCATGCCATTCCACCAGGGATGTATGCAGGGTCACGCCATCATTGATGGCCGTGGTCAGCTCGCCTGCGGTAGCCAGCAGTGCTTCCAGGGAGCCGTCTCCACCGTCATCATCCACATACACAGGATGAATGACGACCACATACTCCGCAGGATCAAAGTCCGTCACATCCATGCTCAGCTTCATTTCATAGACATCGCCCGTTGTGCCCAGCCAGGCGCTGCCCATGCACACATCGGCGTTCTCCCGGGCGGACCTGGTGTGGGTGCCGCCGGTCACGGTGATGTTTTTGCACTGGCCTTCTTCCAGCTGCACCACGGCAGCAACACCATAGACAGCTGCTGCGTTTGCCTTGCGCTCCACCCGCAGCACAGCCTCCAGCTTACCGCTCTTGCCGGCCAGCTCCTGCACGGAGATTTCCTTGCCGTCCAGCGTGTAGCGAAGTGCCGCGGCAACAGGCAATGCGGAAATGTCCTCCAGGGAATGCTGAACACCATCGGTCTCCCACACATAATGCACCACGGAATCCTTCAGAGCCGCACTCTGCGTTCCGCCGGAGACGCCCTCAGCGGGTGCGGCATCAGCAGCCGGAGGTGTCACGGCGACAGCGGGAGGTGCTGCAGCAGCTGCATTCAGCAGGTTGTTATCCACGATGGGCAGGTATTCGTCCATCAGCTGACTCATCAGGTCAAGGGTGCGGATATGGGTGCCGTCAGTATACCACAGCGTATTGTTGATATCGTAATACTTCTGGGGGATGCGGGCGGTATGGGCCCGGAAGCTTTCCATGATGTGCTCCTTGGAAAGAATGCCATCTCGCAGCTCCTGATAACGCTGGCGCAGCTGGTCACCGAAGAAGTAATTCACCCGGTAAAGCAGGCAGTTTCCGTTGGACAGCAATTCGGTGGACCATTCGCCGTCGGCTTCCATCAGTCCGACGCCCTTGGCATCCACGCCCCACAGAGAATCCAGATCGTACAGCGCGGGATACCAGACCTTTCCGTCATAGGTCACCATCAGCATATTTTTCGCCACATTGTCCTTGGCGTATCCTGCGTTGATGAAGCAGATGTAATTCAGGCAGGCATCCAGATCCAGATACTGATCGAACTCTTTGACAAAGGTTTCGTCATCAGCGGTACTGACGAAGGTTACCAGCCGTTCAAAGGCGGCCTTGTTTGCCTCGTTGGGCTCACCGACTTCGAAGGACCAGTCTGCTTCATAGTCGATATCGGCAGACTGCATTCTGCTGGCCTCGGACCAGCCTTCGCAGGCCAGCACCAGATGGTTGGGATTATCGGTATCCATATTGAACAGCCATGCATCCTTCGGGATGGTCAGATTGAAGATGCCGGCATCTTCGCCATTGATCTTCACCCAGATGGGGAAGCCGTCGATCACACCGTAATTGGGTGTATCCGTAAGCACACCGTATTTCTGGTTCATCTCTGCTGCGAGCTTTGCGGAAACCACATTGCCGCTGCAAGTAGGATCAATGTAGTCCGCCTTGAGCACATATTTCGTCTGTGCGCCCCATTTCTCCACAAATTCAACACCTTCCGCAAACTTAACAGTGAAGTTTTTCTTGGGAGCGAACAGGCTGGTGGTACCCTGGGGCTTGATCTCGATCTCCCGGGTAAAGGAGCGGCTGCCATCATCATATGTCAGCGTCGCCGTGTAGTAGGTGCTCTTGTCATTCCAGTTGGTATAGTCGTTCAGGCACTCACCGTCCAGAGAAACGACGGGAATGGTATCGGACTTACCGCAGGAGATACAGGTCACAGCAATCATGATAACCATGATCAGAAACACACCGGCAAGAAACAATTTCCTCTTTTTCATAAACACTCGCACCTTTCTGTGATTGGGATACTGCCTTTGTCGGCAGAAAATCTTGTTTTTTATATACAGGCTGTTGCAGCCGCGGTTTGTTCTTCCATCTTTTCCCTGTGATTTTGTCTGCGGAATCCATTATCCGCAAAACCCGATAACCGCGATGGTCGTTTTCGGTCTTTTTGCTAAATATCCGGTTCCGGATAGGGATACGCTTCGTTCCGGAAGCGCTGATGTATCCGTTCAAATACGTGCTCCTGAGGAACGGGCCTGAAGTAGAGGAAGCCCTGACCGTAATGGCAGCCCGCTTCCCGTGCGAAGCTGTCCTGCTCTTCGGTCTCGATCCCTTCGCAGAGCACCTCCACGTTCAGCCGGATCAGCTTGGCAACCAGTGCGCGGAATTCAGCGGCCCCCTTTTCCGTACCGGTCTTCAGCAGAAGAGAGCGGTCAAGCTTTACCATATCCAGCGGGAAACTGTGCAGCTCGCTTTCATCCGTCACACCGCTGCCGTAATCATCCAGGATGATCCGGAAGCCGGCCGCTTTCAGCTGTCTCAGATTCTCTGTGAACTGCCGCAGATCCGTTGCCTGATCCCGTTCTATGATCTCGACGCCCAGCTTGTGGTGGGGAATCCCATAGCTGTCTGCGATCCGGATCAGATCCCGGGCAAGCCCTTCCTGTGAGAGGGTCTTCCGGCTGAAGTTGCAGGTGATCCTGTCAAACCGCCTGCCCTTTTCCTGGGCGTGATACAGCCAGATGCAGCATTTGCGGAAGATATACCGGTCGAATTTGGAACACAAGCCCAGCGCATCCAGGTTCGGGATGAACACGTCCGCCGAAATACTGCCATGTACCGGATGGTTCAGACGGGACAGCGCCTCTCCCGTGAATGCGCAGCCGGTTCGGAAATCCACAGTTGGCTGGATCACCAGAGAAAAAAGATCTCGCTCCAGGCAGGATTCCATCCGGCTGTGCAGTGCCGCTGCGGCAGCCGGAATGACCGGCATAGCATCCATTGTTCCACCCATCCTATTCCACCTTTCCGGGCCATTATGATAATAAAAAAACGGCCTATCTATGCTTCCTTTTCTGTGGCCTGAATACAGGCAGAAATAAGCATAATAGACCGGTTGCGCTAATTACTCCATACTGTGCAAGCGCCCATATACGCACAATACTTCGCAGTAATTCTATTACATGTATTCTGTTGTAAAAATATCATAGCATAGGAAGCCGCACTCTGTCAACCTTTTTTCAGACTATTTTTATTTGCTGCTCCCCTGTTCCGGTTTGGGGGAGCGTCAAGGCCCTCCCCTTCTTTCGTCTGCTAAAAATATAGTCTTTTGACACGCTGAGGGCGCGTTTTGCAACGCGCCCTTTTTCGTATCAGCCTTTATTCCACGCAGATTACGCCGTCTTCCTTTACCTGGATGGTCATGCCGTCCTGAACGTAAGCCAGGAATTCCTCTCCCAGGCTGTCCACCACGGGCATACAGACACCCTCCAGCCATACGGAGGCCAGAATGGAACCGGCTGCTGCCAGGGAATCGATGGGCTTGCTGAAGAGCATACAGGCAGGCTGCCGGCCCATGGCGCAGGCACAGTAGAGCACCAGGCCGCCGGTGGTGGAGCCGATGGTCTGGGGCAGGCACAGAGCCGTGCCCAGCATTTCCTTGCCGTACAGGTCAGGGTTGTTCTGGTCGCCGCAGGTGGCCTTCTTGTCACCGAACTGCAGTGCCTTCTGGAAGGAGGCCAGGGTATTCAGGCCGCCGTGGGATACCAGCGCCGGTGCGGTGACGGTGCCGGGGGTGACCACTCTGCCTTTGAATTCTTTCATATTACTTGCCTCCCTTCGTGATCTTCACGAGAATTTCCTCCTCGGTGTAGAACCGGGCGGTGGTGTAGGTGCGCAGCTTGTTGGAGCAGGTGATGACGGGCATCTTGCCTGCCAGGGGGTTGTTCATGTACATCAGGGGGCAGATATAGGACAGAATCACGCCGGTGGCCTTCAGCCGGGCAGCGTACTCGGTCTGCTCGAATTCCTTCTTCACAGCGGGCGCGGTGGTAAAGACCGTGGGAATGGTGACCTTCTTCTGGCCGCTGGCCTTCAGGCCCTCTTCCACACGAACCGTCCAGTCGATGAGCTGCTGCATGGACATGTGGGGACAGCCGATGAAGCACAGCTTGGGGGCGGCATCGGGATTTTTCCACATGACGGGATAGTTATTCTTCACCCGCTCCAGCTCCGCATCGTCGATGACATAGACCTTTGCACCCTCGCTGATGAGGGCAGCGCCCTGTTCCTTTGCTTCGGGGGTCAGATTTTCCATGTGATACAAGCCCACGGCACCGTTGGAGGCGGTTGCCGCGCCGAAGTCCTTCAGATAGGCGCAGGTTTCATCGGTCAGCTCGGTGCCCAGCCATTTGTTCATGCCGGTGATGTAGGGCACATCCTCCATGACCTTCATGCCGATGGCGGAGCCCAGCAGCTGGGCTTCCGGCTTCTTCTCGCACTGAACCTTCACGATCCAGGTGGCCTTGCGGCCCTCATCGGTCAGCAGGCCGAAGTGGGGCACGAAGCCGGCAATGGAACCCATGATGTCCATAATGCCGGAATTGCGGTTGCACCGGGCACCCAGAACGGAGTTGGCATAGACCACGGCAGAGGATTCCGCCCAGCTGAGCACATCGCCCTTGCCGGGCTTGTTGCCCACCTGATCCAGGTAGCAGGCACAGGTGAAGGCATCGTCATTCATCAATCCCAGCTGTGCCAGCTGCTTTTCGTAATCTTCCTGCTTGGAGTACATGAAGTTGTTGAAGATGAAATTCATCAGGAAATTGGCGGGCACATTCTTATCCAGCGGCCGGGGGTCCACAGAGAACTTCTGCCCGGAAACCGCACCGGCATCGATCAGCTGCTGCATCAGATCAAACACCGGGCCCATCATCTTCAGGCCGAAGGAGGTGACCAGGTGGTTGTATTCAGAGGTCACAGGAACCATCCTGTCCGCACCGAAGGTCTCGCCATACATAACCAGAGTCTTCATGACCTTGGCCATGGTCTCGCCCCTGGCGCCGGAAAGAATCTCCTGCTGTTCGGGCGTTAAGATCATAGATATCGCTCCTTTTTTATTATGATAACTTGTCGTTTACAGTTTGGAACACACTCCGTAGGGGCGGATTTTCAATCCGCCCTCAGCGTAACGACAATTGTGATGTCTTGTTTTCACAAACGCATCTCATTTGCTGCAAATCCTGCACCGGGAAAGGCTCGCAGCCTTAGGGCGGATTAAAAATCCGCCCCTACAATGGCGTATATGGTTTTGTGAATGGGTTACAGCTTCATGCAGACATCCCAGGCGCCCCAGATGACGGTGCGCAGGTTGCCCACCTTGCCGGCATCGCCGATGATGTGGACGTTCTTGGCCTTCTCGGCAATGGGAGCGCTCTTGTAGCCGGTGCAGAGGATCACGTTGTCAGCTTCAATCTTGAACTGCATACCGTTCTTGTCGGCTGCAATAACACCGTCTTCCTTCACTTCGCACAGCTTGGTTTCCAGGTGGACGGGAACCTTGTTGGCATTGAAGAAGTCACGCAGATAGCTGGTGTTGGCCAGACACACGCCCTTGGTGGTGATCAGGTCGTCCTGCATCTCCACGATGGTGGGATGTTTGCCCTGGAGGTACAGCTCATAAGCGATTTCACAGCCGGTCAGGCCGCCGCCGATGATGACCACCTTGTCGCCCACTTCCTTCCGGCCTCTCAGGAAATCGATGGCCTGGATGCCCAGATCGATGCCGGGAACGGGAATCCGGTTGGCAACGGAGCCGGTGGCGATGATGACTTCATCTGCCTTGGTTTCGGAAATATCGGTGATCTCGGTGCCCAGCTTGACAGTGATGGAGGGATACTTGGTCAGCTCCCGCTTGTACCAGGCGATCAGATCCCGGTCCTTCTCCTTGAAGGAGGGAGCTGCCGCCGCAATGAACACGCCGCCCAGCTCATCGGACTTTTCGTACAGGGTCACCTTATGCCCCCGCTTTGCCAGCACCAGGGCAGCTTCCATGCCGCCGATGCCGCCGCCGATGACGGCAATGTTCTTGATCTTCTTTGCGGGCTTGATGTAGTGTTTCTTGGACTGCATGGTCTCGGCATTGATGGCGCAGCGGGCCAGGCCCATGGTATCCGTCAGATCCTGGGTGTTGTAATGACCCTTGGAGGAGGAGAAGTTGAAGCAGCCGCTGTGGCAGCAGATGCAGGGACGGATGTCCTCGATCCGGTCCTCCAGGAGCTTGGTGATCCACTGGGGGTCTGCCAGGAACTGCCGAGCCACGCCCATGCCGTCGATCTTTCCGGCGGCAATGGCTTCGGCAGCCACATCCGGCTCCATGCGTCCGGCGCAGACCACGGGGATATCCACAAACTGCTTGATGTGGGCCACATCCTCCAGGTTGCAGTTCTGGGGCATGTACATGGGCGGATGGGCCCAGTACCAGGAATCGTAGGTGCCGTTGTCGGCGTTCAGCATATCATAGCCCGCATCCTGCAGATACTTGGCAGCCCGCTCGGACTCAGCCATGCTGCGGCCTACCTCCACCGCATCCTCACCGGGAACGATGCCCTGCTGGAAGCCCTTCAGCTTGGACTCCACGCTGTAGCGCAGGGACACGGGGAAATCCTGACCGCAGCTTTCCTTGATGGCTCTGACCACCTCTGCTGCGAAGCGGTAGCGGTTTTCAAAGCTGCCGCCGTACTCATCGGTACGCTTGTTGAAAAATTCGATGGCGAACTGATCCAGCAGGTAGCCCTCATGGACGGCGTGAACCTCCACACCATCGACACCGGCATCCTTGCAGAGCTTGGCGGTCTTGGCGAAGGCCTCGATGATCTCGTGGATCTGCTCCTTTGTCATTTCGGGCACGATGATATCCGGTGCCCACCGGGCAGGCTGGGCGCTGGGGCTGGCCAGCTCATGACTGGTATCCAAAATGGGCTTCAGCAGAGCCCGGGTAAACTTATTCTTGTGCAGGGGGCCCACCAGCTCCGTAATGGCCCAGCTGCGGCCCATACCGGCGGTAAGCTGGACGAACAGCTTGGCTCCGGTCTTGTGGATCTCATCCATGAAGACCTTCAGGTCGTCGAACATCTTCTCGTTCTGCCACAGCCACTTGCCCCAGAAGGTATCCCGCAGGGGGGCAATGCCGGGAATGATCAGGCCCACATTGTTGTTGGCCCGCTCCAGGAACAGCTTGGCAGCCTCCTGGTCGAATTTACAGCCCGTCAGCTCAAACCAGCCGAACAGGGAGGTGCCGCCCATGGGGCACATGACGATGCGGTTCTTGATCTCCACATTGCCCACCTTCCAGGGGGTAAACAGGGCTTCATACTTGGCATCCATAGAGAATCTCTCCTTTGTATATAATGCAGAAGAATGGAACTCCTCATATCTACAGTATAATTTGCAATCTGTCAGGTGTCAACAAATTTGACAGTCGCAGCGGAAGAAAAGTTGACAAATTCAACAAGCCCGGTTCAGGCGGAGCACTGTCCATGCCTGATCCGGGCTTGTACGGTTATGCAGCTGCAGGATGCCCCTGTGTCAGGGTTTCACCAAAAAGCAGCTGGTATAGGCCATTTTGTCGGGGCCGTAGTAGTATTGCAGGCCGTTGGCCTTGCAGACCTCCAGCACCAGCATACCGTAGGCTTCCATGCTGGATACCATCTTTTCCGGGAACCGGCACGCTTCGTCCGGGTAAGTACACTTTGCACAGGCTGTGCAGCAGCCGGCGCCGATGGCCAGCACATCTGCTCCGGCCTCCCGGAGGGCGGCATACATTTCGGTGAAATGTTCCTTGTGATCGGCTTCAATCTCCATCATGGCTTCAAAGTCAAAGCCGTCTTCGATCTCCCCATAGGTCTGCACCAGGATGCCATGGGTGCAGGCTCTGATCCTTTCCCCACATTCCTCCAGGGTGCCGCAGCCAGGGGGACAGCTCCAGCGTTTGCCGTACTGACCGCAGGAATTCACGGCGCACATGTCCCGAACCTCGGACTTCAGTTCAATGGTGGATACATCCAGCGCAGACCAGGCAGAAAACCCCGCCTCCTCCGCCAGACGCGCCAGCTGTTCATAGGTCATAGTGATTCCTCCCAGATTTCAAAACAGAGGCCGAGAAACCACCGGCCCCTCAGCGTGTCAAAAAATCCTCTGGCGCGGGAGCGCCCAAGGCTGCCTGCGGGCAGCCCGGTCAGCGGCTCTGACAGCCCACCGGGCTGTCATTCACTTCCGCTGACTGCGCTTCGCTTACCCTTGTGTAAAGGGAGCTGTCAGATTACGCTGCAAGCGTG
>JAFQHF010000187.1 GCA_017398105.1 Oscillospiraceae bacterium | reverse complement strand
GGCACCCAGAGTTCATGAAAACCATGTCCAGTTGGATGATTTCAGCTTTACAGCTGACGAACTTCGTAGTATAAGAAAAATCGTGATCACGGCCTGCGGCTCTGCGTATTACGCGGGGTGTGCGGGAAAATACGCGATAGAAAAGCTGTGCCATATCCCTGTGGATGTACAGCTGGCCAGTGAGCTGCGATACGGTGAACTCCAGATCGACAGCGGCACGCTTCTGATCGTTCTCTCTCAGTCGGGTGAAACGGCGGATACCATTGCGGCCATGAAAGAATGCCAGAGCCTCGGGGCCAAGACGCTGGCCATTGTCAATGTGGTGGGCAGCACCATTGCGAAACTGGCAGACCACACCCTGTATACCTGGGCCGGTCCCGAAATTGCGGTGGCCACAACGAAGGGATATACCACGCAGCTTTCCGTGCTGTATCTGTTTGCCGTGTATGCGGCACATACCATGGAACTTCTTCCGGAACAGGAGTATGTACGGCTGATCGGTGAGCTTCAAGCCATTCCTCAGAAGATCCAGCAGGCACTGGACATGAACAGCGCGCTGCCTCAGCTGGCAAAGAAATACAACACCGGTCACTCCGTGTTCTACATCGGACGCAACACCGACTACGCCGTGGCGCTGGAAGGCGCATTGAAAATGAAGGAGATCTCCTACATACACGCGGAAGCCTATGCCGCCGGTGAGTTGAAGCACGGGACCATCGCCCTGATTGATGAGGGGCAGAGCGTCATTGCCATTTGCTGCAACAGCCGCATTGCGGAGAAAACGATGAGCAACATCGTGGAGGTCAAAGCCCGCGGCGCACAGGTGTTGGCTCTTGCGGTCAAGGGAAACCGCGCGATATTGGCGCAGGCGGACGATGTGATCTATATTCCCGACCTTGACCCGCTGTTTCAGGCGGTGGTCGAGATCGTCCCTTTGCAGCTTCTGGCCTACTATGTAGCCAAAGAAAATGGCTGTGATATTGATAAGCCAAAGAATCTGGCAAAGTCTGTTACCGTAGAATAGCTGCAAAGCAGCCATTCTATTTGATTCCACGGCCTTTTTCTCGTCCCCCTTGGGGACAACCGAAAAAGATGCCAATTTCACCATAGCGCTGGCGCGGTATGGTGAAAATAAGCGAGAAAGGAAGACCCACTATGTACGAAAAATATGAATCTCCCTTATCATCCCGCTATGCTTCAGACTATATGCTCCATCTGTTTTCTCAGGAAAAGCGCATACAGACATGGAGAAAGCTCTGGGTGGCGCTGGCGCGGGCTGAGCATAAGCTCGGCCTGCCCATCACGGCGGAGCAGGTAGCGCAGCTGGAAGCCCATATTGATGATATTGATTTTGACTGCGCTGCACAGCGGGAAAAGGAAGTGCGACATGATGTGATGGCTCATGTCTATGCCTATGGCAAAGCCGCTCCCTCTGCAGCAGGCATTATCCATCTCGGCGCCACCAGCTGCTATGTGACCGACAACGGCGATCTAATCCTCTATCGGGACGGTCTG
>JAFQHF010000186.1 GCA_017398105.1 Oscillospiraceae bacterium | reverse complement strand
GTAAGCGCTTAACAACCGCACACCTTGACAAACACTTGCGGCGGGGCCCATAATGGACCCCGCCGTTGACAATTATCTTTATTCGGTGGCAATCTTTGCTGCATTGCGGTATCTGTTCTGCACCTCGTCGCTCCAGGGCATCTGGGCTTCCAGAAGCTCGTGGGATAGCGACTTGCCGTAGTACGGCAGCACCGACAGCACATACAGCAGGTAGTTGTACGGATCGATCCCGTTTGCCTTTGCAGTTTCCACGATGTTGTTAAGCGCTTACGTATCTGTTCTGCACCTCGTCGCTCCAGGGCATTTGGGCTTCCAGCAGTTCGTGGGACAGCGACTTGCCGTAGTACGGCAGCACCGACAGCACATACAGCAGGTAGTTGTACGGATCGATCCCATTTGCTTTTGCGGTTTCCACGATCGAGTAAACAATGGCGCTGGCTTCTGCTCCTTTTGTGGTATCGCAAAAAAGCCAGTTCTTACGACCCACGGCAAAGGGGCGGATAGCGTTCTCTGCCAGATTATTGGAAATCGGCACATCTGGGTGGTCTATAAATGCGCTCAGCGGCCCCCGCTGGTTCTGGGCATACTTCATCGCCGTTTCCAGCTTGCTGCCCGCTTCAGGGTTCAGTGTATTTACCCAGCAGAAATACTCCTCCAGAACAGGTCTGACAAAGTTCTGGCGGTATTCTTTCCTCAGCTTGTTGTTGAAATTGGCGCACTTCTTCTCCAGGGCGAACAGCTTGTTGCAGTACTGGTAACCAACCGCAGCCTTGCTGGTCTGCACCGTGGCTCCCTTCGGCATGGCTTCATGCCATTTGCGCTTCATGTGCGTCCAGCATCCAAAATGAGTCACCCCGGCTACCGAGTTATATCCGGCATATCCATCCGTCACCAGCTTTTTGGTAAAGCCTCTCAGGAAACCCTCAGGCCGCTTGCCGCTGCGGTCGGGCTGGTATTCAAACAGCCGGATCGGTGTGGCACTGCGTTCTCCGCTGCCATATACCCACATCCGGGATTCCGAGGATGCAGGCTTGCCGTCTTCCTTCAGCACCTGGATCACCGTTTCATCGGCGTGGATCACTTCCTGTTCCAGCAGCCGCTGCTTCATATGTCTGTACAGGGGCTTCAGCCAGCTTTGAGCGCACTGGATCACCCAGTTGGCCATGGTGGCACGGCTCAGCTCCACGCCCTCTCTGGCCCAGATCTTCTCCTGACGGGCCAGAGGCAGGCCGTCGGCATATTTCTTCGCCATAATGTCTGCCACGGAGGAAGGAGATGCCAGGCTGTGCTTCATGAGGGGCACCGGAGGCTTCACATTGGCAATGTGAGCAAAGCCGGTGTCCTTTTCGCAGTGGTCACAGGCATAGGTCACGGTGTAGTAGGCCAGCAGCTTCACCTGCCGGGGGATGATCTGCAGCTCGTGACGGACAAATTTCTTGCCTATGGGCCGGAACATACCGCCGCATTTGCCGCAGATCCGCTGGTCCTCCGGCAGCTCCAGAAGGATCTCCTCCTCGGCGAGCTTAGCAGTCATCTCCTCCAGGGTGCGCTTCTTCTTCCGGGCATGGGCCTTGACGGTGAAGGTCTCCCCGGTGGGTTCCTCTGCCTTGTGGTCCTGCTCCTTTTCCGCCTCGTTGAACAGGCTGATCTGGTCTGCACCCAGGACATAGGCAGCCTTCTCGCTGGACTGACCAAATCGAGCACGCTGGGCGTTGGCAAAGACCTCGTTCATGTGCTCCAGCTTGCGCTTCAGCTCCTCGATCTGCGCCTGCTGT
>JAFQHF010000025.1 GCA_017398105.1 Oscillospiraceae bacterium | reverse complement strand
GGTGGTGGAAGCCATAGCGGTAGTGCCGTTCAGAACCTCAGAGAAATCGTAGCCACAATTCTTAGTAGCGAAATTGGTCAGGGTGTTCTTAACAACGGAGTACTCGACGCCGGCCTCGCGGAACTGCTTACGCAGCTCGGTATCCTGAGCAACAGTGATACCCTTGTAATCGACGAAGACGATGGAAGTAGATTCCTTGATCTTGCCGGACAGGGCTTCGACAACTGCCTTCTTGCTCTCAAGAACCTTTGCGTTGGGCATAATTTTCACCTCCGAAAATAAAAAAGTGTCTTCCTGCCAGAAGACAGAAAGACACGCAAACAATCGTAAATCAGATAGGCGCACCTCGGCAGGATTTATGTCTTAGTGACACCTGCTG
Source organism: Oscillospiraceae bacterium (assembly GCA_017398105.1). The sequence continues at coordinate 123,109 of JAFQHF010000025.1, read as the reverse complement.
TCTTTGGCAACTCCCATATACTATCATGAGATGCGCAGTTTGTCAAGTATTATTTTTGAAAAATATTTAGAAAAATGCAGGGTAGGGGCAGTGCCCCTACCCTGAGTGGGATTTATCAGGAAATGGTAAACTCTACTCTGTATTGTTGGACATCCTGAAAGTCTTTCATAAGGGGATGAACTTGAGTTATGTCATAGATATCATGGATATTTATAAATATCCGATAGCTGCCTGGGGATAAAGAACCCAATTCCTTCTGCCAATTTAGTGTGACCGTGGAAGTGGTTTCATTTGGGATCAGGATTTCGGGGAGGACATTTGCGCCCCGATATTCCCCATTTTGGTCTGGGATGCTGTACTTTTCTCCGTCCCGATAAACTACGAATGAGTAAATTCTCAGGTCGCCGATGTGCTGTCCGCCGGTTTGAGTGCATTCCAATGTAACACAATCTGCGTTCGCATCGGTAACGGTAAAAGTTAGCCCCCAGTTTTCCCGATCGATTCTCTCTCCGGTTTCCTCATCTTCATAGATGGTAACAACATTGGCGCCGTAGCTGTTATATATTCCCATGTCGTTAATGAGATGCTGCTTTCCGTCCGGTGTTTCATAAACATCGTAGGTCAGGCTTAGATCAAATTCCGGATAGGCGTATGTAAAAACGGTTAAACCATTGCGGGTTGTGTGAGATTCCTTGCAAATACCATTTCTTGCATCGATTCGGGCATAAGCAAAGATCTCTTCAACTGTAATGTGACCATCACGGATAGCTTCTTCCAGAGGATAAGCAGTCTCGGCAACGGTAACCGTTACGTCTGTTAAATTTAAGTAGACGATATCCTCCTCAAAATTTCCGCCAAGGCTTTCAGGAGCAATTGTCGTGAAGCCAGCAGAACTGTCCGCAACGGCAGAGATTGTAAGCTTTCGGTTCGTACTATCTTGGGGAGTATCGTTTGTTTGGACGGAACAGCTGCATAGTAACATGGAGCAGAATGTAAGAGAAAATAACAGACTGATTTGAATGCGCTTGTAGTTATTCATTTTAATAAATTACCGATCCTTTTGAAAGTGTGGAATGATTCGTTTTAAACTAAGTAGCAATATAGCTGGTAGAGTATGTATTATTACCTACGCTGAAATATACATTAAATGGATCACTATCACCATCGGCGGGATCGTTAATGTGCAGATCGTAATAAATTTTTGCGGGTTGACTGGAATTTATTTCAGTGCTGCGGATGGTATGGGGCCCACTAAAGTATGTAAGCTCATAACGTGCATCGATGTAGCCGCCGCTTATAATGTAATCATTTCCACCGTTAACAAGTGCGAATTTCAGATTTTTAATACAGATATAAGCATCGCCGTTGAAATTACATGTAATAGCAATATGTCCGGTATAAACAGTAGTTGTACTGTTGTCAGAAACACTGTTATCGGTCATATACCACAGGTTGAGGTTAGAATTCGTGATATAAACAGAACCATCGGAAAATTCAGAATAGGTAATTTTATTTGAATCAGAAATACAGCGGGTCTCTTCCTTAATCAATTCAGGGGCGGAAATAGTTCTGGAAGTATTTCCGCTGGTCGATAATCCGTCTCCGTGAATTTTTTCGGCATACTCCGGAAAAACCTCACAAGCCAAAGCAATCAGTTCATCCCGTTCAGAATTACCGGTTTCAGCGGCAGATGTACCGATGGGAAGCATGGTCAGCAGCATTATCATAGCCAGGATGGCAGATAACAATTTCTTCATATGTATTCTCCTTTATCATGTTTTGGATGGGTAGAAACATATTCTCAACCCATCGGACTCACCTCTTTCGACTAAGTTACTATAATAATTGCACAAATAATACCAATTGTCAAGAAATATATTTATAACAAAAGTAATGCGATACAAAATAAACTGTCTTATATAATAATTATGAAGAAAGGGGTTGAAGAACATGGCAGCAGACAGCAACCAGAGCAGCTTTCGCCGGGGGTAATGTCCCTGGTGATTCTGGGATCTCTGCAGTGGGAGAATATGTACTCAGCTGGTGCAGGAGATAGAAATTTGATGATGCAATGTGATTAAGGAAACCGTAAAGACATTCGAGAGGGGCAGTGCCCCTCCCAAAGTAGGATTCTTAGGGAATATCAAACGTGATCCAGTAACCTTGGATGTCGTGAAAATTTTCCATCAGAGGATGAACCGCGGATATATCGTATACATCTTTGATGTATAAGCACATGGAGTAGCGGCCGGGGGCCAGTTCGCTGATTTCTTCCGGCCAGTCAATGGTTATTTGGGAGGAATCGTTTGATGAGATCGGTGCTGTGGATTCCAGACGGACTCTGGTAAGATAGGATAAGGTATCCTGTTCATTTTGTTGAATAACGCGGGATAGCGTATAGGATTCCGGATACAACATACCCAACTGCTGACCGCCGGATTGGGTGCAGCGCAGGGTGATACCGTTTGGAGAGGTGGAGATAATTTCAAAATCAAGGCCCCAGTTCTCGAAGTCCAGAAGCATTCCGGTTTCTTCGTTATGGTAGTTGTCGGTAGAACTGGCGTTGGTATCGAGAAGAAGAAACTCATTGATCAGATGGCTTTGTCCGTCCGGGGTTTCGTAGATATCATAGGTCAAACGGAGTTTAAATTCTGTATCAGGGTATTGGTATGTAAAATGGGTCAGCCCGTGATTGGTTTCAGAGGTTTCTTGACAGAAGCCGTTTCTGGCATCTATGCGCGCATGGGCAAAGATTTCTTCCATGGAAATCAAGCCATCACGGATGGCGGTTTCCAACGGATGCAGTGTGCCGTTGAGATCAATTTGCACGTTGGAGAAGCCAAAGTAAACGAGATCTTCGGAATAGTTACCACCCAATTCCTCGGAAGGAATATGGATATAGAAGCCGGGTTCTGTTTCTTTGGTTGCGGAAATGGTCAGGTGTTGCTGAATACTATTTTGAGATATCCTTTGAGTATGCGTATTTACAACATAGTCAACCAGGATGCCTCTCTGCTCGGTATCAATCAGTGCGTCATCAACCCAAATGTCGAAGCTGATATCTCCTATGGCAAACAGGCAGTGGGATTCTGCCCAAGTTTCTCCTGTTTCGACATTTTCAAAACTCATGGAAACATAGGCATGATTATCCCAAAGCATTGTGAAATACTCCTCTCGCACTGGCCGCGAATACAGGGATGTTAAGTAGATACGCCTTTCTTCGGATTTTGCTTCCGTTGCACAGTCCGAACTGAAGCCGGTGCGGATAATACCGCCAATAATCTGATTGTCCAGAACAATCGAAATCTCGTTATCTGATTTGTACTGGGCTGTGTATTCGGGAGGAAGGGGGAATTCAAAAGGGAGGGATTCTGGAACCGTTTCGGTGGGGAGGGATTCGGTAGGTGGGATTGTGCTGGGAGTAGATATATTAGATGAACAGGCAGAAAGGAGGAAACACAAAAGGATCAGGGGGAGGAGGATGTTCTTTTTACAAGGGTACATATAGAGTCCACCTTTCTGATTGATATTATAGTAATTATAACATAATGTAATTGGTAGTGCAATGGGGTTAAGAAAAGCTTAAATGTTGCAAAGCAGGGGTGACGCATTTTATAAAGTCATGGGTTTCCCAATATTACAAAAATCAGCCAATCCAGGAAGCCAATGATTGCGATATGGATTGGATAGAAACTATAAAAAAACAGTTTCAAATCCTTTTGACCGCGTTTACCGTTATACAGCAGAATCAGAATGAGGGAAATCAGGAACGAAGATGACAGACCGTCACCGGCGATGATTGTTGCCAGCAGCATCCCCGCAGCCTGGAGCAATCGATTTTTTCGAAGAGCATAAGCAACGACGATCAGAAAAACGCCGAATCCGCGATAATCCCCATAAATGACAAAATGCGCAATATAGCAAACGCTTGCAACAGTGATACCCCGCAGGAGAAAGGCCAGAGGCTTGAACTTGATTTTGCTGAGCCACTCTATCATCCACAGAGCGTATAGCGCTTGCAGATAGGTAAAGAATACATTTTGGTGATACCAATACCAAGGCCAGCCTGGGGTTCCTTCACTGTATCGACCGAAGAAGGTGGCATCAAAAGGAAATTCCGTTAGCAGTGCAAATGCTGCAAGGCGCAGCAAATAGTGCTTCTTATTTCTGGTGTGTTGAAACCCCTCAGCAAGCATAAAGGCAAAAACAGGAAACGCTATAGCGCCAATACTACACAGAAAATCATAAAAATCATAAATATTTGTTAACTGCTCCGCAGTCATTTGTCCGGCATCCAGTATGGGGGTGATGATTTTCGATGCTATGGAGCGAAAGAAAACCTTGGTAACATGATCGATCAGCATGCAGATTACGGCAATCATTTTAAGCTGATTGCCGGAGAGGCATTGAATACGGGAAAGTTTTGTGTTACTGCGGCTTGCGATAGCGGTATACATAAACAATATGGTTTCCTTTGCTTAGGATTTTCTTGCTATAATATCTTATGAGTTTCTGTGCTGTCAAGATAAAGTTACATGGAACCGCCAGGCGGCGGTTCCATGTAATAAAGGATAAGAGTTAATCGTAGCAATGTAATTCGTATGTATGAACAGCATCATCCTTTGATTTGCCCTGAATAATATATCCGCCAAAGGGAATGGAATAGAATTTTTCAGATTTTCCGGGCTCAATACTCACAGCTTCTTTGATTATCTTATAGTCGTTATCGACAATTCGGATCATCACAGCGTGGGAACTGGTTGCCATATTCACCACAGTTAAGGTGGCAGTTAACCAATTGGACTCAACTTTTATGTTAGTCCATGCGTTTCCCAGCTGATATGTATCCTGCAAATTCAATCTGGGCTGAACGCTTGCGGGCTCTGCAACAGGTGCATCTACCTCAACGGCAGATGCACCGACAGGCAGCATGGTCAGTAGCATCATCATAGCCAGGACGGTAGATAACAATTTCTTCATATGTATTCTCCTTTATATTTTTGTATGGGAAGAAACATGTTCTCAGCTCATCGGACCCATCTCTTTATCAAGGTATATGTGTATATGAAATGATACTTAAGTTTGCGAGGTCAACGACAACACAAACATGATAGTCGAAGTCATGGGAGCCGAAACGATTGTAAACAGTGTTTACTCTTAGTGTAAGAAGGACTTCGTTCGTATTGACATCGAAGTTTGTTGCCGACACGATTGAATTTAGGTATTTGAGCTGCAAGGAGGTAAGATCCTTTTCCTCAGCAACAATAAAACAGCTATTCTTAATGACTTCATAATGTTTGTCAGTTACAAAAAATATTTCTTCCATAATAGGTAGCGTATCACGGTACCCTTCATCTATGATACTCACCATATAATAGTGCAAACTGTTACCTTCAGGTGAGGTCTTTGCTCTCTTTATGCCATTGTGTATGGGATTTTGCTGGTAAAGATATAACGCATCATCATAGCGGATTTTTGATAATTCCTGAATTTGTATTATTGGGAATACAGATGATATTCCTGTTTTATTATTGCTGTAGAATACCAATACTCCTAATATTAAAAGTAACAAAAACAGTTTTTTGGGTGTCAGCTTTATATGCATTACAAAGTTTGATTAAGAAAACCATCAATTCTTCTTGTATAGTATGTAGTTCCGCTGACATCGTACCCTAAACTACCCCAATATGCCTGTCCGCCAATCTGAAGAGCGTGATTTACAGCGATTTTTGCGGTACATACTAAACTTAAGTACACATTATAGTATGAACTGTCATCGATAGATAGGGAGACGGTATCCAACAGGAACAATTCACTAAGGGTGAATACATATTTATTATCTGCTGAGGCAGTGAAGGATCCGGGAACAAAAGTCTTAGTGTGTGCGTCTTCGATAATTTTTCCCTGTGCACCAAAAGTTACGCTGGGGGTAGTGTTGGTTTCGTGCTCAACTTTTACATACCATATTTTGGCATCAGCCTGATTGTTGTAACTGTTGTAAATGACAGTTCTGGGCAGTGGAAGATTATTACGGATATGGTAATCATTCCAAATTCTGGCGTTATCAGCTCTGTCGAGAGCCTCCGCTTCTGCATATGTAATATTATGCGAATCCGCATAATTCTGAATATATTCTTCTTGAGAAATGTAAGAGATGTTCTCGGATTCGGCGCTAACTGCTTTGGCTTCAGGTAGAATAGAGAATAGAATCACCACTGATAATACCATAGAAATAATTCTTTTCATGTAAACTCTCCTTTATCATTTTTGTGTGGGAAGAAACATGTTCTCAGCCCATTGGACTCACCTCTTTCGACTAAGTTGTTATTATCATTGCACAAATAATACCAAATGTCAAGAAATATATTTATAACAAAAGTATTGCAAGACAAAATAAACTGTGCTATAAAATAATTAAGAAGAAAGGGGTTGATAATATGGCAACAGATAACAGCCAGAGCAGCTTTCGCCGGGGCGTTATGTCTCTGGTGATTTTAGGGCTTTTGCAGCGGGAGGATATGTACGGCTATCAGCTGGTGCAGGAGACGGAGAAGCAGAGCGGGGGACGGATTGTGACCCAGGAGGGCTCTCTCTACCCGGTGCTGTACAAGCTGGTGGATCAGGGCTTGATCTCTGACAGGCGGGTGCAGGTGGGCAAGCGGATGACCCGGGTTTATTACCATCTGGAACCGGCAGGGCAGCAGCGGCTGGCGGAATTACTCCGGGAATATGAGGAAACCACTATGGGCGTAATCCGGATCGTGAAGGGAGGCGATGCCCATGTGGAGCCGGATTCAGGCTTGGTGGTATCTGAGGCAGGTCAGCTGGGAGCTTCCGGGAAGACGGAAACAGAAACGGAAAATTCTGGAAGGAATGAAGGCCTGCATCCGGGATTATCTTTCTGAAAATCCGGATGCAAGCTACCGACAGATCAAGGCAAGATTCGGAAATCCGCGTCAGATTGCACTGTCCTATACAGAAGAATTCGAGACCGAAGATTTGTTGGACTTGCTGCAATTGAATTGTAAGGTGATCACGATTATTTTGGCGGTGGTATCGGTTATGCTGACTTCCTGGCTCACGATGATCGTAATGATGTATTACGATCACAGGAAAGATGTAAACGGGTATATGGTTGTTGAGGAAGTTGTAGTTATTGACAGAACGGAAAATGATGAAGGAGCAGAATAAAATGAAACGGATATTTGTAGGTATCTTGGTATTGGTATTGGTTCTCAGCATAATTCCAGTTCGTGCAGTTGCAGAAGAAAAACAAGTGGAAACGGTTTATTTCGAAGATGGCAGTTATATGACTGTGGAACTCATTGCAAAAAGTTCTCGTGTATCCGGTAGTGTTTCAGGAAGTAAGACAACTACTTATAATAACAGCAGCGGTACTGCGCTTTGGAAAGTAACCTTGACGGGTAATTTTTCCTATACTGGTTCAAGCGCTACCTGCACATCAACAGCTATTGACGTGACGATCCTTGATTCATCGTGGTATACAGTTTACAAAACTTCTGGGAGAAGTGGTAATAAAGCAACAGGTAGCGCTACTGTAGGTAAAAGCGTGGGTGGAACATCTGTAACAAAAGTTCCTGTCAGCTTGACCATCACTTGCGACGCCAACGGCAATCTCAGCTGAAAACGGAATAAGAAACGCCCGGAATTTCTCCGGGCGTTTTGATGTGTCACACAAATGCAATGGTTCCCTCTGCATCCACGCGGTACTGGAAATGGCAGGCGGAAATCTGGTTTAAATACAGCACCACGGTGCCGGTATCGCCGGAAACGTGCTCGGAGAGGGTCAGACCGTCGCGCTGTTCATCGGAGAGCTTTGCACTGACGGAGGTGACGGAAGGCTCTGCATCGGTAAGATTTGCGATGACATTGGACTGCAATGTGGCAAGATATGCGCCGTCCGGGCCGTAGATCTTGTGGGTAAAGGTTCTGGAAAGGACGGTTTGACTGCCGTTTTGGGTTTGGGAGACCAGGGACTCGGTGGTGACAGCCCGGTATCCGGCGGTCAGCTCCTCTCCGGTCATGGCCTGGGCCACTTCGGACGGGTCAGGGCTGTTTTCGATTTTCCACTGCTTCATCTGAAAGTAGTAGCGGGTGATGAGTACACCGGCCAGAACTGCAAGCAGCAGGCAGATGATGATAAAAATACGGGTTTCTTTTCTGGTCATAGTTTCTCCCTCCTGGTAGATGGATTATCGCAGAAAACAGGGGAGAAGTCAATGACGGAAAGAAATTCTTAAGAAAAGGATTCAAGGCGATGATTCTGACAGGTACGTATATTATAATGTAGGTGGAGGCAGATCCCCGCCTACAGGCACAAGTCGAAAAAACAAAACACCCACAGGCCGGAGCCTGTGGGTGAATGGTGATATCTGATTAGATATACTTGGCAGTGCTGACCTTGACACCGGGGCCCATGGTGGAAGCGACGGTGCAGGAGCGGATATACTGACCCTTTGCAGCAGCGGGCTTAGCCTTCACGACAGCACGGACCAGGGTGTCCATGTTTTCAGCCAGCTTCTCGGTGCCGAAGGACACCTTGCCGATGGGGCAGTGGATGATGTTGGTCTTGTCCAGACGATACTCGACCTTACCGGCCTTGATCTCCTTGACGGCAGCGCCAACGTTGGGGGTGACGGTGCCAGCCTTGGGGGAGGGCATCAGACCCTTGGGGCCCAGAACCTTACCCAGACGGCCAACGATACCCATCATGTCGGGAGAAGCGACGACCACGTCGAACTCGAACCAGTTCTCCTTGGTGATCTTCTCGACCAGATCCATGCCGCCGACGTAGTCAGCGCCTGCAGCCTTGGCGTCCTCGACCTTGGCGTCCTTGGTGAAGACCAGAACACGGCGGGTCTTGCCGGTGCCGTTGGGCAGAACGACAGCGCCACGAACCTGCTGGTCAGCGTGACGGGAGTCAACACCCAGCTTGATGTGCAGCTCGACGGTTTCGTCGAACTTAGCGGAAGCGCCCTTCACAACCAGATCCAGGGCTTCGTTGGGATCATACTGAACAGAGCGGTCAATCAGCTTGGCGCTCTCCTGATACTTTTTGCCTCTAAACAATGTAATTTCCTCCTATATAGTGGTGATGCGGAAAAATCCTCCCACATTTCCGGCCTGATTGCCGGATGAAACAATCGATTTTGTAGATGCGCCCTAAAAATTAGTCGACGACGGTAATGCCCATGGAGCGGCAGGTACCGGCAACCTGAGACTCAGCGGCCTCCAGGGTAGCGCAGTTCAGGTCGGGCATCTTGGTCTTGGCGATCTCGGAGACCTGAGCCTTGGTGATGGTGCCAACCTTCTGCTTGTTGGGAACACCGGAACCCTTCTGAGCACCGATGGCCTTCATGACCAGCAGGGGGGTAGGAGGAGTCTTGGTGATGAAGGTGAAGCTGCGGTCAGCGTAAACAGTGATGACGACGGGGATCTTGTAACCCTCCATGTCCTTGGTACGGGCGTTGAACTCCTTGATGAAAGCAGCGATGTTAACGCCGTGCTGACCCAGAGCGGGGCCGACAGGGGGAGAAGCAGTTGCCTTAGCGGCGTTGATCTGCAGTTTGATAATGCCAGTGACTTTCTGTGCCATAATAAGCACCTCCTGAATAAGATGTGGTAATGATGCGCTTTACGCATTTTTGCGGGGTCTGAAAAACCCCTCCCACGTTCCGACCGAAAAATCGGTCCGATGCGTTTACTGGGAAACGACCTCGATCATGTCGAGCTCAAACTCGACGGAGGTCTCGCGGCCAAACATGGAAACGATGACGTTGACCACGTTGTTGTCGACATCGACGCGCTCGACGGTGCCGGTGAAGGAGCTCAGAGGGCCGTCCAGGATGCGGACGGTATCGCCGACGGTATAGTTGACGATGATCTCCTTCTTTTCCACACCCATGGCGTAGACTTCCTCTTCCGTCAGGGGGGTGGGATCATTGCTGGACGTACCGACGAAGCCGGTGACGCCGCGGATATTCCGGATAACATGCCAGGTATCATCGCTGTAAACCATCTTTACCAGCACATAGCCGGGATAGACCTTGCGGTCATAGGTCTTGGTAGCGCCGGACTCGGTGATCTCGGTGACGGTTTCCAGAGGAATGGAAACGGACAGGATCACGTCGTGGAGCTGACGGGACTCAACGGTTTTTTCGATGGTAGCCTTTACCGTGTTTTCATAACCGGAGTAGGTATGCACTACATACCACTTTGCAGTTTCTGCCATTGCCGTGTACCTTAGTGGAAGACGCTGATCAGAGCGTCAATACCGATCTGGGCAACGAAGTCGAACAGCCAGATGAACACACCGACGCCGATAACGCAGCCGATGACGATGGCAGTGTTCTTCAGAACCTGCTGGCGGGTGGGCCAAACGACCTTCTTCAGCTCGCTGCGCAGCTCACGGAAGTACTTACAGGTCTTGACCCAGGTTCTCTTGAACCAGTTTTCCTTTTTGACTTCAGCCATGAATTGCGAGCCTCCTTACTTGGTCTCGTTGTGAGTGGTGTGCTTTCTGCAGAATCTGCAGTACTTCTTCATTTCGAGACGGTCGGGGTCGTTCTTCTTGTTCTTCATGGTATTGTAGTTTCTCTGCTTGCACTCAGAGCATCTCAAAGTGACTTTAACGCGCATTACGGCACCTCCTTAAAAATTGCCTCCCTGTATCACCCCGGCTAATGAAAAAAGAATTTAGGAAGCGGGCACTACATTTTCCCGCTCCGGGGCTGAAAAAGCGCACAAAAAAAGCCCTTTTTCACAGGTGAAATCATTCTATCACAGGGGGGAGTGAAAGTCAACAATTATTTTCATTGATTTTTGGGGAATTTGTTGTATGATAGGAGGGAAAACACAGTTCACAGTGGGCAGTTGACAGTTGAAAGTTTTGTGTTGGTTTCTGCACAGACATCTGCCCGGACAGGAGGAAATCTATGTATAAGATCATGGGAATTGACTACGGCGATGCCCGGACAGGCGTTGCCATTTCGGATTTGCTGTGCTCCATCGTGGGCTCTACCTGCGTGGTGCCCAGCCGGAATGCGCAGAAGGCGCTGGCAGATATCGTAAAGCTGGCAAAGGACAATTCCGTAGGGGAGATCGTGGTGGGTCTTCCCAAGAATATGAACGGCACCGAGGGCCCCAGGGCGGAGCTGTGCCGGGAATTTGCGCAGAAGTTACAAGAGGCGACCGGCCTGCCTGTGACCATGTGGGACGAGCGCAGAACCACTGTGGAAGCCCATAACATCCTCTCCCAGCACAACTACCACGGCAAAAAACGCAAGGATACCGTGGATGCGGTGGCCGCATCCCTGATCCTGGAGGGGTATCTGGCGTTCCGGAAGCGGTAAGCTACGCCTTTGGCTTGTAGCACAGCTCCCGGATTCCGGTAAGGAGCAGAAGACCGCCGAAGAGCTTTTGCAGCAGCTGTGCATTGAGCGCTGAGGATATAGCGGTTCCCAGAAGGGCGGCGGTGCAGCCGGCGGCTATGGCGGGAAGAATTCTGCGGGGCACGACGGCTCCCGTCTTCCGGTGCAGCAAAGAGGCGATGACCGCTGCGGGCAGAAAGAACAGCAGATTGATCCCGCGGGCGATCCGGTGGGGAAGCCCCAGCACCATGGTCAGCCACAGGATCAGCAGACTGCCGCCGCCGATGCCCAGCCCCGAGAGAAAGCCCAGTATGGTGGCAACGGTCACTGCCACGGGCCAGGAATCTACCATAAATACCGCAAACCTCCCCATAGAATCAGAAGTCCAAGTCCCCGGTGAAGCCATTTCACCGGGATTTTTCTGCCCCATTTGGCAGCCAGGAAGCCGCCTGCCGCGCTGCCGGGCAGATAGGGCAGGGCAGTGCCGAAATCCAGGGTTCCTTCCATCAGGGGCGGAATCAGGCAGATCAGGCAGATGGGCAGGATAATGGCCACAGAGGAGGGAAAAACGGAGGTTTCCTCCAGGTCTGTTAGAGCGGTCAGCAGGGGAACCAGCACCATGCCGCCCCCTGCACCGAACAGCCCTGTCACAAGTCCCGCCCCAAGACCTGCCAGGAGAAAGCCAAGGTACTTTGTGCGCTTCATACGATCCCTCCGGGAGCAGTATGTCCGGTTTGGCGGAAAAATATGCAAAAAAAGAACCTGCCGAAAAAGTAGATTCGAATGTAGAAGTTTCCTGATTTGCACAGCATCCAAAGGCCCCCTTGTGTAAAGGGGGCTGTCACGCGAAAAGCGTGACTGGGGGATTGTCCCGGAAACAGGTTGCAATCTCGCCGAAAACCAATGCAAATACGCAGCATTTACCGCACAATCCCTCCGTCTCGCCTTACGGCGAGCCACCTCCCTTTACACAAGGCTGCGCCCGCAGGCGCGTTTCGGAGCGCAACCGCTGAAAGCGGCTCTTGGCGCGGAGATGAGGCTTTGGGTGCAGTGGAAATTGGTAAACTGCTGCGTTTGGTTTACTTTTCCGGATAAGCTGAAAAAAGAACCTGCCCGAAGGCAGGTTCTCATTGTTGCGGCAGGGAATTAAGCAGCGGGGCTCAGAACCAGATCCATGGACAGGTACTTGATCTCGCCGTCGGTCAGTGCAGCGCCGTTGATGACTTCGTCATACCAGGTGTTGACAGCCTCGGTGCGCAGCTCCTCGGTGATCTGGTAGTCGCGGTAGGTCAGGCTGCCGTCGCCGACGAAGTACATGACGTGGTAGCCGTACTCGGTCTCCACAATGCCGGTGTCGCCGGCCTTGCGGGCCTCATCGTAGCACCAGTCGTTGAAATTGGTGACCATCTGGCCGGGGTAGATGTTTTCGTACAGGCCGCCGGTGGTGCCGTCGCCGTCATCGGACTTCTCGTTGGCCAGAGCTGCGAAGCTCTCCTCGGTGGCCTCGCCGGCCTTCCAGTCAGCCAGCAGCTGCTCAGCGGTTTCCTTGGCAGCGGCCTTCTCCTCGTCGGAGTAGGTGGTCTGGCCGGTGGTCTCGTCGGTGGTGCCGCCCTGGAAGGAGACCAGAATGTGACGGGCATCCTTCAGAGCGAAGGCATTGTCATTGGAGCTGATGTAGTAGATGATGTAGTAGCCGTTGAGGGTGGTGGTTTCGTTGCCGTCCTCATCGGTGGAGGTGGTCTCGTTGGGGAAGATGGCCACGTCGCCTTCCTTGCGCTCCTCGCTGGTCAGCCACTGCGCATAGCTGCTGTTGACGTTGGCATACTTGGTATCGGTGTAGGCGGTGGAGGAAGCGGAGGTTTCGGCGTTGACGGGCATGGCAGCGATGGCAGCATCCAGGGTCTCAACGGAGGTGATCTGCTGCGCCAGCAGCTCCTCGAAGGCAGCCTTGCAGGCTTCGGCGGCAGCGGCCTTCTCCTCGTCGGAGTAGGTGGTCACGCCGTCTTCACCGGTGGTGCCGCCCTCCTGGAAGCGGGAGGTGGACAGATAGTAGGAGTTGAAGGTGAAGGAGGAATAGGCGTTGAAGTTCTCTGCCTCAGCCTCCCGGATGGCGGCATCGTCATAGGTCAGGGAGTCGGCATAGTGGTTATAATAGCTGTTTGCCAGGGCGTTCAGCTTGGTGTATTCCAGATAGCCCTCCTTGGTGGCGCCCTTGCCGTAGATGGCCTTCAGGTAAGCCTCGCCGTCGGCGTAGCCGTACATGGTGGCGTACAGATCCAGGCTGGACAGCTGATTCTCCAGCTCGGTCAGGGTATTTTCGGGCAGGGTGTAGCCTGCAGCCTCAGCCTCGGCGGCCATGGCGTAGACGGAAACAGCGCTGTCCTTGGCGGAGGCCAGGAAATCGTCAGCCCAGGTCAGGCCGGATTCCTCGTCCACGAACTGCTCGTTCAGGGGCAGGGTAACGTCCAGGCCGAACATGGAGGCATAGGAGCCGTAGTTGGAATAGAAGTTGTTGACGGCGTCCATGAAGAAGTAGTTCAGCTGTGCGTTGCTGAGCTTCTCCTCACCGATGGTCATGGCAACGGTGTTCTTCTCGCGGATGCCGGTGTTGGTGATGGTCTGGCTGACACCCACCACAATGGCGACCACCAGGATCACGGCCATAACGGCCACGAAGGCGGCGGTATACAGGTTTACTTTCTTGGCTTCCTTCTGAGCGGCCAGCTGCTTTTCGGTCATCTTGGCAGCTTCCTGCTCTTTGCGGAGCTTTTTCTTGCTGGATGCACTCATGTGATCATATCCTCTCGTTAGTCTCGGTGTTCTTTTGCATAAATGCGCATAGACCCCGTTAGTATAACCCATTTATCCGGAGGTTTCAAGAGGAAAAAACGGTTTTTCGGTATTCTTTTGAAAAAGTTTACGTCCCTTTGGCTGCTGCCGGGACGCAGGGACGGACAGGACAGGGGATTTTGACTGCTGCATTTTTTTATTTAAAAGCGGGACAGCAGCCGGATTCCCCGGAAGCCCCGGGCCTGCTTGCCGTTGCCGATGGGGATATGGTGGGAGGCTGTCAGGCCGTAGTCGCAGGCGGCATCCTTGACGCTGCACAGAAAGCTGCGGGAAGACAGGGGGGTGAAGGAATTGTCCTCGCACCAGTCCCGGTAGACCTGATACAGGGCCCGGGAGGAGGCGGTGGCCTCCGGCTCCAGGCGGAAATAGCCGTCGGATTCCAGAAAGGAGATCACATTGTTTCCCTCGGTCACGGAAGCTTCCATGTTGGCGATGGCCTGGGAGCTGAGGGTGAAGCGGTAGTGGTTGCGCTGCAGCCGGTCAAGCCCCTCCAGACACCACAGGAAAATCCCCTCCAGCTCCTTTTTCAGGGCATCGGCAAGATAGGGGTCATCCACCCGGTCGGGGTCTCTGGGCTTGGCGGAGAGGATGATCTGCCGCCGGAAGAAACCGTAGCTGCGGTCGTGCAGGGCCTGGAGGGTGCCGTTGCCGAAGGCCATCAGGCGGCAGTAAAGAAGCCCCTGATAGCTCTGGACGCCCTTGCGCTCCAGATCCATGGGAATCTCTGCGGTGACGATGGATTTGATGTTGTTGGTCTGGCTCAGGGCCTCCATCTTCAGATCATCGTCCACCATGACCAGCAGATGCTGCAGGTCTGCCCTTGCAAAGGGGCTGCTTTCCAGCTTGGCCACAGACCCCACGCCCATGTTGCAGCCAAGCAGCGCCTTCATCACCACGCCGATGCGGCTCTTTCCCTCGCCGCCCCGGCCTGTGATGATCAGCATTTTCTGGGCCCGGGTGGTGGGAACCAGGCAGTAGCCCATGTATTCCTGAAGGGTCAGAATATCCGTTTCCTCCAGGAGCTGGTTCAAAAACTGCTTCCACCGGACAGGCTCCGGGGCCTGCTCGTTGTAGTCCACCTGCATCCGGTAGCGGCAGTAGCCTTTTCCCCGGGTGAAGCTGGGCTTCAGATGGGGGGAGATTCCCAGCACCACGGAGCCGTTGGATACATGGATCACATCTTCGCTGTGGGGCAGGCTTCCGTGGTAGCTCTCCATCCGCAGCACATCCATGATCCGCTCCACCTTCCGGGGAAGCCCTGTGGTGATGTACTCCGACAAGGCCCGGTAGATGGCGCACCGCATCTGATTCTCATCCTCAACCCGGCCCTCGGTGGTGAAGAAGGCTCCGTCCACACAGATCATATCCATGACGGAAAGATACTCCTTGGCAAAGGCCACCTCGTTCAGATGGCCCCGCTCATCCAGCCAGACGGGGATATCGGTTTGATTCATGTTAATTCCTCCTATGTAAAAAGATAAGGGGAAGCGGATACCTCCCTCTACCCTTACCCTCAGAAAGGGCGAAAGTTGCACAAAAGAATGCAACCGTGACAAAACCTTACAAAACAACTGTATTTCCGATTCCGATGCAGTGCATACAGCGGTATGTAACATCTCAAACTTAACGCAGTGGTGCGGGAGCACCTAAGGCTGCCTGCGGGCAGCCCGGTCAGCGGCTCTGAAAGCCCACCGGGCTGTCATTCACTTCCGCTGACTGCGCTTCGCTTACCCTTGTGCAAAGGGAGCTGTCAGATTCCGCTGCAAGCGTGATCTGACTGAGGGATTGTTGCGGTACATTGTTTCGTTTTCGCCGTAGTCCAACGCGAATTCGTAAGATTTTACCGCACAATCCCTCCGAGCCGCTGTTCGCGGCCCACCTCCCTTTACACAAGGGAGGCTTTGGCGCGGTGCATTCCTGGAAGTTATATGCATCAGGTTTTCGCTGTTGCAGCCTGGCAGAGGCGGAATTTAATTTGCCCGAAGAGGACTGGCACGGAATCACAGGATATTTAAAATTTTTACCGATTCAAATCCCGGTGTCCCGTCCGTCCCTGCGTCCCGGGGGCAAAATAAAAACCCGGAGAACCGAAGTTCTCCGGGCACCCGCTTTAGCCGTAACGCATCCGATTATGACCTGCACGAAAAGGCAGGTGGGTTGCCGCTCCAGACCATTACTGCTCCCAGCGTCCGCCGTCTGTCAAAGCAGGGGCGGGAGGTCTGCAAACAGGAAAGGAAACTAACTTCCCGATTAAAAAATGTGGGTCCAAAAGGACACGCTACGCACCAAGCAGGAAAATTGATCCGTTTACAGTGTATAGTTGACAGTTGACAGTTGACAGTTATGGTATCCCTTCGGGATGATTTAAAACAGTTGCGAAGCAACACAATCACTGTCAACTATCAACTGTCCACTGTCCACTTACTCGTCTTCTTCTTCGTACAGGGAGTCCATGATCAGATCATACACACACTGCAGTTCCTCTTCGTCCTCGATGGCGCACAGGATGGGCTCGCCGTCTTCTTCGATGGACTTCAGGATGCTGACCTCCAGCTGGAATTCTTCCAGAGATTCGGCAGCGGGGATCACGGCCAGGTAGGTATTTCCGTCATATTCCAGGGTGGACAGAACTTCCAGCTCGTATTCCTTGCCCTCATCGTCTGTAATGGTGATGAAATCAGAACCGTATTGATCCATGGTGTTCCTCCGTCTTGGCTTTCATGGCTCTATTCTAATACCTGAAGCGTGCAAAATCAAGAGGGAATTTTGTACAGAATGTGGGTTCGATTTTCTATGACAGCAAATCCTCCAGCAGCTGCTGCAGCTGCCTGTCGCTTCTGACGATGATGCCTTCTTCCAGCGCAGCCTGATCGGCAGCGGGAAGGGAAGCGGTCTGATTGGGAAAAATCTGCCTGGGCTCCGTCTTCCCCGGCTCAAACAGGGCAACATACCCCCGCCAGGAACCCAGGATCAGATACAGGGCCAGCACAGGTGCCAGTGCTCTTTTTCGTATCATATGCCTTCACCCCTCCTTTTACAACCAGTGTTCCCCGGAATTTAAACTTTATTTATAAATTGGGTCTTTCGTTTTGGAATTGGGTATGCTATAATTGTACGCGTATTGCTATGTCCTTGTGACAAAGGCCCCTCTCCGGTAAAACTCCGTAGGGGGCGGCCTCCCGGACGCCCCGTCCGGAGGGCAGATGGACACATTACCAATCCCACCGGATACGGGACGTGGAGAACACCGTCCCCTGCGGGTGTGTAATATTTTCATGCAGTATGGGCTTTGATGCCTGTATTTTGGAGGTACCCCTTTTATGGCAGATGAAAAATTCTTCAAAAAACGCGCCCGGAAGGAGCGGCAGCAGTGGGACCCCCACTGGCTGCTGAAGCTGGGCTATACCCTTCTTGCCGCTGCCTGGTCTGCGGCCAAGATTGCCATCGGTGCGGCGGCCACGGTGGTGCTGATCGTTCTGATCTGCGGCGCGGTGTTCGTGGGCATCCTGGGCAATTACCTGCAGGATGACATCCTGACCGAGGCTGCGGACTGGTCGCTGGAGGACTACGACCTGGAGCGCACCTCCTTTATATATTATGTAGACGGCAACGGCGATATCCAGCAGCTGCAGCAGATCTACACCACCACAGACCGCCAGTGGGCTTCCCTGGACGAAATTCCCCAGGCCATGGTGGACGCGGCTGTGGCCATCGAGGACAAGCGCTTCTACGAGCATCAGGGCGTGGACTGGATCACAACGGTCAAGGCCTGCCTGAACATGTTCTTCGGCGGCGACGAGCAGTTCGGCGGCTCCACCATCACCCAGCAGTTCATCAAGAACCACACCGATCAGAAGTCCGTCACCGTTCAGCGTAAGGTCATGGAGATTTTCCGGGCCCAGCTGTTTGAGCGGCAGTATGACAAGGATCTGATCATGGAGTATTACCTGAACGAGATCTACCTGGGCCGGGGCTGCTACGGTGTCAAGTCCGCTGCGGCAGAATATTTCGGCAAGGAGCTGCAGAGCCTGACTCCCGCCGAATGTGCGGCCCTGATCTCCATTACCAACAACCCCTCCATTTTCAACCCTTACTCCGAAAGCGTCTACATGTACAAGGGCCAGGAGCGCAGCGGTGCCGAGCGAAACCGCTACCGCCAGCTGAACGTGCTCTCCGAGATGCGCAATCAGGGCTTCCTGTCCGATGAGGAATACCAGGAGGCCGTGGCCCAGGAAATGGTCTTCAAGGAAGGCATTGCCGACGAAGACCGCTGGACTGTCTGCGAAAATGAGGGCTGCGGCTATGCGGGCACCCGCTCCAACTTCACCGGAGAAGGGGAGACCTGGTACTGCCCCATCTGCGGCGGTCTCACTGCCGTCAATACCAGCGCCTCCCAGTATATCTATACCTGGTTCGTGGACGCGGTCATCATTGATTTTGCTTCCTATCTTGCGGAGCAGGACGGCAACACCTGGGAGAAAATGGACGAAAATGCCCGCAATGTGTACCTGGACCGGATTCAGAAGGGCGGCTATCATATTTATACCACCCTGGACATGTCCGTCCAGCGGCAGGTGGATGCGGTCTATCAGGATCTGAAGAACATCCCCGAGACCCGCAGCCAGCAGCAGCTCCAGTCCGCCATTGTGGTCATCGACAACGATACCGGCGACGTGGTGGCCCTGTCCGGCGGCGTGGGTGAGAAGACCGATTTCTTAGGCTACAACCGGGCCACCCAGGCGAAGCTCCAGACCGGCTCCTCCCAGAAGCCAATTTCCGTCTATGCCCCTGCCTTTGAATCCGGCAAGGTGACCCCGGCCACGGTCTTTAAGGATCTGCCCGTGACCTATGCAGACGGCAATCACTGGCCCAAGAACGACAACCGCCAGTACCAGTATGCCCGCACCGTCTACCAGGGCATCGTCTCCTCCGTCAATACCATCTCCGTGCGCACCCTGGATGCCATCGGCCATGAATACGGCTACAGCTTCGCAAAATACAACTTCGGCCAGGACTCCCTGGTGGAAAGCTACGCCACCGACTATGAGATGAAGTCCGACGTGGGCCGGGCCCCGCTGGCCCTGGGCGCCCTGACGCTGGGCTCCACAGTCCAGGAAATGTCTGCCGCCTATGCCACCTTTGCCAACAACGGCACCTGGCGGGAACCCCGGCTGTATACCAAGATCTACAATTCCGACGGCGTTCTTGTGGTGGACAATACCCAGGACTCCCGGAAGATCCTTTCCGACAAGAGCGTCAACTATATGAACTACTGCCTGTACAATGCCGCCAACCACGGCACCGGCGGCGCCGCCCTCTTCGGCGGCCAGTCCATCGCAGGCAAGACCGGCACCACCTCCAACAACCGTGACCGCTGGTTCTGCGGCTATACCAGCCACTATACCGCCGCCGTCTGGGTGGGCTACGACCAGCCCGAGCAGATCAACATCGGCACCAACCCGGCAGCGGTGCTCTGGCGCAAGGTCATGCAGCCCATCCATACGGGCCTGCCCAACAATGCCCTGTATAACGGCAACGTTTTCCGCACGGTCAACGTCTGCCTGGATTCCGGCAAGCTGGCCAGCGAAGCCTGCTACCATGATCCCAGAGGCATCAACCGGGTGGTCTCCGTCAACGTCTATCCCGGTGACGAGCCCCAGGGCACCTGCGACAAGCACACCCTGATGGAATACTGCTACCTGGGCCGTGGCGTTGCCAATGAATACTGCACCATGTTCCCGGATGCCCAGGTGGGTGTTGCGGGCCTGGTGCGCCTGGATGCCGGTGAGGTGGCAGAGATCGTGGCTGCCAGGAACGTGGGCCTGGTGGACACCTATCTGATCAACGACTATGTTTATTATATGGGCGAGGGCAGCTGGCAGGGCTTCAACGGCGCTGCGGGCAATGCTGCCGGCACCCCCTATATCGTCTGTCCCATCCACAACCAGCTGACCTGGGAGGCATTCCAGTTCAGCAACGGCAATGTGAACACCCCGGACGATGGCGGCATGACGGACGCACCTACCCCCGAGGATTCCGGCCCCAATATCAGCGGCTGGTGATCAACGCAACGACAGAAGGAGGAGAACCAAATGCTTTGGATTTCCGATGAATGGAAGGATTATGAGGTTCTGGATGCCACCAACGGCGAGCGTCTGGAACGCTGGGGCAAGCACATCCTGGTGCGCCCCGACCCCCAGGTGATCTGGAACACCCCCAAAAAGGCACCTCAGTGGAAAAACTTTGATGCCCGCTATATCCGCTCCAATACCGGCGGCGGCCGCTGGACAGAGCACGACCTGCCCGAGCGCTGGCAGATCAAATATAAAGATTATCTGACCTTTAACGTCAAGCCCATGAACTTCAAGCACACCGGCGTCTTCCCGGAGCAGGCAGCAAACTGGGACTTTGTCCGGGAAAAGGTGGCCGGCGCCGGCCGCCCGGTGCGGGTGCTGAACCTGTTTGCCTATTCCGGCGGTGCCACACTGGCTGCTGCCGCAGGCGGTGCCGAGGTCTTCCACGTGGATGCCTCCAAGGGCATGGTGGCCTGGGCCAAGGAAAATGCCGTGGCCTCCGGCCTTGCAGACCGTCCGATTCACTGGATGGTGGATGACTGCGCCAAGTTCATCCAGCGGGAGATCCGCCGGGGCAGAAAATACGACGGCATCATCATGGACCCGCCCAGCTACGGCCGGGGCCCCAGCGGCGAGATCTGGAAGATGGAGACCAGCTTCTATCCCTTCCTGCAGGAGGTGGTGAAGGTGCTGTCCGACGATCCGCTGTTTGTGATCATCAATTCCTATACCACGGGCCTTGCCCCCTCGGCGGTGGCCTATGCCTCCGATGTGGTCTTCGGCGCCAAATACGGCGGACATACCGAAGCCGGTGAGCTGGGTCTGCCCGTGCGCCAGTCCGGACTGGTGCTGCCCTGCGGCGCCACCGGCCGCTGGACACCCTGACAGGAGGGACGCTATGAGTGATATCATTTCTGTAGAGCATCTGGCCTACACCTATCCCGGATTCGATGATCAGCCCGGTGTGGTGGTCTTCGAGGATATGAATCTGACCATCCGGGAGGGCACATTCACCGCCATCCTGGGCACCAACGGCTGCGGTAAATCCACCCTGGCAAAGCATTTCAATTCCATCCTGCTGCCCACCGGCGGCAAGGTTTATGTCTGCGGAATCGACACCGCCAACGAGGAGCGGATCATGGCTGTCCGCCGGAACGTGGGCATGGTATTCCAGAACCCGGACAACCAGATCGTTGCCAACGTGGTGGAGGAGGATGTGGCCTTCGGCCCGGAAAACCTGGGCATCTCCAGCCCGGAGATCCGCCATCGGGTGAACAAGGCCCTGAAGCAGGTGGGTATGTATGACTATCGGGAGCACGCGCCCCATCTGCTGTCCGGCGGTCAGAAGCAGCGCATTGCCATCGCCGGCATCATCGCCATGGAGCCCAGGTGCATTGTTCTGGACGAGCCCACCGCCATGCTGGACCCCAGAGGCCGCCGTGAGGTCATCGAGACCATCGGACGGCTGAACAGGGAGAAGGGCATCACCGTGGTGCTTATCACCCATCATATGGATGAAGCCGCCAAGGCAGACCGTGTGGTGGTTCTGCACAAGGGCAAAGTGGCAGCAGACGGCGAGCCTGAGGAGGTTTTCTCTCAGGTGGAGCTGCTGCACAGGATCGGTCTGGCAGCACCGGAAAGCGTTGAGCTGTGCTGGCAGCTGAATAAGGAAGGCTTTGACCTTCCTCTGGATAAATTAGACCCGGAAAAATGCGCACAGACACTGCACGATTGGTTAGTTGACAGTTGAAAGTTGACAATTGACAGTTTTGATCTCCTTCAGGGTGATATAAAATCATGTCCGCAGGACATACCACAACTGTCAACTGTTCACTGTCAACTGTCAACTCTGAAAGCGCAGGTTTGATCCGCTGGGAGGAATTACATTGAATCCTATTTTGGAAGTTAAAAATTTAAATTACATCTACAGTATCGGCACGCCCTTTGAACATCAGGCGCTGGATAACGTGAATTTCGCCGTAAACCGGGGTGAGTTCATCGGCATCATCGGCCATACCGGCTCCGGTAAGTCCACTCTGATGCAGCAGCTCAACGGCCTGCTGAAGCCCACCTCCGGCACGGTTCTGCTGGACGGACAGGATATCTGGTCTGACAAAAAGCTGACCCGGCAGGCCCGGTTCCGGGTCGGTCTGGTGTTCCAGTATCCGGAGTATCAGCTGTTTGAAGAAACGGTTTATAAAGACATTGCCTTCGGCCCGAAGAACATGGGCCTGAAGCCCGAAGAGATCGACCGCCGCGTCCGGGAGGCCGCAGGCTTCGTGGGCCTGACGGAAAAGCAGCTGGAGGTTTCTCCCTTCGACCTGTCCGGCGGTCAGAAGCGCCGGGTTGCCATTGCCGGTGTCATCGCCATGGAGCCGGAGGTTCTGATCCTGGACGAGCCCACTGCCGGTCTTGACCCCATCGGCCGTGCAGAGATCCTGGGCAATATCGAAGCCTACCGCAAGGCTAAGAATGCCACCATTATGATGGTCTCTCACTCCATGGAGGATGTGGCCCGGCTGACGGATCGGCTTCTGGTTATGAACGGCTCCCATCTTGCCATGGATGCCACACCTGCGGAGGTCTTCACCCATGCCGAGGAGCTGGTGGAAATGGGCCTGAGCATCCCCCAGGTGACCCAGGTGTTCCTGCATCTGCGCAGGCTGGGCGTTCCGGTGGAAAATGTCTACACCATCGATCAGGCCGTTGCCGAAATCAAGAGAATCAAGGGAGGGAATGCCCATGCTTAAGGACATCACCCTGGGCCAGTATTTCCCCGGAAATTCCATTATCCACCGCCTTGACCCCAGAACGAAGCTGATCATGCTGGTGGTCTACATTGTGGCGCTGTTTATGGCCTCCGGCTGGGTCGCCTATGGAGCGATGCTGGCGTTCCTGCTGACTGTTATCAAGATCTCCACCATCCCGCCCAAGTCCATTCTCAAGGGCATGAAGCCGCTGGTGATGATCCTGGTATTCACGGGTATCTTAAATCTGTTCTTCACCCAGGAGGGCGAGCTGCTGATCGACTTCTGGATCATCCGGATTTATACAGGCGGCCTGTCCCGGGCTGCCATGATGATGGCAAGAATCCTGATGCTGATCACCTGCACCTTCCTTCTGACCTACACCACCTCTCCCATCGCCCTGACGGACGGTCTGGAGGCGCTGATGGGCCCGCTGAAGAAGGTAGGCGTGCCGGTGCATGAGCTGTCCATGATGATGTGCATCGCCCTGCGCTTCATCCCCACCCTTATTGAGGAGACGGACAAGATCATGTGCGCCCAGAAGGCAAGAGGTGCCGATTTTGAGAATGGCTCCCTGATCGAACGGGCCAGGGCGCTGATCCCCATTCTGGTGCCCCTGTTCATCAGTGCCTTCCGCCGTGCCGATGAGCTGGCCACCGCCATGGAATGCCGCTGCTATCAGGGCGGCGAGGGCAGGACCAAGATGAAGCTGCTGCGCTACCACCGGGAGGATTTTGTTTCCTTCGGCATCGGCGCGGTGATGGTGGCAGCGGTAATGCTGCTGGGACGCTTCGGCCTGTGAGGATAGTATGCGAAATATTGCCCTGTTTTTAACATATCTTGGAACAGACTATCACGGCTGGCAGGTTCAGAAAAATCTGCCGACCGTTGCCGAGACCCTGGAAAAGGCAGCAGCCATGATCGTGCGGCATCCCGTTCACGTCACCGGCTGCGGCAGAACCGATGCCGGTGTCCACGCCCGGTGCTATGTGGCCAATTTCCGTACCACCTCCACCATCCCCGTGGATCGTCTGCCTTACGCACTGAATACCCATCTGCCCTGCGACATCGTGGTGACCAAGGCCTTTGAAGTCCACGAAAACTTCAATGCCATCGGCTCCTGCGTCCGGAAGGAATACACCTATCAGATCTACAATTCCCGGCTGAAAGACCCTTTTTATGTCAACCGAGCCTGGTTCTATCCCAAGCACCTGGATGAGAAGATCATGCAGGAAGCCGCCAGCCAGTTTGTGGGCACCCATGACTTTGCGGCGGTCCGCAGCGTAGGCACCGATGTAAAGTCCACGGTGCGCACCGTATACTATTATAATGTGGAGCGGCAGGGGAATCTGATCACCTTAAAGGTCTGCGCCAACGGCTTCCTGTATAACATGGCCCGGGCCATGGCCGGAACGGTGGTCTATGCCGCTGAGGGCAAGATCAAACCAGAGGAGATCGGCAGGATCCTGGAATCCGGCAACCGCACCGCCGCGGGCCCCACAGTGCCCCCGGGTGGGCTGTACATGACCCACCTGTGGTATGATGACGGCATCGCCAAATTTGAATGCGGCAGCGACTGGACGGAATAATACACAGAATAGACAACAATGTCATTGCGAGCCAGTGCGCACACTGGCGTGGCAATCTCCCTCGCTGATGATGCCAGCCCAAACACTCAGGGGATTGCTACACCAGTCTGATGACTGGTTCGCAATGACTTTGTATTTTGTTCGTTCATAATTTGTTTTCCCATTTTCTATTTTCATATGGTATACTGCGACAAAAGGAGTGATTTCTTTGCAACCGAAAATGTGTACCAAGTGTAAGAAAAATATCGCCGTGGTCTTCATCACCAAGATGGAGAACGGTGCGACCTTAAACGAAGGCTACTGCCTGCGCTGCGCCCGGAGTCTGGGCATTCCCCAGATCGATCAGGCGGTGCGCCAGATGGGTATTTCCGAGGATGATCTGGATCTGCTCTCTGACGAGATGAGCAATATGTTCGGTCAGCGGGATGACAGCGATGATGCGGACGATGATGAGATCGACAGCCAGACCGCAACGTTTCCTTTGCTGAACCAGCTCTTCGGCGGCAGTCCCAATATGCCCGCCCAGCCTCCCAGACCGCCCAAGAACGAGGAGCCCAAGGATGAGGGGAAGGGCAAGAAGAAAAACAAGAAGCACAAATTCCTGGACAGCTACTGCATGGATCTGACCGGCCGTGCCAGAGACGGTAAGCTGGATAAGGTCATCGGCCGGGATGTGGAGACCGAGCGTGTCATCCAGATCCTGAACCGCCGCCAGAAGAACAACCCCTGTCTCATCGGTGAGCCCGGTGTGGGCAAAACTGCCATTGCAGAAGGTCTTGCCCAGCGGATCGCCGCCGGGGAAGTGCCCTACAAGCTCCGGGACAAGGAAGTGTTCCTGCTGGATCTGACCGCCCTTGTGGCAGGCACCCAGTTCCGGGGCCAGTTTGAAAGCCGTATGAAGAGCCTGATCGGTGAGATCAAGGAGTGCGGCAATATCATCCTGGTCATTGACGAAGTCCACAATCTGGTGGGTGCAGGCGACGCTGAAGGCTCCATGAATGCCGCCAATATCCTGAAGCCCGCTCTGTCCCGGGGTGAGATCCAGGTCATCGGTGCTACTACCTTCGCTGAATACCGCAAGTATATCGAGAAGGATGCAGCCCTGGAGCGCCGCTTCCAGCCCGTATCCGTGGCTGAGCCCACCATTGCCGAGGCCAGCCAGATCATGCAGGGCATCGCCAAGGCCTACGCAGAGTTCCATGGGGTTGAAATTTCCCCGGAAATTGCCCATCAGTGCGTCATTCTGTCTGAGCGGTATATCACCGACCGGTTCCTGCCGGATAAGGCCATCGACCTGCTGGATGAAGCATGCTCCGATGTGAATCTGCAGTGCAAGGAGATTTCCCAGCTGGCAGAGCTGAAAAAGGAGCGGGATGATTACGAGCTGGAGCTTCGGATGCTGAACGAGGACACCGAGAATACCAACTACGAGCGCCTTGCCACCATCCGCAGCAAGCTGATGCAGCTGGCCCTGAAGATCGAGGATCTGGAAGAAATGCCCAGGCCCGCCGTGACCATGGAGAATCTGGCACGGATCATCGAGCTGTGGACGAAGATTCCCGCCTCCAAGATCAAAGCTCAGGAATATGAGCAGATCAAGGGCCTGTCCGCCCGTCTGAAGAAGCACATTGTGGGTCAGGACGAGGCCGTGGACGCGGTTTCCCGGGCTATCCGCCGCAGCCGTGTGGGTATTTCTCCCAAGAAACGGCCTGTTTCCTTCATTTTCGTAGGCCCCACAGGTGTGGGCAAGACGGAGCTGGTCAAGCAGCTGGCAAATGACCTCTTTGACAGTGTGGATTCCCTGATCCGGCTGGATATGTCCGAGTATATGGAAAAGCACACCGTTTCCAAGCTGATCGGTTCTCCTCCCGGCTATGTGGGCTATGACGAGGCAGGACAGCTGACAGAGAAGATCCGCCGCCGTCCTTACTCCGTTGTCCTCTTTGACGAGATTGAAAAGGCCCATCCGGACGTTCTGAATGTGCTGCTGCAGGTGCTGGATGACGGCCGCATCACCGATGCTCAGGGCCGTGTGGTGAATTTTGAGAACACCGTCATCGTCATGACCTCCAATGCAGGCAGCGAGGGCCGTGTGGGCGGTCTGGGCTTTGGCCGTACGGAGAACGACATGGTAAAGGAAAAGACCATGAAGGCCCTGCGGGAGTTCCTGCGGCCGGAATTCCTGAACCGGGTCGATGAGATCATTACCTTCAACCACCTGACGGAAGAAAACTTCCTGGGCATTGCGGATATTATGCTGGAAGAACTCCGGCAGAGCCTGTCTGCCCGGGGCCTGGCCCTTACCTGGGACGACAGCATTCGCCAGCTGCTGGTGAAGAAGGCCTTCTCTCTGGTCTACGGCGCCCGTAACCTGCGCCGCACCATCCAGAGGGAGCTGGAAGATCCCATTTCCGAAGCCATCATCGATTCCTTCGAGCATCCCATTTCTTCCATCCACATCCGTGTGGAGGAAGATTCTGTGAAGCTGGATATTCAGTAAACCGAATGAAAATACTTGCAGGGCGGAGGTATATCTCCGCCCTGCAATTTTTTACGAAATCTCTGTAAGATTTCCGTCATTTACGCGTCTAATAGGTGAGGAGGTGAGAGCGTGACCGAATTTGAGCGCATATACCGGCAATACTTTTCGGACGTGGAATTATACCTGCGGGCCATCTGCCGTGAAGAGCACCTGGCAGAGGAACTGACGGAACAGGTCTTTTTCCAGGCCCTGAAGGCCCTGCCCAAATTCCGGGGGGACTGCGATATCCGAACCTGGCTCTGCGCCATGGCAAGAAACGCCTACTTAAGCCATCTGAGAAAGACGAAGCAGGTGGAAGACATTGACGAACTGCAGATTCCCGACCCCCGGCAGACGGTGGAGGAGCAGATTGCAGACAAGCAGCAGACCATGGCCATCCACCGGGTACTGCACGGTCTGCCGGAACCCTATAAAGAAGTCTTTTCTCTGCGGGTCTTCGGCCAGCTCTCCTTCGAGGACATCGGAGGATTGTTCGGGCGAACCGCAAACTGGGCCTGCGTGACCTATCACCGGGCGCGGCAGAAAATTCGTGAGAAAATGGAGGAATGAATATGGAACTATCCTGCAATATTATTCGGGATCTTCTTCCGCTGTATGCAGAGGATATGGTCAGTGAGGACAGCAGAAACCTGGTTGACGACCACCTGTGCCGGTGCGATGCCTGTACTATGGAACTGGCAGCCCTGAAAAAGCCGGAAAAAGTGCCGGTGGAGGTGGACAAAGCACCCCTTGACAAGGTAAGAAAGGGAATCCTTCGCCGCCGGGTACTCAGCGCCGGTGCTGCGGTTTTGACCCTGCTGACCCTTGCGGCATTTGTGATCTCTTACCTGTTTGCACCCTTCCAGCTGACAAAGGAGCAGGCACTGGATAACTTCTACATCCGGGAGGATGGGGCAGTGGTTATCGACTATTCTACAGCAGTAATAGGAAGATGTATGTCAGGGGATGGCGATAACTGGTATATCAGTCAAGATTCTACCCGGTATGACACCTGGAAAGGGGAGAACCGGAAATCTCTGGAAGAACTCTATGGAACAGACGGAATTATCACAGAGGAAGAACGGCAGCGGTATGAAAATATCGAAATTATATATGGCAGATGGGAAACCGCCGATGGAAAAGTAAGCTCTGACTCCGACATCCCATGGCGGGATGACGACAGGGTAGTGGAATGGGAGTCCGAGAAGAACTGGTGGTATGCTGATCCCACCGGACTGGGCAATGACACCCTGCTCCATGATGCCGGAAAGGAAATGCCGGACAAGGCAGACCGGTATCAGTTTGCTCCGATCTATCCCATGCTCTTCTTCGGCGGCATTCTGGCGGCAGCTGTCCTGCTGCTCCTGCGGAAAATCCTTCCCCAGCCCTGGCTGAAGGAACTTGCGGCAAGATTCGCCGTTGCCGGCGGCAGCGCAGCGTTCAGCACGCTCTTTGTGACCAGCGGAAGAATTTTCACTTCCTATGTCGGTGTGATCGATCAGTACTGGGGCTGGATGATCGGTGTGAATACGGTTTTTCTGACCCTGACCATCCTGTTCTGGCGGCAGCTTTACCTGCTGAACAGGCAGGATAAGCTCGCTTAAAAATCCACCCGGGAGACGATTGCCTCCCGGGATTTTTGTCACATATCCATGCTGTCCATTTTGCTGGAAATGGTGTCGGAGACCTTCCAGGCCACATCCTCCATCTTATTGGCGGCCTTGGCGGCAAGACGGCGCGTGGGGTTGTTCCGGGGCATCATCAGAACAGCCACGGCACCGGCAGCGGCGCCAATTCCCGCTGTGATCGCCCATCCTTTGACATTCATCGGTTTCCCTCCTTTCCGGTTTGTGCTTAGTATGCCCAGAGAGAAAAACTTCATCTCTGGAAGGTTTTTGTCTTTTCAGTTCGAAAAACTTATGATATACTATAAATAACAGTAGGGCGGCTTGCCTACAAGCCGCCGCATACAGATTGGTGTCCGTTTTTTCGGCGGCTTGAGGGCAAGCCGCCCTACATCAGTTTTTCGAATTGGGGGCGAACTTATGTCCATCGACAGCTTACAGGAAAAGATCCGTAAAACCAAAAATCCTTCCGTTCTGGAACTCAATATGCCCGTTTCCGACCTGCCGCCGCATATTCTGGAGGGGGAGGACACACCTGCTGCGGCCGTCGCCCGAGTCTGCCGGGAGCTGATGGAGCAGCTGCGGGGCATCGTCCCTGCTGTCCGGGTCAGCTTTGCATCGTTTGCCTTGCTGGGGCATGACGGCCTGTATCAGCTGAGTCAAACCCTGAAACGGGCAGGGGAGCTGGGATATTATGTGGTTCTGGATGCCCCCGAGGTATTGTCTCCTGCCATGGCAAAAAATGCAGCCCAGAGTCTGATGGGAAAAGACAGTATTTATCCCTGCGATGGTCTGGTGGTTTCCGGATATCTGGGAAGCGATGTGATCAAAGCCTTCCTGCCTTACTGCAAGGCCGAAAAGAAGGATCTGTTTGTGGTTACCCGCACAGCCAATAAATCCGCACCGGAGATCCAGGATCTTCTGGCAGGCTCCCGTGTGGTCCATGCGGCAGCAGCGGATCACGTAAACCGCTACGGCGCGGACACCGCCGGAAAGTTTGGCTACACCCAGGTGGGAATTTTGGCGGCTGCCAGTGCATCGGACAGCCTGCGCAGCCTTCGGGGCAAGTATCCCAGGCTGTTCCTGCTGCTTGACGGCTATGATTATCCCAATGCCAATGCCAAAAACTGCTCCTATGCCTTTGATAAATTCGGCCATGGTGCGGCAGCCTGCGGCGGTGCGGGCATTACCTGCGCATGGAAGGATGCCGAATCTGATGGACAGGATTATCTGGAGCATGCGAAGGCTGCTGCGGAACGAATGAAGAAAAATCTGACGAGATATGTCACTGTTTTGTGAGGAAAATTATGCTGAAGATCTATGGAAGCATGCTTTGCCCCGACTGCGTGCAGTGCTGTGAAGCCCTGAACAGGGGGAAGGCTGACTATGAATTCCTTGATTTTGCTGCGGATCTGAAAAATCTGAAGGAATTTTTGAAGCTTCGGGATGAAAGCTCCCTGTTTGACGGTGCGAAAGAGGCGGGAAGCATCGGCATTCCCTGCATCGTAAAAGAGGATGGAAGCATTACCCTTAGCTGGGAGGAATTTATGTAAGCAGGGCGTTTTGCCCTGCTTTTTATCGCATTCTGCCGGTTCCCATACCGGAATTTCCGGAGCCTGCACCGCCGGTCATTCCACTGCGGGAGCGGGACTGAGCGCTGCCTTCGGTGGTTTCGGTGGAGCCGGTGCTGCTGGTCATGTCATCTTCCAGAGGGCCATTGCCCCGGTCAATGGTGCTGGAGGGCTCGGTGCTGTGGGTGGTTGCTTCTGTTGTGGAACGGGTGGTGGCCTCCGTGGAGTTCCAGATTTCCTCGTTGGTGGGAAGCACTGTAGGGGCGGACGTGTTGTCCATCTTCTGGTTGGTACAGCCGCAGCCTACCAGCAAGCCGGCGGTAAGGACGAGCGCCAATGCAAGACAAGTGTATTTTTTCATTTCATTACCTCCAAAAGTTTGTGGCTTCACTGCTATTATTTCCAGATTGTCTATGTTTAGACAGGGAAATGTCTCCAGTCCCTGAGAAAAATAAGCGTTTCCTCTCTGTACGAAAAAAGATATTGGTTGAAAAATATCGATACACCCATTGCATTTTCTGCAGGGAGGGTGTATAATGAATCTGTAAAAATAAACCAAAAGGAGAATCTTTCTATGAAGAAGCTCACTGTTAAAAAAGGTGCAGAATGCATGGCATGCCTGCAGTGCGTGGATGCCTGCTCCACCGCTTTCTATAAGGAATTTGATGAGGATCTGAGCTGCATCCGCATTGTTGCCAAGGGCACCGGTGCCAAGCCCAATGTCTGCATTCAGTGCGGCAAGTGCATGAAGGCCTGTGAGCACGAGGCCATTACCCAGAACCCCAAGACCGGCGTGTACATGATCAACAAGAAGAAGTGCGTTGGCTGCGGCAAGTGCGTCGAGGCCTGCCCCATGAAGGTCATGGTCATGAGGGACACTGCATCCAAGTGCATTGCCTGCGGCATCTGCGTCAAGGCCTGCCCCATGGAGATCCTGGAGATCGTCGAAAAGTAAGAATACCCCTTTTAAGGCAGCCGAAAGGCTGCCTTTTTCTTTGCAGCTGGTGTCAGGATTTCGTGTCTTCACTCGTATTATGGTCAGAAGGGAGAAAGATGCGTCGCAGCAGCTGCAATACCGTAATTTTCCTGCATTAAGAAAAATTTAAATTGTTTTTCCCGACAGAATATGCTATGATAAACTAGATTTTGTTTACAAAGTATACCCGGAAGGGAAGAGGTATGATGAACAGCGAAAAGAAGAAAAAAATTCTGAAAATCGGTTTGTCTGTATTTGCGGTTCTGCTGGCAGCAATTCTGGTTACCGTCTATTCCTACTGGAATGCCATGCTGGATAAAATGGGCGATGCTGAGGATACAGCGGCGACTCTGTCTTCGGAAGAAGCGGCTGCCCTGCTGGGAACAGAGGCTACGGAAGAGACCCAATGGCAGTGGCCGGAGGTCTATAACGACAAGAATATTACAAACATCATGCTGGTGGGCCAGAATTATCGTGAGGACGAACCGAATCTTTTGTCGGATACCATGATCCTGTGCTCCATCAACCGGGACGAGAAGACCATTTCGCTGGTATCTTTCCTGCGGGATATGTATGTTACCCTGCCTTCCTACGCTGGACATACCGGTGGTGCCAACCGCATCAACGTCTGCTACGCCCTGGGCAGCACCTGGACGAAAACCCGCCAGGGCGGTATGGAAATGCTGGCAAAATGCGTGGAACAGAATTTCGGTATCCATGTAGACCACACCATCGAGGTCAGCTTTACAGCCTTTACGGACATCATCAATATGATGGGCGGTGTTGAGGTGGATGTGAACGAGGCAGAAGCTGCATACATGACAAAGCATGTGGGCTATGTGGATCAGATGGAACCTGGAACGCAGGTGCTCAACGGCGATCAAGCCCTTGCCTATGCCCGTATCCGTAAGATCGACGGCGACCGACAGCGTTCTGCCCGGCAGAGAGCGGTTATGATCTCTCTTCTGGAAAAGTGCCGGGAGATGGAGTGGCTGGATGTCTATTTCATGGCCTGTGATGTGATGCCCATGATCACCACGGACATGACCAATGACCAGATCACCAAATATCTTCTGGAACTGATTCCGATGATCTCTGATTTTTCCGTGCAGTCTCTGACCTGTCCTGTGGACAATGAGATTCTTCCCGGAAGCAACTGGGGAAAGGTGATCGATCTTTACGGCTACTCTGCAGGCGTGACCATGGTTAATACCAAGCTGAACGGACAGTACCTGCGGATCGTCCTGGGTCTGGAGGAAGGCGATCTGGATGCACTGATCGAGGAGGCCAAGAGAACTGCACCTCCGCGCAGCAGCAAGCCTGCGGAAACCCAGCCTGCGCAGCCGCCTGAGGAGCCTACAGAAGCACCTGAGGAAACGCAGCCTACTGGCGACGCGCCCTCTGCCGGTGAAACGGAACCGCCTTCTGCTGCTCCCACTGATCCTGAAACGACACCCACGCAGCCGCAGACTCCCGCACCCACGGAGCCGGTCACCCCTGCACCCACGGAGCCTGCTGCCCCCGTACCAACGGAACCGGCAGCTCCCGCACCTACGCAGCCTGCTGCCCCCGCACCAACGGAACCGGCAGCTCCCGCACCCACGCAGCCTGCTGCCCCTGCACCCACGCAGCCCCCGGCTCCTGCACCTACACAGCCACCGGCACCTGCTCCTACCCAGGCTCCGGTGGCCGTTGAAGGCGCCGCATAAAGGTAAAAAATTGCTCTTGTATTCTTCTGTTCTGCATGATAGAATGACGAAGAATAACCGAAAAATGAATCGAATTTACGTTTCCCAGGAGGAAAGCTATGAGCTATCATGGACGTTTTGAACAGGAAAAGCCCAAAAAGAAAAAGAAGGGCGGCAAGATCGCACTGATCATTTTGCTGATCCTGGTCGTGATCATCGGCGCTGCTGCTGTCTATGGCATCAGCTATTACAACCGGATTCTCGGCAAAATGAATTATGTGGAGGTTCCCAAGGTCACTGCCGGACAGGCTGAGACCTTTGATCCCAACGCTGAGGTATATGGAGATACGGAAGCTACTGAGCTGGTGACGGAAGAACCGACGGAGGAAACCACCGTAGTCACCACGGAGCCTCCCATGGACCCTGAAGACATTATCAATATCCTGGTGGTTGGCCAGGCTGCCCGAGCCGGTGAGGAATCCCACATGGCGGATACCACCATTCTGGTTACCATCAATACCTATACCAAGAAGGTTACCCTTTCTTCTGTCCTGCGTGATACTTACCTGAAGCTGCCGGATTACAAGGGGCATAAGTGCGGCAAGGCAAAGTTTACCGTCTGTTACAACCTGGGCTACCAGTGGGGCGGCGGCACGGCCGGCGCCATGGAAATGACCAACCAGTGCCTGTATAATAACTTCGGCATCGAAGTGGATTACAACGTGGAGGTTGACTTTGAGGGCTTTATCCATCTGGTCAATTACCTGGGCGGTGTTGAAATTGAACTGACGGAAGCCGAAGCGGAGTACCTGAACAAGGATGATCTGTATGTCTGGTACGATGTGCAGCCCGGCCTGCAGCATCTGGACGGTATGGCAGCCCTTTCCTATGCCCGTATGCGTAAGGCTGAGGGTGATAACGAAAGTGACATCAAGCGTACTGCCCGTCAGCGGCTGCTGATCGAGACCTTGATCAAAAAGTTCCTGTCTATTCCCAACATTACCCTGAAGGGCCTGGAGCAGGTTGCGGATGAAGTTCTTCCCATGATCACGGTTACCATGACACCTGCTGAGATCACAGAACTTGCGATCAAGGTATTGCCGGTATTGACGGAACTGGAATTCGAAAGCGGTACGATCCCTGTTACGGAAACCTTCTGGGGTGAAGTCATTGACATCTATGAGGACGGCGTCCCTGACAGTGTTCTGAAGTTCGACCAGGGCCAGAATGCCAAGATCCTGCGGGAACTGACCGAGGGTATTCCTGCCAACTAATTTAGAAATTACCTCCGCTGCGGCCTTTGCTGCAGCGGAGGTTTTCTTTCTGCTGCAGAAAATTAATTCCGGAATAATTGCATAATGGTAAGGAATATGCTATACTGTTACTAACTATACACCCGGAGGCGTTTATGACTGAATTGACTGATTTTCAGCGGAAATTATCCGCTTTGGTGCCTGAACTGGAGCTTCGTTTCCAGGAACCGATGGCAAAACATACTTCCTTCCGCATCGGCGGCGGTGCTGAGATCATGGCATTCCCCAAAAACAGGGAAGAACTGGCGCAATTACTGAAAGCGTCCGCTTTATTGGACTGTAAACCTGCTATTTTAGGTGCAGGAACCAACGTGCTGGCACCGGATGCCGGTATGGATGGCCTTGTGATCTGCCTGAAGGATTGTCTGGACGGTATGGAGCAGGTGAATGAAACAACCATCCGCATTATGGCGGGTGTGACCATGTCCCGTGCAGCGGTTTTTGCCGCCAATCTTGGCCTGTCCGGCCTGGAGTTCGCCCACGGTATTCCCGGAAGTGTGGGCGGCGGGGTCTATATGAATGCCGGCGCCTATGGCGGCGAGATCTGTCAGGTCTGTACAGGTGTGGAGGTCATGGACAGAACCGGCAGTATCCGGCACCTGAGCAATGCGCAGATGCAGTTTTCCTACCGTCACAGCATTCTGGAGGAGACGGAGGATATTGTGATCAGCGCGGATTTCTGCCTTACCAGTACAGAGCCGGAAGCAATCAAAGCCAGAATGAAGGAACTGATCGGCAAGCGTTCTGCTTCTCAGCCGCTGGATCTGCCCTCTGCCGGCTCCGCATTCAAGCGGCCGGTCGGCGGCTATGCAGCTGCCCTGATCGACCAGGCAGGACTGAAGGGCTTCCGGGTAGGCGGTGCTGCCATTTCCGAAAAGCATGCGGGCTTTGCCGTAAATCTGGGCGGCGCCACAGCAGAAGATGTGAAGCAGCTGCTGCGGCAGGTATCTGACCAGGTATTTGCCCATTCCGGAATTCGTCTGGAGCCGGAAGTGCGGATCTGGTAATCAATAATTTATAAATGGAAAGGGGGACTTTCCATGGCCGGTGTATCATTCTCCGCATCCGCCAAAACGGAAGTCTGCCGTATTGTGCCGCAGAAGCGCTGCTGCGCTTTGGCACAGTGTTTTGGTATTCTGCTGTTTTGCAACAGCTTTCAGTCGGATCTGATTAAGATCATTACAGAAAGCAGGGATTTTGCCTATATTCTCCCCAAGCTTTTTAAACGGGCCTTCGATGTGGACTTTGACAGTTATCCCAGTCTGGCCTCTCCCGGAAAACTGATCTTTCAGATCTGGGACCCCGAAAAGATCGAGGAAATTATGGAAGCCTTTGGCTTTGATGTCCAGGATACCCTTGCGCTGCATGTGAATTATCCCCTTGTGGAGGAGGAATGCTGCAAAAACGCATTCCTGCGGGGTGCGTTTCTTGCAGGCGGCAGTGTGACAGACCCTGACAAGGGTTACCATATGGAGCTTTCCACCACCCATCAGAGCGTTGCCCGGGAAACGGATCTGCTGATCCGGGAAAGCATGTCCTTCCAGCCCAAGCTTGCCAAACGGGGCGGGGGACAGGTGCTGTATCTGAAGCAGAGTGAGCAGATCTCAGACTTTCTGACCTATTTGGGTGCTCCGGTTGCTGCCATGGGTATTATGGAAGCGCGTCTGGAAAAAGAGTTGAATAATAAGGTAAACCGCCGCTGCAACTGCGACGATGCCAATATTTCCAAGGTGGTGGAAGCAGCCCAGGAGCAGCTTTCCGCCATCCGGGTTCTGCGGGATGCCGGTCTGCTGGACAAGCTCCCGGAGAAAATGAAGCAGGCGGCCCTGGCCCGGGAGCAGAATCCCTCTGCCTCTCTTTCTGAACTGGCCGCCATGATGGAGCCTGCCATTACGAAGCCTGCTATGAATAACCGAATGAAGAAGCTGGTGCAGCTTGCGAAGGAGACTGTCCAATGAGCTTTGCCCATTTACATTTACATACGGAGTACAGCCTCCTGGACGGTGCCTGCCGCATTGACGGCCTGATGGAACGGGTCAAGGAACTGGGTCAGAGCGCGGTGGCGATCACCGACCATGGCGTGATGTATGGCTGTATCGACTTTTACAAGGCGGCTAAGGCTGCGGGCGTGAAGCCCATCATCGGCTGTGAGGTCTATGTGACCCGCCGCAGCATTGCTGACCGGGTTCATGGCATCGACAATGATCCTTACCATCTGGTGCTGCTGTGCAAGGACAGGACGGGCTATGAGAATCTGTGCCTTCTGGTTTCGGAAGGCTTTATCCACGGATTTTACGGAAAACCCCGTGTGGACCTTTCTATGCTGGAGCAGCATCATGAGGGACTGATCGCCCTGTCGGCCTGCCTGGCCGGTGCCATTCCTCAGTATCTCATGGAAGAGGACTACGCTGCTGCCAAGTCCTACGCATTGAAACTTGCGGATGTTTTTGGCCCGGATCACTTTTATCTGGAACTGCAGGATCACGGCATTGAGGAACAGCGGCCCGTGAATCAGGGCATCATGCGTCTGGCCCGGGAAACGGGACTGCCGCTGGTGGTCACCAACGATGCCCACTATCTTCGCAAAGAGGATGCGAAGATGCAGGATGTACTCCTGTGCATTCAGACCGGAAAAACCGTGGACGAACCCAACCGGATGAAATTCGCCACGGAAGAATTCTATCTGAAAAGTGAAGAAGAGCTTCGTCAGCTGTTCCCCAATTGCGAGGAAGCCTTTGAAAATACGGTAAAGATTGCCGAGCGCTGCAATCTGGAATTTACGTTCCACGAATATCACCTGCCCTCGTTCCCTGTGCCGGAGGGCTATACCAATGAGGCGTATTTCCGGAAGATCTGTATGGATGGTTTCCGGGAGCGGTATGAAGATCCCCCTCAGGACTATGTGGACAGACTGGAATATGAGATCGGCGTTATCAGCCGCATGGGCTATGTGAACTATTATCTGATCGTATGGGACTTTATCCGCTATGCAAAGGAACAGGGGATTCCGGTTGGCCCCGGACGCGGTTCCGGTGCGGCTTCCATCGTTGCGTACTGCATGCACATCACGGAAGTGGACCCCATGAAGTATGCACTGATCTTTGAACGGTTTCTGAATCCGGAACGTGTCAGCATGCCCGACTTTGATACGGATTTCTGTCAGGAACGCCGCGGCGAGGTCATTGAGTATGTTATGCGCAAATATGGCTCAGACCATGTGGCCCAGATCGCAACCTTCGGCACCATGGCGGCCAGAGGTGCGATCCGCGATGTGGGTCGTGCGCTGAATTTTACCTATGCGGAAACCGATGTGGTTGCCAAGCTGGTGCCCGGTACGCCGCATATTACGCTGGAAGAAGCTCTTCGTGTCAGTCCAAAGCTGAAGGAGATGTATGACGCAGATGAGCGCGTCCGGCTGCTGATCGATACCGCCAGAAGCCTGGAGGGCATGCCCCGGAATTCCTCTACCCATGCAGCGGGCGTTGTGATTACCGCAGAGCCGGTATGCAGCTATGTGCCATTGTCCCGGAATGACGATACCATCGTTACCCAGTATACCATGACCACCATTGAGGAGCTGGGCCTGCTGAAAATGGACTTCCTGGGTCTTCGCAACCTGACAGTCATTCGTGACGCGGAGCAGCAGATTCAGAAGCTGGAGCCGGATTTCCTAATGGACAGGGTTCCGGACGACGATCCGGACACGTTTAAAATGCTCACCGAGGGCAAGACCCAGGGTGTTTTTCAGCTGGAATCGGCGGGCATGACCGGTGTCTGCGTCAATATGAAGGCCAGCTCCATTGAAGATATTACGGCAATCGTTGCCCTTTACCGGCCCGGCCCCATGGACTCCATTCCGCGGTTTATTGCCAATAAGCTTGACCGGCGGAAGGTGACCTACAAGACGCCTCTGCTGGAACCGATCCTGAAGGTTACCTATGGCTGTATCGTCTATCAGGAGCAGGTCATTGAGATTTTTCGGTCATTGGGCGGCTATACCATGGGACAGGCAGACAATATCCGCCGGGCGATCTCCAAGAAAAAGATGAAGATCATCGAGGCGGAGCGTAAGGTCTTTGTGTATGGCGACCCGGAGCAGGGAATCACAGGCTGTATCGGTCACGGTGTTTCCGAACAGATTGCCCAGTCCATTTATGATGAGATCGTTGATTTTGCCAACTATGCCTTTAACAAAGCCCACGCCGTGTGCTATGCGGTTGTTGCTTATCAGACGGCTTACTTAAAGTGTCACTATCCCCGGCAGTATATGGCAGCACTGATGACCTCTGTGCTGGATTCTGCCTCCAAGATCTCCGGATACATTGCCGAGTGCAAGGAGATGGGAATTCCTGTTCTCCCGCCGGATCTGAACCATTCTGAGGATCAGTTTACGGTAGAAGGCGATGCAATCCGGTTTGGTCTGGGCGCAGTGAAAAATGTTGGCCGCGGACTGATCCGCTCCATGGTTCAAAAGCGCACAGAGGGCGGCCCCTTCAAATCCTTGGAAGACTTTATCGAGCGCATGGGTGAAGGGGAGCTGAACAAGCGTGCTGTGGAGAATTTCATCAAATGCGGTGCGGCTGATTGCTTCGGTTATCACCGCAGTGAACTGCTGGCAGTGTATGACAGCATGATGGATGCCATTGCTTCCTCCCGCAGAAAGAATCTGGAAGGACAGATGGGACTTTTTGCCATGCTGGATGAGGATGACGCTGCCGCGAAGATTCCCATTCCCAAGCTGAAGGAAATGCAGAAGGCGGATCTTCTGGCTCTGGAGAAGGAGACAACGGGTATCTATATTTCCGGACATCCCATGGATGATTACCGGCCCTATCTGCGCAATACCCACGTGGTGCATATCGGAAAGCTGATGGATGAAGAAAGCCATTATGAAGACGATCAGATCGTCAGTGTGGCCGGTATTGTTCAGAGCGTGAAAATGAAGACCACCCGCAGCAACTCCATGATGGCTTATGTGACGGTGGAGGATGATACCGCAGCCATTGAAATGCTGGCTTTTTCCAATGTTCTGAACCAGTACGGCGGGTATCTCCGGGAAAATAACCCGGTTGTGGTGACCGGAAGACTGTCTGTGCGGGACGATAAGGAGCCTCAGATCGTTATCAACCGGGCGCGTCCCATCTCCGACTATGCAGAGGGAAATCAGGAACCGCCCGTACAGCCCAAACCCCAGGTTCCTGCCGGCGGTACGCTCTATCTGCGGCTTCCCGGAGAGGAAGGCAGGCTGTTTCCGAAGATCAGAGCGATTTTGAACATGTTCCCCGGAGACTGTGCTGTTGTACTGTATTTCGCGGATACGGGAAAGCGCCGGGGAACCCGCTGCATGCTGGCGGGAAGCATGCTCCAGGAGCTGAAAAATGTTCTGGGAGAAGGAAATGTTGTTCTAAAATGACTTCCTTTTTTGAAACAATTGTGCTATAATATTCGATTGAAAGGAGCTGATGCCGTGAAAAGGAGAATCTTGTTTGCTGTGCTGCTTGTCATGACACTGCTCCTGACAGGCTGCACCCTGCGCACGGTGGAAGAGATGTACGCACTTCCCAAACGTTCATCAGAATACAGTCAGCTGCAGTCTGCCATTGATACGGCCATGTACGGCCTGACTTATTCCTCGCCCCAGTCCGGCGAAAATCAGCAGACGATCCAATTGGCGGATCTGGATGGCGACGGAACGGAAGAGTATCTGGTGTTTGCAAAGGGTGCCACGGAGAAACCTCTGCAGGTGCTGATTTTTACCCAGGAGGAGGACGGCTCCATCCGCACGATGGAGACCATCGGACTCACAGGCACCTCCTTTGAGCAGGTGGAATATGTGGATTTTGATGATCGGCCCGGCTGCGAGCTGATTCTGGGCTTCCAGGTCAGTGATCAGGTTCAGCGCAGTGTTGCGGTCTATTCCTTCCCCAATGGAGATGCACAGCTGCTTCTTCTGAATGGGTATTCCAAATTTCTTCCCTGTGATCTGGATGAGAACAGAAGAAGTGAGCTGATGGTGCTGCGCCCCGGCGAAGCGGAAACGGAGCGCTGTGTTGCGGTGCTGTACAGCTGGGACGGCAATCAGATCCGCCGCTCGGTGGAAACGGAGCTGTCGCAAAGTGCAGCGGATATCCGCCGCATTACCTCGGGCTCCCTGCAGGATGGAACACCTGCCGTGTACGTGGCAAGCACGGACGATTCCAATGCCATTGTAACGGACATTCTGGCAATGTCTGAAGGAAAATTCTCCAACATCACAGTGGATACGGAAACGGAAACCAGCATCCATACCCTTCGGAATTTCTATATATATGCTGAGGATATTGATAATGACGGTATCCAGGAACTGCCGAGCCTGATTACCATGAAGCCTGTTTCCCTCTGGCAGGAAGAGGAGCAGAAGTTCCTGCTGCGCTGGTTTGCCATTGATGTGGAGGGCTGGGAAACAGATAAGCTTTTTACCTTCCACAATTATGTGGGAGGCTGGTATATCCAGCTGGACAGCAGTTGGGCCGGCCGGGCGACTGTGGACCAGGGAAACAATGTTTACAGCTTCTATGTATGGGATGAATCCTATAAGGAAGCTACAGCGCTGTTTACCATCTATGTCTTTACCGGAAGCAGCCGGGATGAGGCTGCTTTGCAGGACGGACGCTTTGCGCTGCACAGAGCGGAAGGCGTTGCCTATGCCGCAAAGCTGGAATATGCCGCAGCGGAATACGGAATCACAGAGGAATACTTAACCGAATGCTTCCGCCTGATCCGTCAGGACTGGCAGACGGGAGAGACTTGAGAGGTATATTATGAAAAAAGTTCTGATTATGGAAGATGAATTGAACATCCGCAGCTTCGTTGTCATCAATCTGACCCGGGCAGGCTATGATGTGATCGAGGCCGGCGACGGAACAGAGGCGCTGGATGCCATCACGGCCAATCCGGATGTGGGCGTTGCGATCCTGGATATCATGGTTCCGGGAGATATGGACGGCTTTGAGGTCTGCCGCCGGATTCGTGCCACCAATAAGCAGATGGGCATCATCATGCTGACAGCCCGGACCCAGGAGATGGACAAGGTAACCGGCCTGATGACCGGTGCGGATGATTATGTGACGAAGCCCTTCTCTCCTGCAGAGCTCACTGCCCGAATCGATGCTCTGTACCGCCGTATCGGCGGCGACAGCTCTGCCAGCTCCGAGCTGATCACCCAGGGCCCCTTTGTGATGAATACCCGGAATCATACACTGGAAAAGAACGGCACCCGAATCCGTCTGACACAGGTGGAATATGCCATTTTGAGACTTTTTATGCTCAATCCCGGCCGTGCACTGTCCCGTGAAGACATCCTGACCTCAGTCTGGGGCAGGGATTATGACGGCGAACTGAAGATCGTGGATGTCAATATCCGCCGTCTGCGTATTAAAATCGAGGACGATACCGCCAATCCCACCTACATCACCACAGTATGGGGTCTGGGCTATAAGTGGGGCGCATAAGCGGAATGGATATCAAACAGCGGTTCAACATCGGCGGCCTGCGCAAGCGATGGCTTCTGAATACTGCCAGTGTGGTTGTGGCGCTGGGGCTGGTGTGTGTGCTGGCAGTGACAGCATCCTTTGCGGCCTATTACTACTCCACCATGGAGTCGGACATGACCTATCGCGCCAGAACCACCACGGACTTTTTCGCTGACTATATTGACCAGACCTATAATGAATTCTATCAGTCCTGTATTACCTATGCCCAGACCTTTGAGGATAAGGACATCATTGAACTGCAGTTCATCAATACCCAGGGCGACCTGGTGGCGTCTTCCTACGGTCAGTGGGCAGGCAAAACACCGGTTACCCCGGAGATTCAGAAGGCAGTGAACAGCCGCTATCCGGAGCCCTTTGTGGGCAGGGATTCCAATACGGGTGAGCGTATCATGGCAGTTTCCAGCCCTATGATCTTCAGCAACGGCGAAGTGATCGGAGTTCTGCGGTATGTGACCTCCGTGCGGAAAGTGGACGGTCAGATCCTTCTTGTAGCGCTGATCAGCATGCTGGTTTTTATGGCGGTTCTGGCAGTTGTTATGGTCAGCAGCAATTATTATCTGCGCTCCATTATGAATCCTGTGGCTGAAATCACGGAAAAAGCCCAGAGAATCGCATCCGGAAGCTATGGTGTTCAGATCAAAACACCCTACAAGGATGAAATTGGTGAGCTTGCGGAGACCATCAATGAAATGTCCAGCAAGATCGCGCAGAATGAAAAAATGCAGGCGGAATTTATTTCTCAGCTTTCCCACGAGCTGCGTACGCCTCTGACCGTCATCAACGGCTGGAGCGAGACGCTGCTGGCAGATGAAAATATGGATGCCGACACCCGTCAGGGTATGAAGATCATTTCCAGCGAGGCAAAGCGCCTGACAGAGATGGTCATGGATCTGCTGGACTTTACCCGTATGCAGGACGGCCGGATGACGCTGGCTGTGGAGCAGGCGGATATCCGCGGAGAATTTGAGGATACCGTGTTTATGTACGGCAGCCGGCTGGCTCAGGACGGCATCCAGCTGATTTATCTGGACAATGATGAAGACATTCCCGAAATCCCCTGCGACCCCCAGCGTCTGCGGCAGGTGTTCCTGAATATCCTGGACAATGCAGCCAAGCACGGCGGTGCCGGCAAACGGATCGAGGCAGAAATGCATTTCGAAAACGATCAGGTTGTGGTTCGGATTCGGGACTATGGCCCCGGTATTCCCGAGGATGAAATTCCTCTGGTAAAAAAGAAATTTTATAAGGGCAGCTCCAGTGTCCGGGGAACCGGCATCGGTCTGGCGGTCTGCGATGAGATCGTGGAGATGCACGGCGGCACGCTGACACTGGAAAATGCCGAAGGCGGCGGAACCATGGTAACGGTTCGTCTCCCGGCGGCCCACTAAATGATAATTTCACTGCAAGCATCTGATGGAACCATCAGATTTTTCAAGGAGACTCTTAGAAAATGGCGAACGAAAAAGACCAATGCTGTGAACAGTTTAAAACAATGATTGGCGGTCAGGCTTTGATCGAGGGCATTATGATGCGCGGCCCGGAGAAGGATGCCATCGTGATTCTCGGCAGAGATGGAATCACGGTAGAGGTGAATCCGCGAAAGCTGCCGCCGAAGGATTCCTTCAAAAACTGGCCCTTCCTGCGGGGCATGTTCAGCTTCTTTGATGCCCAGGTTACCGGTGTGAAAGCACTGATGCGCAGCGTAGACCTGGCACCGGAAGAATATCAGGAGGAGCCCAGCAAATTTGATGCCTGGCTGGAAGAAAAGCTTGGCAATGAAAAATTTCAGCAGGCGATCATCTGGATCGCAGTTGCGCTGGGTATGGGCCTGTCCGTTGGCCTGTTTTTCCTGCTCCCTATGATCATCGGCAGCTTCTTTGACCGCTGGATCGACAGCACTGTCGGTCTGAATCTGGTGGAAGGCATTGTACGTATGTGCATCTTTATGGCTTACATGCTGCTGGTTTCCAGAATGGAGGATATGCGGCGGGTATTTGCCTATCACGGTGCCGAGCACAAGACCATCCGCTGCTACGAGGCGGGACTGCCCCTGACAGTGGAAAATGTCAGAAAGCAGACCAGGCTGCACCCGCGCTGCGGTACAAGCTTTCTGCTTGTGGTTATGATCATCTCGATTCTGGTTTTCAGCGTGGCTTCCTCCGGACTGCTGGCTGTGTTCCCTGCACTGGAGGCGATCCGCGGAACCTTAGGCTATCGCCTGCTGATGATCGCGTTCAAGCTGCTGCTGCTTCCCATTGTGGTGGGCATCACCTATGAGATCAACCGCTGGTGTGGCCGCAATGACAACTGGCTGACCCGGATTCTCTCTGCACCGGGCATGTGGATGCAGAATTTTACCACCAACGAGCCGGATGACTCCATGATCGAAGTTGGCATTGCTGCTGTGGAGGCTGTGCTTCCGGATCAGGAAGGAGCTGACAGATGGTAAAGCAATACGGAGATCTGTATCTGGATACCCGACGGGCACTGCTGGAGACGGAAAATGCCCAGGATGCCGGTGTGCTGGCACGGATGCTGGTTTGCCACGTGTCGGGAAAGAGCCAGGCAGAATTTCTGGCTGAGCGGGATATGTATGCCTCTGAAAAAATTGTTGCGGGTGTCGAGGCTGCGCTAAAGCGCCTGCTGAATCAGGAACCCATTGCGTACATCTTGGGA
The DNA here is from genome assembly GCA_017398105.1 of Oscillospiraceae bacterium. The sequence goes on along the minus strand of JAFQHF010000025.1, from coordinate 78,557 downwards.
CAGTGGGAGTTCTATGGACTTCCCATGCGTGTCAATCCCAATGTTTTGATTCCAAGGGACGATACCTGCGCCGTGGCAGAGCTTGCGATCCGGCAGGCACTGTTTCTGGAGAAAGATCCCCGCATTCTGGATCTTTGCTGCGGCAGCGGCTGTATCGGCCTTGCCATAGCCAGCAGGGTGAAGGATGCCAAGGTGACGCTGGCTGACCTGAGCCTGGATGCTTTGGCGGTTGCCAAAGAAAATACGGCTCTGAACAAGCTCAGCGGCCGGGTTCGCTGCATTCAGGCAGATGCATTGAAGCCTGCGTTCCCGTTCCTGGGCAGATATGACATGATCGTTTCCAATCCGCCTTATATCACCGGAGAGGAAATGAAAGAGCTGCCCCGAAGCGTAGCGGATTACGAACCTCACATGGCCCTTTACGGCGGAGAAGACGGTCTTGACTTTTACCGCTCCATCGTAAAGAATTTTGCGCCTGCTCTGAAGCCCGGCGGCTATCTGGCCTTTGAATTCGGGGATACCCAGGGTGACGATGTGTGCCGTATTCTGGAGGAAAACGGATATACCATTCTGGAGCGATCCAGAGACTATAACGACAGAGAAAGAGCCGTGCTGGCCCAGTACGGCAGGAAGGAAGATGACTGATGGCAACAAAAAAGACTGCATATGAAGCACCTACCCCTGCATCCGATAAGAAGAAGGCCCTGCAGACGGCTCTGAGCCAGATCGATAAGAGCTTCGGCAAGGGAACGGTTATGCGCTTGGGCGACCGCCCGGAAATGAATGTGGAGGCAATTCCCACAGGCTCTCTGGCGCTGGATGCCGCACTGGGCATCGGCGGTGTGCCTAAGGGACGTATTATTGAGATCTATGGCCCCGAATCCTCCGGTAAGACCACTCTGGCCCTGCACATTCTGGCTGAAGCCCAGAAGCGGGGCGGTGAAGTTGCCTTCGTGGATGCGGAACATGCCCTGGACCCTGTATATGCGGCAGCTCTGGGTGTGGATACCGATAATCTGCTGGTTTCCCAGCCCGACACCGGTGAGCAGGCACTGGAAATCACCGATGCTCTGGTTCGCTCCGGTGCCGTGGATGCCATCGTTGTGGACTCCGTCGCGGCTCTGGTTCCCAAGCAGGAAATTGAGGGTGAAATGGGCGATACCTTTGTGGGTCTGCAGGCCCGTCTGATGTCCCAGGCCCTGCGTAAGCTGGCCGGTACCATTTCCAAGACCAACTGCGTTGTCATTTTTATCAACCAGCTGCGTATGAAGATCGGCGTGATGTACGGCAATCCCGAAACCACCACCGGCGGCAATGCGCTGAAGTTCTATTCCTCTGTCCGTCTGGATGTCCGCCGTGTGGAGTCCATCAAGGAAGGCGGCAATGTGATCGGTAATAAGACCAGAGTAAAGGTCGTTAAGAATAAGGTTGCGCCTCCTTTCCGGGAAGCTGTCTTTGAAATCATGTACGGTCAGGGCATTTCCAAGTGGGGCGAGCTGGTGGATCTGGCAGTCCAGATGGATATCGTCCAGAAGTCCGGCAGCTGGTTCTCCATGGGAGACGAGCGTATCGGCCAGGGTGCCAATTCCGTGAAGGAATACCTGATCAACAACCCCGATATCGCTGAGAAGGTGGAGGCACAGGTTCGCGAAAATCTGTGGAAACTGAACGGCGGCGCGCCCAAGGCCCCTGCCAAGGCCGCGGAAAAGGCTGTTGCTGTAAGCGCTGACGATTTCGACGATGAGGATTGATTCCTTAAAAACCACCCCTGACCGGGCCGGCCGATACTGGATCACCTTTGAAGACGGCTCTAAGCTGGGCCTGTACCGGCAGACTGTGGAAGATTTTGGTCTATACGCGGGAAAAGAGCTGGAAGAAGGCGAGTATGCGCAGCTGCTGTGTGCTGCGGGAAAAATGTCTGCAAAAATGCGTGCTGTCCGAATTGTTTCGGCCACCAGCGTCTCCAGAAAGGATCTTGAAGAGCGTCTGGTGCGTAAGGGAGAAGACCCACAGCAGGCAAAGGAAGCTGTGCAGTGGATGGAAGAGCTTCATCTTGTGGATGACCGGAATACGGCAGAACAGGTGGTTCATTCCTATATTTCCAAAGGCTATGGTCTTGCCCGGGCGAAACAGGCGCTGTATGAAAAGCGGATTCCCAAGGCTTATTGGGAGGAGGCTCTGGCCGATTATCCGGATCAGGAGGAAAAAATCGAAACATTTCTGCGTTCCCGTCTGGACGAGGATTCCGACCAGAAGCAGATCAAAAAAGCAATTGACGCGCTTCTTCGAAGGGGGCACAGCTACAGCAATATCAGGCGTGTGCTGAATCAATTATCCTTCGATTCTGAAGACTGTTTTGAGGATTAACATATATGGCAAATATTGGATTTATTTCCCTGGGCTGTGCCAAAAATCAGGTTGACTGCGAACGGATGATGTACCGTGTGCAGGAAGCCGGTCATACAGTCAAGGGCGACATTGTTGGCAGTGACGTTGTGGTAATCAATACCTGCGGTTTTATCGACTCTGCCAAGAGCGAGGCCATCGACTTTATTCTGCAGACCGCTGCTCTGAAGGCGGAGGGGCTGGTAGGCAAAATCCTGGTCACCGGCTGCCTTTCCCAGCGGTATCAGGATGTGATCATGCAGGAAATGCCGGAGGTGGACGGTGTTCTTGGTACCGGCAGCTATACGGAAATCGTTCCTGCGATTGAAAAGCTGCTGCAGGATGAACAAGTATTTGACTTCGGCTCCATTGATGCACCGGAGCAGGAGACCGGCCGGATTGTGACTACCCCTGAACACTATGCCTTCATCAAGATCGCAGAGGGCTGCGATAACCGCTGTTCCTACTGTATCATTCCCTATCTGCGGGGTAAGTTCCGCAGCCGGCAGATGGATGATGTGCTGTACGAAGCCCGCCTGCTGGCTGCCAGCGGTGTGAAAGAACTGATCGTTGTAGCCCAGGATACCAGCCGTTACGGTACGGATCTGCCGGGCCACAAGCGTCTGCTGCCGGAGCTGCTGCGCAGACTCTGTGAAATTGAAGAACTGAAATGGGTTCGTGTGCACTATGTGTATCCCGATGAAATTGATGATGAATTCATTGAAGTCATGGCAACCGAGCCTAAGATCGTCAAATATCTGGATATTCCCATCCAGCACTGCAATTCCAAGATCCTGAAGCTGATGAACCGCCGTGGTGACGGAGAATTCCTGCGGGAGCTGTTTGCAAAGCTCCGGGCAAAGATTCCCGGCCTGGTGATCCGTACCAGCCTGATCACCGGTCTGCCCGGTGAGGGAGAGGAGGAGTTCCAGGAGCTGTGCGAATTCCTGCGGGATCTGCGCCTGGAGCGCGTGGGTGCTTTTGCCTTCTCTCCCGAGGAGGGAACTCCTGCCGCTGAAATGGAATTTGTCGATAACGAGATCGCTGTAAAGCGGGCGGAAACCATTGAAATGATCCAGTCGTCCATTATGGATGATTGGTGTGACAGTATGATCGGAAGAACGCTGGAAGTCCTGGTAGACGGGTATGATGAAGAAATGGAGCAGTTCTATGGCCGCTCCTACGCGGACTCTCCGGATATTGACGGCCGCGTCTGGATTGCCACAGATGAGCCCATCCGGGAGGGTGACTTCGTGATGGTCACCATTGACGGGTGCGTGGAAGGTGACCTGTCCGGTTATTTGACTGAGGTGTAAAGATATATGACAACAGCAAGTAAAATTACGATGGTGCGGGTGCTGATGATCCCTGCATTTATGATTACCATGTATTTATCGCATGGTCAGGCCGGACTTTGTATGTATCTGTCTCTGGCGATTTTCATTATTGCCAGTCTGACGGATTTTATTGACGGGTATATTGCCCGTCATTACAACCAGACCACGGATTTCGGCAAATTCCTGGACCCGCTTGCAGATAAGCTGCTGACCATTGCGGCCATGGCAATGTTCTGTGAATGGGGCGTATTTCCCGCCTGGGCGCTGATGATCATTCTGACCCGTGAATTTGCGGTTACCGGTCTGCGTCTGATTGCTGTGCAGAAGGGAACTGTCATCGCAGCCGGATGGAGCGGCAAGGTGAAGACTGCCAGTACCATGGTAGGCCTGTGCGCAATGATGGCTCTGCCGGGAATCGATTTCCTGAACTGGCTCGTCATTACCGTGATCGTTGCCACAACGCTGTATTCTGGCATTGAGTATTTTGTTCAGAACTGGAAGTGCCTGTGGGAGTAATGACTCCTGCAAAAAGCCGAAGGAATCAACGAAGATTCCTTCGGCTTTTTCCTGTCCTGGGTGTTACAGATGTTTGCGGATAGCAGCAGTGCAGTTTCCGATTATCAGATAGATTCCATATCCAAGTGTGAAACCCAGCGTATTCAGGATCAGATCATCAATGTCTGATACCCGATCAAAGAAGGGCAGCTGCAGAATTTCAATTATTAGTGAGAAGCAGAAACCGGATGCAAGTACCTTCCTGTGGGTGTTCAGCTCCCGGAACACAAGAGGCCAAACAATTCCCAGGGGAAGAAACATTACGGTGTTTCCAATCAGATTCTGCAAAGCCTCCCGAAACACCGGATAGTCAAACAGATAAACTAAGGGAGTCAGATTGATCCGTAAGGGAAAGATTTTTTCCGGATCAAATACCAGAGGCTGAATCTGACCGTTTACCTTTGAAAACGGGAAAAATGTGAATCGTACAACAACGATGATGCAGATGTAAACAAGCATCAGCTGCAGCTCCCGTTTCCAGGAAACGAAATGCTTTTTCATACACTGAATCATTCTGACGCTGATCCACACAAGGCTGATGAGGCCAAGAAGCGCGGGATAGGATATCAAAACCACTGTTGCACCCCTCCTTTTGCTGCCAGTATAGCATGTGAGAAGCAGAGAAGCAACTGCTTACGATCACTTCCCACTGGATTTTTCTGTGGGTCTGTGCTATAATACCCAAGCATTTTTTGAATAAGCGAGGTATTTCCAATGAATGATAAGGAAATCGGTGAGATCCGGCGGCATCTGCGCCGGGACCGCAGTAATATTACCTATCTGTATGGTTGCTATGTAAATGATAATAAGGAGATCATTTCAGAGTTCCGCCAGTCCACAGGGATGATGCCGGAAAACGAATCCGACAAGTATTTTGCGCTCCTGCGAAGAACCTTGTCCGGTTCTCTGGGTAAAAATCTGATTGATATTACGTTTAAAACCAGTCAGGTGGCAGACAGTCCGGAACACAAGCTGCTGATGGGCCTGCGGGAAAGCAAGTGCAGCGATGAGGAAATGAGAGCCGAATTTTTTAAAAAGATCATTGATACCGTTGTGATCGAAGGCAACTATCTGATTCTGCTCAGCTGCGATACATATGACGTTCCCTTTAAATCCAGGGACGATTCCTTTCAGAAGGACAATTCCGATGAGGTGTATACCTACATTCTGTGCACAATCTGCCCGGTAAAGCAGACCAAGGCCAATCTGCATTACGTGCCTGAGGAAAAGCTGTTCCATGATGGTGCCATGAATCAGATGGTTTCTGCGCCAGTTCTGGGCTTCCTGTTCCCGGCATTTGATGACCGTTCCACCAATATCTATAATGCGCTGTTTTATACAAAGGACGTGAAAAGCAGTCAGGACGCGTTGATCGAGACGCTGTTTCACACCCCGGTTCCGAAGCCTGCCTTTGAGCAGAAGCGGTCTTTTGAGGCGCTGCTGACCACTGCGCTTGGTGAGGAATGCAGCCTGGATGTGGTACAGACGGTTCATGACCAGATCTGCCAGCGGATCGAGCTGCACAAGGAAAGCAAGGTGCCGGAACCGCTGATGGTTACAAAAGAGGATGTGACAGAGGTTCTGACTTCCTGCGGGATCTCAGAGGAGCATATGTCCAAATTCAGTGTAGACTACGATGAGACCTTTGGCTTTGAAGCAGACCTGCATCCGAAGAATATCATTGATAACAAGCATTTTGAAATCAAGACACCGGATGTGGTCATCAAGGTCGATCCTACCAGAAGTGACTTGATCGAGACCCGGATCATCGGCGGTGTGAAATACATCATGATCTGTGCAGACGAAAATGTGGAGGTCAATGGTGTCAGCATCACCATCAGGGATGAGGAGAAAGAGACTGCAACAGTATAACAAATGCCCTGCACCGGTATTGGTGCAGGGCGTTGCTTATGTAGAGGATTTACGGTTTTCTGCCGCTGTAAGCGGTATGCCATCCGAATGGCACGATAAAATGGCAGTGGCCATTGTATCAAAAATTCGTATTATTTTCTGGAATTTTCAACGATCTGGCAGACGATATCCGCGCACTGCTCGATGCCCAGAACGCCGGTATCCAGGCTGATATCATAGTTCTGAGACTGACCCCAGGTACGGCCGGTGTAGTGCTGGTAGTTCACGCGGCGGCGCTTGTCTTTTTCATGCAGTCTCTGCTCGGGGCTCTTGTCAGACTCACCGTAGCGGCGGACAATGCGTTCTGCACGGTAGGGAACATCTGCGAAGACGTAGACATGCAGTGCATCCTGACGATCCTTCAGGATGTAGTCGGCATTCCGGCCAACGATGACGCAAGGGCCCTGCTCAGCCAGCTGCAGGATCACGCTGCACTGGATGTTCCACAGGAAGTCAGCGGTAGACAGGCCGTTCATCACGCCGGGAATGCCCTGAGGGGCGAAGGCATAGGAGAACAGGCTGCTGCCGGGGGAATGCTCGCCGTGTTCTTCAACAAACTTGGGAGCAAAACCGGACTCCACCGCGATCTGATCCACCAGTTCCTTATCATAGAAGGGGATACCCAGTCTTTCTGCGACCATACGGCCGATGGTGCGGCCGCCGGAACCAAATTCACGGCTGATAGTGATGATTTTCTTTTCCATAATAGTGCCTCCTTCCGAGAACGCTTCTGCTTCTCTTACTTATATTATAGTCATTATGACTGCTATTGTCAATAAAAGGTTTGCGTGTTTTGTCAAAAATGCCGGGGAGAAAGTGGGGCGCACCCCACTATTCATTGGATGTGTTCTTCCGGAAAATTGTCCAGTACCCGCACACCCATTTCCTCCCGGTCCGGTGCGGAAAACAGCTTGATACCTGTGCTGTCGTAAGCGGGACACAATTCGGATTCCGGATCAAGCCGGATGCAGTCTGCCTTTTTCTTTTTCATAGTTTCACCCCCATCTGACAGGATGCCCGGAAGAATCCTGCTTTACAACCGAAAATACCTATGATATGATAATAAAAACTGGTTTTGACGGAGGAAAACTATGGAAAGCTTACTGATTGCAGTTCAGGTTGTGGTGCCGATGGCCATCATGGTGGGAATCGGTGTCCTGCTGCGTATTTTTCATGTTGCGGATGCGCCTACCATGAAAAAGGTGGATAATATGATCTTCAAGGTCTTTATGCCGACCCTTTCGTTCTATAATATCTATAAGACTGACTTTTCGCAGATGAATAACATCGCCTATATTCTTTACGGCGTTGCGGTACTGATGCTGCTGTTCCTGGCAGCCATGACATTGGTGCCCAGATATGTGAAGCCCGGGCCCACGGCTGCATCCTTTGGTCAGGCCATATTCCGATCCAACTACCTGATCTTCGGTGCTGCTGTTGCGGAGAGTATCTATGGTGCTGGAAATATTGGCATGGTCTCTCTGCTGGGTGCGGTAGCTGTGCCTCTGTTCAATGCCCAGGCGGCGATCCTGCTGGAAACAGCCCGTCACGGAACTGCTTCCACCAAAAAACTGCTGCTGGCAATTGCCAAGAATCCCACTGTGATCGCAACCGTAATCGGTTTGGGTGTGAATTTCTCAGGAATTGTCCTTCCAGAGCTGGTGCTGAAGGTTGTGAAGGATCTGTCCGGTCTGACCACGCCCTTGAGCTTCCTTTCCATCGGTGTGACGTTGAGTCTGGGCGGCGTAGTGGTGAAGAAGGGTTATCTTGTTATGGGTAATCTGCTTCGGCTGGTGATCATTCCGGCTGTTTTTATTCCGATTGCGGTGCTGCTTGGATTCCATGGACAGGAGCTGTGTGCACTTCTCATCCTGTTTGCGGCGCCTACTGCTGTCAGCAGCTATCCTATGGCTGTGGCTATGGATGCGGACGGTGATTTTGCGGCCCAGATGGTTGCCTATACTACGGTTTTCTGCCTGCCGACGATTTTCCTGTGGACGCTGGCAATGAACAGCTTTGGTCTGCTGTAATGATTGAAGAAAAAGAGAGATGCTCCTCCGGGAACATCTCTCTTTTATGATTTTACAGTGGCTTGCGCTTCATGTAGATACGCTTGATCTCTTTAAGAATATCTGTGTCAGCAGGACAGAAATCGAAATCATCTGTTTGGCTGGGATGAATCCAGCGAAGATCATTGTGTTCCAGAGCCTGCGGGAAACCTTCCGGAATGGTGCAGTGGAACAGCGTCAGGCGAATCAGCATATCCGGGTATTCGTGCAGAACTTCCATGAACTGGCTGCCTACTTTAACATTGATCGCCAGCTCCTCCATACATTCCCGCATCAGAGCCTGCTGTTTTGTTTCTCCGGGTTCTACCTTGCCGCCCACAAATTCCCACAAAAGACCTCGTGCCTTGTTTTCGGGCCGCTGGCAGATCAGGAATTTGTCCTTCTCCCAAATCAGTGCCGCAACCACATCAACGGGCTTTTTTCGGGTCAGAACCGTTGCGCTGTGGGCTGCCACATGTGCCCAGCCTTCCACCCGGTTCAGAATTTCGGTTCCGGCGATCTCCTCGTGGATATGCATATCCCAGTGTCCGGCAGGCAGATGGGCCATAATGTCATGAGCATCTGCATTAAAGACAAGAAAAATATCCGTTGTTTTCTCTTCCACCATAAATGCCGCCACATGGGGATTGTCAATACGGATGGGATGGACATTTGCAAGAACAGCCTCTCTGGTCATGTACCGCAGGCCGGGATGGGCCTTCCGGAATGCGATCAGTCCGCGATAATAATCCACCGTTTTCTGGTAATCCGGCTTATCCAGATCTTCCCACCTGATTGCGTTGACACGGTCAGGGGATCGGTAGCTGTTGTGATCAAAGGTGCCCTTTTTGCCCGGTTTTGTTCGCAGCAGTTCCTCGCCTGCCTGCATGAAGGGAACGCCCTGAGAGAGGATCGTGAAAGCTGCAGCAAGGTTATTCATGCGGATCTTTATCTCGGCAGGCGCCTCAGGAGCCGCCAGACTGATGCGGTCGTAGAGGGTGTTATTATCATGGCAGGAGACATAATTGATGCTCTGGCAGGGCGCAGCGGCCCACATGGGAACGCCCATAAAGCAGGCTTCCAGCTGATCCTTTGACACATATGCCCCGGACACATAGCCGGCGGTTGCATTGTCAAATACACTGCCCCTGAGAAGGTCTCGGATGGTATCGCTGAAGAAGGCAAAGCCTGGCAGCTTGTAGGAATTGCTTTGGATGGCCAGATCCACGCCTGGCTTGGTCAATCTGGTATCCATTGTCCAGCCTTCGCCGTAAAAAATCACATTGGGGTGTTTTCGGTGAACGGTGCGCATGATCTCGTTTATGGTTTGAATATCCAACAAGCCCACAAGGTCAAATCGGAAACCGTCAATGTGGTATTCATCCGCCCAGTAATTAACGGAATCCACGATATATTTGCGTACCATACTGCGTTCAGATGCCGTATCATTTCCGCAGCAGGAACCGTTGGACCATACACCGTCCGGGCTGATCCGGCTGAAATAACCGGGTACGATCTGATTGAAGCAGAAGTCTTCGCCCTGGTAAACATGGTTATATACCACATCCATCACAACACTGAGTCCGTTGTCATGAAAGGCTTTCACCATTTGCTTCATTTCTGTTACCCGGCTGATCCCGTCAAAGGGATTCGTGGAATAGGAACCCTCCGGCACATTGAAATTTACCGGATCATATCCCCAGTTGTATTGCGGGCTTCTGCGGCTTTCGTCCGTAAAACCGTAGTCGTAAACGGGAAGCAGATGGACATGGGTGACACCCAATCCTTTGATATGCGCAAGACCGGTGGGGCGGCCGGTTTTGGTTTTCTTTCCGGCTTCTGTCATTGCGAGAAATTTGCCCTTATTTCGAATGCGGGAGCTGCGGTGCATGGAGAAATCACGGATGTGAAGTTCGTACAGGAAAGCATCTGTCATTTGAATGCCGGCATTGGGATCGGTATCCGAATCCCAGCCTTCAGGATCCGTAACGGACATGTTCAGAATCATTGCCCTCCGGCCGTTGACACCGGTGGATCTGGCATAGGGATCGCAGGCTTCCTGCATGTGACCATCCACCATGACCAGATACGTATAATAAAAACCATGCAGATCCCCAATGCGTTCTGCTACCCAGGTTCCGTTGATATCGGGTTTCATGCTCATCTGACATAGCAGGTCATCCGTTTCCGGGGTGCCGCTTCTATATAGATTGACCGTGACCTCTGTTGCAGTTGGGGCCCAAACACGAAAAACAGTCTTCTGCGCGGACCAGACAGCACCAAGATCGTGACCCAGATAGGTATTTTGAGACTCAAATTCGGGGGTAGAGTAGGCTTCGTACATAGCGACAGGGACTCCCTTGCAGAATAATGGTAGTTAAACTGTATGAAACGATTATAGCATAGGGTATTTGGGTTGTAAAGATGATATGTAAACGTTTACGGAAAAATTCATGCGTGTTATTTGTGCAAAAAACTTTACAATTTTCGTAATATCTTTTTACAGAGGTATGGTATAGTATATCTGTGACCGAAGCAGATATTGCAAATTGATCAGAACTTCGGTATACTGTAAGGAAAAGGAGGCGTGCGTGTGACTTATGAGCAGATTCGCCGGGATGAGGCGGTAAAAGTATATATTGCACAGGCAGATGCATCACTGAATGCCCTGGGATTTACGGAGCACAGCTTTGCCCATGTTTCCCGTGTGGCAAGTGCGGCCGGAGAGATTCTGCGGGCACTGGATTATCCGGCCCGGACCGTGGAGCTGGCACAGATCGCAGGATACCTGCACGATATTGGAAATGTGGTGAACCGAATCGATCACAGCCAGAGCGGAGCCGTGATGGCATTTCGGATACTGGACCGGATGAATTTCCCGCCTGAGGAGATCGCTGCCATTGTAACAGCAATCGGAAACCATGATGAAGGAACCGGTGTTCCGGTGAATGCACTTTCTGCTGCGCTGATCATTGCGGACAAATCAGATGTCCGGCGCAGTCGTGTGCGCAGGAAAGAGGACATTGTGTCGGATATCCATGACCGGGTGAACTACTCCGTTACAGACTCGGAACTGGATATCGACAGAGAAGGAAAGACCATCACATTGATTCTGACGGTGGATACCTCTGTCAGCTCCGTGATGGAGTATTTTGAGATCTTTATGAAACGGATGCTTTTATGCCGAAAGGCTGCGGAGCGCCTTGGCCTGACGTTCAAGCTGAGAGTTAACGATCAGATACTGGTATAAAAAAGACCCGGCACTGCTTAGTGCCGGGTCGGTTGCGTTCATCAGCGAAGATTTTCCATGGTGGCGCGAATGCGGGAGACAGTTTTGTCGTATCCCAGGATCTGCATGACCGTATACAGGTCGGGAGAGTTGGTCTTGCCGGTAACAGCCTGACGGATGAAGGTGGAGATATCTGCCACAGTGCCGGGGAACGCTGCGGGATCAGCCTTGTAGGCCTTCATATCTGTGGTAAAGCCCATATCCGTGGTAATTTCCTTGACTTTATTGAACCAGGTGTTGGAATCATCGGAAATGTCGAATTTCTCCAGGAACCGGGTCAGGGCATCCAGAACAACGGCTTTGTCAAACTTTTCGTCAAAGACAGGCGTTTCCAGATATGCATCATAGAAGAATCCCATATAGGGCTTGGCATCCTTCCAGACTGCCAGATCCTTTCTGGGCTTCTTGCCGCCGCGGCCGATGGCCAGAATGGAGGTGGCAAGCGCAGGATCAGAGGCCAACTTCTCAGCAAAGTCTGCATCAAATTCCCCAGCCCATGCCAGCAGCAGCTCATAGACCTTGGCAGCATCCATGCGGGAAATGACATTCTTGGATACGTCGGTCAGCTTGGCATAGTCAAACAGGGAACCTGCGGGGTTCAGTTTCTTGGCGTTGAATTTGAAGGTGTTGGCGGGTGCATCCGGATTTGCCCGGCGCCAGTCCTCGAAATTGGAATTCAGCAGCGTCATGATATACTCATAGACAGCTTCCACAGGGAAACCTTCAGCTTTGTAATAGGTCAGTGCCAGTTCAGGGTCCTTGCGCTTGCTGAGCTTGCGCTTGGAGGTGCCATCCATCTTCATCAGAGGTCCGATGTGGACGTACTTGGGCAGCTTGAAGCCCAGTGCCTTGAACAGCTGAATGTGGAAGGGCAGGGTAGGCAGCCACTCGTCGCCGCGGACAACATGGGTGGTGCGCATCAGATGGTCGTCTACAGCATGGGCAAAATGATAGGTGGGAATACCGTCGGACTTCAGAAGAACATGATCCACATCATTTTCGGTGATGGTCAGCTTGCCCTTTACAAGGTCGTCAAACTTAAACTGGTTTTCGATGGAACCGGTGGACTTGAAACGCAGAACCCAGCTGTGACCGGCATCCAGCTCGGCCTGAATATCTTCCATGCTGCGGTTGCGCCACATGGCGTACTTTCCGTAGTAGCCGGTGGTCTCCTTATTGGATTCCTGCTGCTCACGCATGGAGGCCAGCTGCTCTTCTGTGCAGAAGCAGGGATAGGCCTGTCCTTCAGAGACCAGCTTTTTGGCGTAGACATGGTAGATGGCAGCACGCTGGCGCTGGCGATAGGGGCCGTAGATGCCGCTGTCACCGTCAATGGTAGCGCCTTCGTCAAAGGAAATGCCGTAATGCTTCAGGGTGTTGATCAGAACCTCAACAGCACCGGGAACCTCGCGCTTGGCATCGGTATCTTCCACGCGCAGGAACAGCACACCGCCGCTCTGGTGGGCCATACGCTCGGCAGTCAATCCCTGTACCAGATTGCCCAGATGGACAAAGCCGGTGGGGGAGGGGGCCATACGGGTAACAACAGCACCTTCAGGCAGCTGACGCAGGGGGAACTTTTCTTCCAGAGACGCAGCGGTCTCGGTTACATTGGGAAACAGAAGATCGGCAAGGGCCTGATAATCCATAAATATCTACCTCTTTTACATAGTTTTCTAGCATAGAGTATAGCATAATGCACTGCAGAAATCAAGACGGATGTATCCGGTCTGTATTTCAGGAAGGGAGCTAACTTTCATCTTACTTGGAAATCCCTCTTGCATCCCCCCCGCAACTGTGTTACAATTAACCATTATAACAAGAAAAAGGAACGTGACCAATATGAGTGAAGTTGTTACTGCAGCACCCAAGAAGAGAATGCTTTCCGGTATCCAGCCTTCCGGCGATCTGCATCTGGGCAATTACCTGGGTGCTATCAAGAACTGGGGTGCCCGTTCTGATCTGTATGAATGCTTCTATTTCATGGCAGACCTGCACACCATCACCGTCCGTCAGACCCCTGCGGATTTGCGCCGTCGTACGCTTGAGCAGCTGGCCCAGTACATTGCCTGCGGCCTGGACCCTGAAAAGAATACTCTGTTTATTCAGTCCCATGTGCACCAGCATGCAGAGCTGGGCTGGGTTCTGAACTGTTATACCATGTTCGGTGAACTGTCCCGTATGACACAGTTTAAGGATAAGTCTTCCAAGCACGCGGAGAACGTCAACGGAGGTCTGTTTACCTATCCGACACTGATGGCTGCGGATATCCTGCTGTACCAGCCTGACCTGGTGCCGGTTGGTCACGATCAGAAGCAGCATTGCGAACTGACCCGGGATATCGCCCAGCGCTTCAACGGCATCTATGGTGATGTATTTAAGGTCCCTGAGCCTTACATTCCTGAAACCGGTGCCAGAATCATGAGCCTGAATGCGCCCAACAGCAAGATGTCCAAGTCTATGCCGGAGGGCTGCGTTTTCCTGATGGAAAAGCCGGAGGATATCCAGCGCAAATTCAAGCGTGCCATCACCGATTCCGATACGGAGAACTGCGTCCGCTTTGATCCGGAAAACAAGCCCGGCGTTGCCAATCTGATGAGCATTTACGCTGCCGTTACCGGTAAGAGCTTTGAGGAAATCGAGACGGAGTTTGCCGGGCAGGGTTATGGCAAGTTCAAGCCTGTGGTTGGCGATGCCGTCATTGAACATCTGCGCCCCATCCGTGAGGAATCTCAGCGTCTGCTGAAGGACAAGGCCTATCTGGAGGGTGTGTATCGTGATGGTGCACAGCGGGCAAGCTATGTTGCCGAGAAGACCCTTCGTAAGGTTTACAAGAAGGTCGGCTTTGTTCAGAAATAATGGAAAACGAAAACCACACTGTAGAAACAGTTCAGGAAGAAGACTGGTTCCAGCGGGAGGAGCGCTGCCGTAAAAACAGAAAAACGGTTTTTAAAGCAATCTGCATGCGCCTGTTTGTGACGGTGCTGTTGATTTGGATCTTGCTGCAGACCAGTATGGAACCGTGGATCGTTGGCCTGATGATCTTCGTGATGATCATCAATGTTACCGGACTGTTTCCGCTTGTTTCTGAATGGCGAAAGCGAAACCGGGAATTAAAAGCGATTCTCGCGGAAGAAGAATAACAGAAAAATGCCGCAGCTCAATGAGCTGCGGCGCTTTCATTTTGTAAGGCTGTGGTAATCCGGAACAGCGAAGCCGCGGATGTGAATGTGGCTGAGAGGGATAATGCGGTAGCTGACGGAATCATCCTTGTTTCCTTCGACGACCTTCATAAAAGGCCACTTTGTACCGACTACGATTCCCACGTGGTCAGACCAGCCGGTGGAATCGCCCAATTTTTTCATGTTCCAGTCATAATAGATTAGATCGCCCGGCAGGGGAAGGTAATCATCCGATTCGATCCACCGGTCTATGCTTTGAAATAGGCCGATCTGACGCTCACAGCTGCATTCTGTAGGGATAATTCCGGTCATATTGCAGCGAATGCCCATGGCACTGACAAATGCGGCACACCAGCTGTCCGTGGTCTGAACAGAATACCCCATGGCTAAGGGTTCGTGCGAATTATAGATGTCCAGAATTTCTGTGTGGCTGCCGTCACATTCCTGATATCCAAGATACTCCTGGGCTGTGGTAACAAGTTCCATCCGCAGTGCCGCTTCTTCCGGGGAGACCTTCCAGTAAAAGCCCCAGGGATCAAACAGATAATGAGCCAACACAGCAAGACAGATTATCAAAGATACACAAAACCATCTGAATGTATTTTTCTCTCTCATGGACATCCTCCGAAGCTGGAATGTCCTTATTATATCAGATTTTATAAGAAAATGCTACATGAAAAGATAGAGAGCAAGGGTCAGCAGTGCGGAGTTCTGATCTTCCTGACAGTCTCCGGCCATAAGCAGCAGCAACAATACGATCAGAAGATCTTCCGTATCAAAATTTTTAGGAAGCAGCTGTTTCAGAAAGCTTCCTACGCTTTCCCGCCTGACCGGCTTTCTGGCTGAAGGGCGACAGTTTCCCTGGCTATGGACACAGGTTTTGCACTGAGGCGGCTCCGGAGGAGGAGATTGGGGTTTTTCCGGAAGGCTCGGCATGTGAGGCATAACGGGAGCTGGTTCTCTTGGAGGGTCAGGAATACGGTTTCTGCGATAGGTTCCGTCATTTTGCGGGATGTACCGGTTATACATGATATCACCTCCCGCTGAGAAGCTGAAGCCCGCCGGAATTCAGGAACATGGAGGCGGCACCTGCCATTCGGGCAGCGCGCATTGCACGTTCCAGTTTTCCGACACGCTCCTGGCTGAGATAGGGAGACAGTGCCGTCAGAAGTGCCGTTTGGTTTGGATCAACACCGGCTTGCTTACCGAAACCCGCAAGGCTTTGCAGAAGCTTGGGATCAAGGCTGGCAGACGCGGGCGGTTCCGGCGCCTGCTTCTGCGGCACATCTCTGGCGGGTTGAGAACTGCCGATGGATTGAGCCAGCCCCATGATTTGCTGCATCAGCTGAGGATTGTTCAGCACGGCGCCTAATTTTTCTTCCAGTTCACTCATATGGCTTCCTCCAGCTTTTTCAGCAATGTTCGGGCATCCTCCTGGGCGAGCAGGGAAGAAAGTATCTGCTTTGCACCATCAAGATTACCGGAAGATGCCATCTGCGCAGCATCCTGCAATGCGGTGCCGCCCCGTTCCTGCAGCAGAGCGATCAACTGCTGTCCGGCAGGTGACCGGGCAAGCCGCATCAGCTCAGATAGATCATATTGCATCAAAATACCTCCCACTGGGAAAGATTCGTCTGCAATAGCATATGCATCAGCAGGAACAAAGGTGAACAAAAAACAGGCTGCCCCAATCAGGCAGCCTGTGCTCGTTTATTCTAAAACGGCCTAAATTTGATTTATTGAGAAAGCGTATCAGCAGCCGGTCATCAGTTATTGATGCGCTTCAGATACTCGCTGCTGCAGTTAACAGCCAGCTGAATGTTTTTTCTATAGTTAATCATTGCAATTTCCTCCAATATATGTGATAATTATTTTAGCGAATGAACTCACGCATTTCATCGTAGCTTTTGAAAACTTCCTTCAGATATGCGGAAAAGGTTTTCTTCTTCATGCGGATACCTCCGGATTGAAAGGATTACCGGCCCACCCGGTTCAGCAGTTCGCCGTACTGGCCCATCATAATAAACAGGTTCTTTTTCATAATCAAATACCTCCAATTTGTGTTGGTAGTTCTATATAACATCTGTGTGAAATTTATTTTTGCTTATATTGCAATCAGGCTGCTGCTTGCAACCCTCAAGCATGGGCGTATTATAGCACCTTGACTTCGGGGAAAAAAGTGGTATAATTGACTTTAGTTGGGTGAATATTGACTTTTGTGAATGAATTATGAACTGAAATGTTCGGAAAAAGGAGTATTTCATGCAAAATTATCAACATCGGATGCTTATTGGTATGGATGATACCGGCTTTGGTGTGAAATTTGAAAATAAGCTGAGCGCCTATACACCGCCTCACTGGCACAAGGCGGTGGAGCTTTTGCTGTTTGTGAAGGGAAAAGTTACTTGCAATTTCGAAAATGCAAAGCTGCAATTTAAAGCTGGTGATATGTTTATCATCAATTCTCATGAGGTGCACGAGACAAAATGCAGCCGCAATGCGGTGTACCTGGTGATTCACATTGATCCAAATGTGATGCTGCATTATGTGCCCACATTTGATCAGATGCGCTTTCATCTTGCCTTCGATCCGGAGGATCAGGCAAAGGCGATGGCATATGATCAGCTGCGTGCACATATGAATGAGATCCTGCGGCAGACGGCGGATGAATCTGATCTGACCAATAAGCTGGATCGGCAGGCCAGATTGTTTGCGGTGACTGCACTTCTGGTGAAGCATTTCTCTCAGCCTCTTGCGGTGGAAGAAACCAGGCTCCAGCGAAGTGACATGACCAGGCTTGAGCCGCTGCTGGAACACATTCAGCTGCACCATGGAGAAGAACTTCCTCTGGATGAGGCTGTCGATTTTATGGGTCTGAATAAGGAATATTTTTGCCGTCTGTTCAAGAAGAATATGGGCGTCAGCTATCTGCAGTATGTGTATCAGGTACGTACCACTGCGGTTTGCCGGGAACTGGAAACCTCAGAGGACCCCATCGGTGAAATTGCGGAACGCCACGGTTTCCGTGACCCTAAAATGCTGAACCAGTATTTTAAGGAAATTTATGGCTGTACCCCTTCTGAGAAACGAAAGTTCTTCCGGGAGGTTACGCTGGAGGAGCCGGATTCTGATTTTGACGAAGATTGATTTGCGCCCTGCGGGAATAATCTTGTCGAAATCTGTACAGAATGAAAAGGAGAGTAGGACGGTACAATGAGAATTCTGGTGTTGTCAGATTCCCACAGCTCACTCAGTTTCATGCGCCGCTGCATTGAAGGCTTGAAGCCCAACGCAGTCATTCATCTTGGGGATCATTTTGATGACGGTGCAGCCATGAAAGAAGAATTTCCCGGCATCCCTTTTTATCAGGTGCCGGGAAACTGTGATCGCTACCGCTGTCCTCCGGGACAACCGGAGATCCTGATTTATCGGATCGGCGGCGTGGACTTTTATATGACCCACGGCCACAGGCATCGTGTGAAAACCTATCTGAGTGCACTGCTGCGGGATGCCCGCACAGCAGGTGCTGCAGCTGCCCTGTATGGTCATACCCATGTTCCTGACTGTCATCAGGAGGAGGACGGACTTTGGGTGCTGAATCCCGGCAGCTGCGGCTATTTCGGCGGCAGTGTGGGACTTATTGAGATATCCGACGGTAAGATCCGTTCCTGCAGAATTTTATCGGACAGTGATTTGCTGGATTAAGCCAGTGTAACGAGAAAGATCATGGCTGTGGTAAACCCCATGCCGGATACGATCGCGGTGACGATGTCCAGTGTCCTTCTGGCAAAGTACTGATCGTCTGCTGCATTGGGATATTTGGGCTGGCGGCTGTTTACGACTCTTAAATGGCTGTTCTTTCTGTTCTTGTTCTTCATATTGGTTTCCTCCTTTTGTTTTCTTTCTGAGGATAGTATACAAAAGGGAAAGTCCTATAAAACGGACTGATTAAAGCGGCCAGATGCTTGAAACCCGTTGGTAAATATGGTATGATAATCAAAATATTTCCCGGAGGTAAGAAATGAAAGATTCCGGAATACATTCCCAAGCTTCACAGACACCCTCTGCTGTGAATAAGCTGAATAGGATCATAAATCTGATTGGCGTATGGCTGTACCGTCTGCGCAAATTTGTTTTGGCCGCACCGGTGGTGTATTATGCCCTGAAACTGGCAGTCTACAACATGGAGCATCTGCCGGAGGAGGTTGGACTGAACCTGCAGTCTTCCGGAGAATTTGCTGTGATGATTGCCAGGAGCATGGCGGTGATGGGGCCCTTTGCACTTACCATTGCCTGTTTGCTGCTGATGTTCTGTTCCAGAAAAGCCATGTATGCTTGGGCGATCAGTGTTTTTACACTGGCTCTGCCGGTACTGATTCTGGTCAGCAATCTGTATCCTGCATAAATGACAAAAGAGACGGCTTATACTGCCGTCTCTTTTTATAATATATACAAAATTTTTGCCAAAAGTTCAAGGTTTCTTCACCAATGAAAGGAAGGATATGGTATACTAATGCTACAGAGCGGGAAGCAATGAGGAAAGCCGATGCCGTGGAAATATCTGCGGATAACCCGACGGCGGCCCTGTGACACGCTGCTTCGCCGGAAAGAGGACAAATGATTGGCAGCGGCTTAGTGTGATAAGCCGCTGCATTTTTTATGTTTGCAGGTCAAGCTGCATATAGATGGTGGAGGCCATAGGGCTGTCATTGTATTTTGGGATCTCATAAAAACCCAAATTGCGATACATACCAATTGCCCGCGTCAGGAAGGGGAAGGTATCCAGCTTCAAGTGGGAATATCCGATACTGTGGGCATCGTCAATAATTTGCGCCACCAGTGCATCTCCGATTCCGTTTCCCTGATATTCCGGGCGGACATAGAGCCGCTTCATTTCACATTCTGACTGGTTGATCTGCCGGAGGGCGGCACAGCCGGCGGCCTGTCCGTTCCAAAGAGCCAGATACAGTCGGCCGTTTGGCGGCCCGTACTTATGATCCGGATGCTCAATCTCATCATCATAATGCTGGATCTGAAGGTATTCCCAGAATTCCGAATCACCTGACGCCAACAGCTGGGTGTATTCTGAAAATAGCTGACGGATCTCATTGGGATAATCGTAACCGGGAAGCAGCGTTAAAGACATGAATGGGTCTCCTCTGTGAAAATTTCCATCATTATACTATATATCCACAAAAAAAGCAACGTCCGCCGAAAACTTCCGGCGGACGCTGTTGGTTATTCCACATCCTGAATTTTTTTGTTTTTACCAAAATAGGCAAGGAAATAGCAGATAAAGGAATTAACAAGGAAAAAAACGTCGGTCAGTACCAGTACGTCCACAAGCAGCGGATTCATGTGGGGGAAGAAAACCAGTGCGATCAGACTGATAAACATGACGGTGGTGCAGACTTTTCCGGCCATCAGGGCTCCGTTCAGCGCTTTTCCCTTGCGGTAATGGATGATGGCAACAAACAGCTGGAAAAACTCCTTGACCAGAAACAATGCCAGAACGGGATAGAGAATCGGATACCGGGCGGACAGACAGAGAATCAGGGCCAGCTGCGTAAATTTGTCAGCCAAAGGGTCCAGTACCTTTCCCAGGTTGGAAATCATGTTAAAGTGCCGCGCGATTTTTCCGTCGACCAAATCAGTAGCGCAGGAAAGGGCCATGATAATACCGGCAATCAAATAGCCGGAATCGCTTTGCGCGTTGAGATAGATGTAAACATAAACGGGAATCAGGATCAGCCGAAACAGGCTGAGAAAATTTGGTATGGTAAATACTTCTTTTTTCCAGTCCTTGATAAACATGGGATAAATCCTCCAAACGGATATGACTAAACAATGGATATATTATAGTCACTTTGTTTCCGTTTATCAAGTACACACATAGGACACAAATAAAAATTTAAAAATTGTCAATATTTTACTGCTGTTTTTCGGAATAATTTGGCGTCAAAGATTGTAAATTTGCCGCTAATGGGTATTGCAGCGCCAGCTGCTTCCAGGTATGTTTATCCAGTTGCCCTGTTGCAGGCAGCCCGCTCAGAAACTGAAAGGACGCAATGGCATCTTCTGTTGCATCGTCGAGGATGCCGCTGCTTGTGGGTTTCCCGATGCTTCCGTAGACTTCGGACAGTGCAAGAAGCATGCCCTGAACCAGGTAAAGATGCGGATGCCGCTCTCCTTTACGGATGATCTGTCCGGGATTGAGAACGATGTGAAGCATTTCTGCTTCGTCCTGATCGATAAGTGCCGGCTCATAAACTGCAACGACGGCTTCCCAGGTTGCCTGGTCGGTGACGCCGCTGACCGGCAGACCGTGTTTACGCTGAAATACGGATACTGCCTGCATGGTTTCTGGGCCATAGATCCCATCTGGTATAACAGGTATATGACTGGGATCCGCTTCCGCAATGACGCGCAGCATGGTTTGCAGACTGCGGATTGGCTGACCAATAAAGGATTCCGGTGGTCTCATCGGGGTGCCTCCTGTCTGACAGAGTCCTGATTTCCGGTGCGCAGGGAATTGCCCGGGAATTGGGTCATGGTAGTAGTTCTGGAATACCGGGAACGGGGATTGGTTGTGCCGATTATGGCAGAGGTATAGGGGAAATCCTGGGGATCGCGCCAGCTGATGTTTTCAATTCCGGAAAACTGGTCGTAAATTTCATCCCAGGTTTCATAATTGACAATGCCGGTTTGTGGAAGTCCGAAACGCCGTTGGGCAGCGATCACGGCATTGCGTGTTGCGGGCCCGAAAATTCCGTCTATGGTCAGCCGGGGGATTTCTGGAATGTAGGCAGACAGAACGGAAAGCATGTATTGCAGGTGTTCTACCTTGATTCCTCTGTCGCCCTGATTTATGGGATCGGTGGTTGCCCAGGAGTTAGCATAAAAACGCTGTCCCTGACTGCGTAGTTCTGCCATGGATGTGACGGCGATATAGTAACGAACCAGGGCATACCATGTGGCCTTGCCCACAACACCGTCTGATTGCAGATTGAAGACCTCCTGGAATTTTCGGACGGCAGCTTCTGTTTGTGCGCCAAAAATTCCGTCTACCTGGGGTATTTTGGGAATTGCCGGAAAATTTTGGGAGATGCGGTTCAGCTCCGTCTGGATCACCACCACACCGGGGCCGGTGGTTCCCCGGCGCAAAGGCGTTCCGGAGTAGCTGCTGGTGATACCGGCCTGGGGAGCATTGCTGACGATTTCCACATTTCCGTAATAGCTGCGTATGATTTGGGTGGAGTTATAGCCCTGCAGAGCAAGGTTTTGACTTCCCCATTGACTTAATCCTTCACAGGTAACTGTGGTTCCGTTGCAGAATTTGGCTGCCAGCGGCTCCACAAATCCCGGCCGCCGCAGGTAGTCATTGAATAAACTGTCTACCAGCTGGGAGATGTTTGTAAAATAACTTCTTCCGTTGACAAAATACTGATCATAGGCCGTTGAATTGGTAATATCAAAATCATACCCACGGCTTCTGTAAAATTCCGTATATACCCGGTTCAGAGCAAAGGAGACGATGGCCAGAATATTGGCCCTCAGGGCACTTTCCTCCCAGGTCGGATATATTTCGCTGGAAGCTACATTTTTTACATAGTCCGGGAAGCTGACGGTTACATTTTCCGCATCTGAGCTGGGGGTTCCCAAATGGACAGTAATGTATTGCGGTACATAGGGAATAACGGTCGGCATGGTGCACCTCCTACAGATTCTGGGGAGGTGTATCGAAAATAATCGTCTGATCCCAGCTCCCGGGCAGTTCCGACAGCGGGATCATTTCCAGATTCTGAAAAGTGGTAGTGCCGGGAAAAACCTGGAGATTTTCGGACTCGATCTGCTCATATCCTCTTGCACGGGCATAGAGATTCACAGTGGCATAGGGCGTTTCTGACGGGTCAGGGGATTGACTTTCGGTCAGATCCGGAACGGGGATCTCTATGGGGGTAATTCCACCGTTACGGTCCGTCAGCCGCATAGCGATTGCGGTTCCGTCGGCAGAGGTGACGGTTATGGCTGCATCCTTAATGGGAAATTGGGCAATACTGGTGTAGGCGCGAACCTGTATGTATCCTGTTGATGACAAAGACAACACTCCTTTCACATTCTCCCTTATCCTATGCACCGGATACGGAAAACGTGAAAGGAGTGCGCTTCTTTTACAAAAACTCCTGCATTTGCTTAATGTTTGCATTTTCGCAATCCAGGAGCTTCCGGGAAAGAATGCTTACCTGATCGTCGGTTACGTGGCTTTGGTGCTGATCTTTCAGTCCCTTGATCATTCCCCGGGTGTTTCCCTGAATCATCATTCCTGCGATTTTGGAATCTGTATTGCTTCCGGTAAGACGCATTCTGGTCATCATATCTGCCATGATCCGTACGCCGCTGTCCAGCTCTTTCAGTTCCCATCCGCGCTGTGCGGCGATTGCGTGGGCTTCCGTTTCAATGGTATCGTATTCTCTTAGCTGGGATTCCAGGGCTTTGCGAAGGCTGGGCTGCATGGCAGTATCCAGTACACTGCGGATACCGACCTGTCCCATTTGTGTGGTCTTCAGAAGTGAGGTAAGAAGATCCTTGCTGTTTTTCATAATATCATCACCGGAAATATTGTGTGCATTTTTGGCGGGATGATTCATAAACTGGAAGGATGGAAAGGAAGTGATCCATATGTGCGCGATTTCCGGCATTATCGGATTACCGGAAGAAACGGAAACTGTTGAAAAAATGCTCTCCACCATGCGTCGGCGGGGGCCGGATGGGGAAGGGATCTGGCGAAGCAGCGAAGCGGTACTGCTGCATACGCGCCTGTCGGTTATCGATCCTGCAGGCGGTTCGCAGCCCATGTGCCTGACATGGGCAGGGGAAACGTATATTCTGGTTTATAACGGAGAACTGTACAATACGGAAGAATTGCGGCAGGAATTGCTGGGCAAGGGCCATTTCTTCCGGGGGCATTCCGATACGGAGGTCTTGCTGCATGCCTACGCAGAATATGGTCAGGCTTGTGTCAGCCGATTGAACGGGATCTTTGCCTTTGCTGTCTGGGAGCTGAACGCAAAGCGGCTGTTTCTTGCACGGGACCGGATCGGTGTGAAGCCTCTGTTTTTTGCGGAAAAGGGAGGCGGTTTTGTTTTTGCCTCAGAGATAAAGACCATTCTGCAGATACCTGGTATCCGGGCAAAGCTGGATATGTCCGGCGTGTATCAAATCTGGATGCTTGGACCGGGGCGACTTCCTGGCAGCGGTGTATTTATGGGGATTCGGGAAATGGAGCCCGGCTGGTGTGGATATTTTCACAATGGAAGGCTTACACTACAGCGTTACTGGTATCTGCAGGACAGAGAACATGGCGACAGCTTTGAGGAAACCAGCGAATGCGTCCGCTATCTGGTGGAGGATGCCATTAAACGGCAGATGGTGTCGGACGTTCCTTTGGGAACCTTTCTTTCAGGCGGACTGGATTCCAGCATTATCACGGCTGTGTGCGCTGCGGAGCTGAAGGACAGAGGGCAATCGCTGCGTACCTTTTCAGTTGACTACGAAAACAATGATCAATATTTTCAGGCCAGTAAGTTCCAGCCCAATTCCGATGGGATGTATATCCGGCTGATGCGGGAGCATCTGCATACAATCCATACACAGACGGTGCTGACACCTGAGGATTTGCTTCGGCATCTGGAAGACGCAACGCTGGCACGGGACCTGCCGGGAATGGCGGATGTGGATTTTTCCTTGCTTGCGTTCTGCGCAGAAATCCGAAAGAATGTGAAAGTCGCTCTGTCAGGGGAGTGTGCAGATGAGATTTTCGGCGGATACCCCTGGTATCGGGACCCGGAGATTCGGGTAAGAGAGGGTTTTCCCTGGGCTCAGAATACAAAGCAGAGGGCAAGTCTGCTGAATGGGAGCCAGACAAAGGCAGAAGCCTTTGTCATGGATGCATATACACAGATCTGCAGGGAAAGTGACATCCTGCCAACAGCTTCCGATTCTGAACGGCGGATCAAGGAAATGGTGAATTTGAATTTCCGGTGCTTTATGCAGACACTGCTGGACAGAAAAGACCGGATGAGCATGTATCATGCCCTGGAAGTGCGCGTACCCTTCTGTGACTACCGGATCGCGCAATACCTGTACGGTGTTCCCTGGTCTTTCAAAGACCACCAGGGGCAGGAAAAAGGTCTGCTGCGTCATGCAATGGAAGGACTGCTGCCGGATCAGGTGCTTTACAGAAAGAAAAGCCCCTATCCCAAAACATTCGATCCCCGATATGAGCAGCTGATTTCGGAACGGTTCCATTCGCTTCTGAACAGGGATTCCCCATTGTGGTATATGATCGATAAAAGGGAAGCTGAGCGGCTTCTGTTCTGTGAGATGCCCTGGCCCTGGTACGGTCAGCTGATGCGCAGACCTCAGACATTGGCCTATTTCCTTCAGACAGACTTCTGGCTCCGGCAGTATGATGTGCAATTCGCATTTTAACGGCACATTCCACAAGCAGCTGGAACTGCACATCAGGAAAAAGAGTTTTTGAAGATTGCGGATTGACGATTTTTTTCAGCTGTGCTAAAATAATAAGGAATTATACCCGAATACGGATCACATATACTTTAGGAGGCGTCACTATGCGCAAAACAAAGATCATCTGCACCATCGGCCCTGCAAGTGAAAATGAAGAGGTTTTGACACAGATGTGTCTAGCCGGCATGAATGTTGCCCGCCTGAATTTCTCCCATGGTTCCCACGAGGAGCATGCCCAGAAGGTTGCTCTGATCAAAAAGGTTCGCCAGAAGCTGAATCTGCCCATTGCGATCCTGCTGGATACCAAGGGCCCTGAATACCGTATCCGTACCTTTAAGGACGGTAAGGTTGAGATCAAGACCGGCGATACCTTCACGTTCACCGTCGATGAGATTGAAGGCGATGAGACCAAGGTTGCCGTCAATTATAAGCAGCTGAACAAGGATCTGAAGCCTGGTGATATCGTTACAGTCAATAACGGCATGGTGAAATTTGAGGTTCAGGAGATCCAGGGAAGTGATATCATCACCAAGTGTCTGCTGGGCGGTGTGCTGTCCAACCGCAAGAGCATGTCCTTCCCCAACAAGGTCATGTCCGGTCCATATCTTTCTGAACAGGATAAGGCTGATATCATCTTCGGTATTCAGCAGGGCGTTGACTTTGTGGCGGCTTCCTTTGTTTCTACCAAGCAGGATGTTCTGGATATCCGCAAGCTGCTGGATGAGAACGGCGGCAATGACATTGAAGTGGTTGCGAAGATCGAAAACCGTGCCGGTGTGGACAATGTAGTGGAGATCTGCCAGAACTGCGGCGGCATTATGATCGCCCGCGGCGATCTGGGTGTTGAGATCCCCTTTGTGGAGGTTCCTGCTGTACAGAAGCGTTTGACTCGGATCTGCCGTATGATGGGTAAGCGTGTGATTACCGCAACCGAAATGCTGGAGTCCATGATTCAGAACCCCCGTCCTACCCGCGCTGAAATTTCCGACGTTGCCAATGCTGTTTATGATGGAACATCCTGTGTCATGCTTTCCGGTGAATCCGCTGCCGGTAAGTATCCTGTAGAAGCTGTCAAGGCAATGGCTGAAATTGCCGAATATATGGAGCATCATACAGATTACAAACAGCGTTTCCTGTCTACGGAGTATGTCGGCAAGGATAATCTGGACTGCATTTCTCATGCAGTATGCGCAATGGCTTTGGACGTGAATGCCAAGGCAATCGTTGTCTGCTCTGTTTCCGGCAAGACGGCCATGCTGGTCAGCCGGTTCCGTACCCCTGTGAATATCATCGGCATGACCACCGATCCCAAGATCTGGCGCCGTCTGTCCATGAGCTGGGGCGTGACTCCCGTTATGGCAGAGCAGTTCCCCAGCATGGATGTTATGTTCTACTATGCCAAGAAGGCAACCACAAAGATTCTGAATCTGCAGCCTGGCGATAACATCGTTTTGACCGGCGGTACCATCAACGGCCGTTCCGGCAATACGGATACTATTAAGATCGAGATGATCTGATGCCTTTGAAACTGCCCTGGAAATTCTTCCAGGGCAGCATTTTTGCTATTTTTACCGAGAAAATATACCTGGAAAATTCGTCATTATCCCTACATGCATTTGATGGAAATCTGTGCTATAATCAAAATGGAAAGCGGATAAACGGCGTTTGGGAAAGGGTGTATTTATGTATCAGGTTGGAGATAAGGTTGTGTATGGTGTACATGGTGTTTGCGTGGTAGCTTCTCAGGAGGAGCGGGTCATTGACAGAAAAAAAGTGACGTATCTCGCTCTGGAGCCGATCGGACAGGCTGGTTCCCGTTATCTTGTTCCCACACACAATGCGGTTGCCATGGGAAAAATCAAGCAGATGATGTCCAGAGAGGAACTGGAAGCATTGATGGTTTCGGACTTTGTTCTGTCTGACGGCTGGATTCAGGATGAAAACCAAAGGAAGCAGACTTACCGTGAGCTGATCAGCAGTGGTGACAGAGCGAAACTGATGCAGATGGTACGTGCCCTTTATCATCATAAAAAGGTTCAGTCCGATGCCGGTAAAAAAATCCACATGTGTGATGATAACTTCCTGCGTGATGCGGAAAAAATTCTTGCAGGAGAGTTTGCCGTTGTTCTCGGCATGGAACCGGAACAGGCCAAGCAATATATGCGAACGAAGCTTCGTGCGCAGGAATAATAAAACGCTGGTAACCACTTCAAAGGCTGCCAGCGTTTTGTTATACGAGTTTTTGCCGCAGCAAGCGGCGTGCCATCCGAATGGGCGATAAAATGGCAATAGGCCATTTCAGGAATTGGTAATTATACTTCTTCGCAGCTGAGAATGACTTTGGAGCGTTCGTATTCGTCAAAGAGATAGCCGCGGTCGGCAGATTCTATTTCGCCCAGCTGGTTGTCATAGGGATCAGCACGCCACTGCTGTTTCGGAATTGTGAAATTCTCATAGAATGCAGAATTTGCAACCATCCGGTAGGCATCCAGATTGCCGAAGTAGAACTGACGGCGTTCTTCTTTCCCTGCCCGAACAGCGGCGGTTCCGTATGAGGGGTCTGCAAAGATCCATCCATAGGGTTCCACATAGAAACGCACCCAGTCGTGTCCGCCGATAAAATCCGGTTCCGCTGTCAGGCCGCTCTGCCACTGGGCGGGAATACCGGCGCAGCGGCACATGGTAAGAAACAGCAGAGCAAAGATACCGCAGTCGCCGGTATAATTGCGTGCACAATTTTCGACCATGTTCTCCAGAACAATATAGCTGGGCATAAACGTATATTTCATGTTCAGCGTAATGAAGTCATAGAAGGCTCTGGCTTTTTTCAGTGGATCGGTAATGCCGGCACTCAGTTCCTTACACAGGGCCTTAAGATACGGGGTAAATACCACATGGGGAGGCTGTTCCTGCAGGTCAAAATCATAGTTTCCCGGAATACCGGCTCCATTGTAGGCATCCGTAAATTTTGCGGTGTGCAGATAGGAGTACTCGACCCAAAATTCGTGGTTGCTCTCCAGGTTTTCTTCCCAGCAGACGGTACGCTGACCGGAGGTTTCGGGCGCGATGATACCGGTTTCGGGGTAAATTCTCTCGATTCGGATGTCGCTTTGCTGATCACATGCTGCAGGGATCGGCAGATGCGCACGGACAAACATTCCGGGGGTAAAATATGCGTCCTTCATCTTTACTGTTGCCCGGATTCGGATTCGGTTTGTCATGGAGCCATTGCGCTTCATTTTCCTCATGGCGATATCCAAACGGCTGTCGGCCTGAGAACCGGAGGTCGCGCTTTCAACGCCGGGCATGATTACGCCGGCTCGCTGGGCAAAACCGGGAGCAGCCTTGCACAGGGAAGAGAAAAAACGATTAAAAATGCGCTCTTCACCGTTGACGTAGATCCAGCGGATTCGCCGGGCATCGATCAGCTCCTCCAGCTCCTCCATGGTGAAGTCAGGAATGTTTTTGCGGACAATATCCAGCGCCTCTGCTTTTGAATAGGGAAATTCGGCAGGGAGGAGCTGACAGATTTTCCTTTGGATCAGCAGACTGCCTTTCATGGCATCTGTGAGACCGGGTTCTGCCAGCCGGCGGTCAATAAGACGAATGGCACCATCATAATCACCGTTCTGCTTCCGGCGGACAATATCATCCGGTGCGCCGAACTGCATATATTTCAGAGTATCATTGATATTCATAGCAATCACCTAAAAAAGAGCGCTCCCGCCCGCAGCAGGGTGGGAGCGCATTTGTGGTTTGTTACACGAACAGCTGCAGAATTGCACCCATAGCCAGACCGCAGAAATTACCGATTGCAGCACCAAGAACGCCCATCAGAACACCGATACCGGCGAAGTTGGGGTTGTAGGCAGTAGCAACGATAGGAGCGGAAGCGGAGCCACCGATGTTTGCCAGAGAAGCGGTGGAGACCATGCACAGATCCCACTTGAACAGCTTGGACAGGATGAACATCAGGACAACGTGAACAATCAGGATCACGAAACCGTAAACGACCCACATGGGAGCGGCAATCAGGTCAACCAGGCTTGCACGGGAAGCCAGCATGGAGACAACGGCGTACAGGTAGACACTGGAGAGCTCTTCCACACCTGCCATCTTGCCCAGGGGAGTCATAGCACAGATCAGGCCAAGGATGGTGACCAGAACGGTGGTGCAGGTTGCAGCACCGAACATATCCAGGCCAATGGCACACAGACCATTGTTCATGATCTTGCCGGCCCACTGGGTGAAGGTAGAGATCAGCAGGGAGATGCCGATCAGGAAAATCCAGTCAGCAGCGGTAGCAATCTTCTTATCCTTAGCCAGCTCAGCGTTTGCGGCATCGGCAATAGCGTCCAGCTTGGAGGTATCAGCCTTGCAGGCCTTGTTCCACTTGTCAGCATAACGGACAGCCAGCAGCAGCAGAGCAATCCAGACGGAGTAGCAGACGGTGTCCAGAGCCAGAGCGGCACCGTAAGCACCGGGATCGATGGTGAAGGCAGCTTCCATTGCAGCCATGTTGCCGGAACCGCCGACCCAGGAGGCGTACAGAGCAGCAACGGCAGCCCAGGTCTTTTCGCCGCCGCCCAGGGAATTCATGAAGATGGGGTAAGCAGCGATGGTGCCGATTGCCAGAGTCAGAGAGCAGCCCAGGAAGATGGCGATCATTCTGGGGCCCAGCTTGCCCAGCTTGCGGAAGTCGCAGCGCAGCAGCATAACGAAGATCATGGCATACAGCAGATTGTTTTTGAATGAGGAGTAAGTAGCCTTGACAGCATCAGACTCGTAGACACCGAAGGTGCAGATGATCATGTGCAGGACATAGATCCAAACCAGGGGGGGAACGATATCAAAAATCTTCCACTTGGTGGTTCTCTGCAGGACCAGCAGGCCGCCTGCAACGAACATCAGAATGGCAATATAAGTCAGGCCATTGGTAATCATAGATGTTCCTTCTTTCGTTTTTATTTCATGGTTGCACCGGAAATTGTCAAAACCAAACCGGCTGCAACCGAAAAGGTTCAGTCTGGTTTTGAAAACTTCCGAATATATGATGACCGTTCAAAGGATGCCGGTTTAGCGGCACATCAAAACGGTAATCAGCATATTATTTAGCCATTTCATACATGGCGGCAGCGATGATCTGCGCGTTTTTCATGAGCTTGGGAATTTCCAGGAATTCGTCAGGCTTATGCTCCCGAACCTCATCACCGGGGAAGATGGGGCCGAAGGCCAGAATATTGGGCAGCATCTTGGCATAGGTTCCGCCGCCGATGCATTTTGCCGTACCTGTCAGACCGGTATGCTCGGTATATACCTTCAGCAGGGTCTGGACAAGCTCGCTGTCCTCGGGGATATAGAGCTTTGCCTTGTGCTGCTCGAAATCCTTTACAAATCCAGCCTCAGCAAACAGAGCATCAAAGGCAGGTGCGCAGTCCTCGTAGGTCTTTGTAACAGGGTAGCGGTAATTGATCTTCATGGACAGTTTCGCATCATCTGCGGTCAGTGTACCCCAGTTCAGCGTCAGCTCACCGGATACATCGTCATGCAGGTAGATCCCGGCAGATTTTCCGTCGGACTCCATCCCCAGCTTTTCTGCCAGGAAATGGATGGTATCAGCGATGTCTCCTTCGAAGGGAAGGGTGTCCAGTGCCTGAACGAGACGGCCAATAGCATTTTCACCCTGTCCCGGGGTGCTGCCGTGGGCACTAACACCTTCTGCTTCCACGAGAATACCGTATTCAGTAGCCGTAAAATGAACCTTGGGTGTACTCAGCATCGCAATGCGTCCAGCAAGCTCCTTTGAACAGCTGAGCTTGGCGCAGGCGGCGGCAGGTACCACATTGGGAGCGGTGCCGCCCTGAATGGAAATCAGCTTCAGATCTCCGGTCTGGGCGTAGGATTTGGAGAAAGTAACATTAATAATGCCCTTTTCACCGTTGATAACAGGATATTCGCCATCGGGGGTAAAGCCCATAACAGGAACTTCGCCGCCTTTGGACAGGTAATATTTGACATCCGCGGAGCCGGTCTCTTCGTTGCAGCCGAACAGCAGACGGATTCTGCGATTCAGAGGCAGCCCGGAATCCCGGATGGCGGCCAGGGCAAACAGTGCGGCGATAGAGGGTCCCTTGTCGTCCATAGTGCCTCGGCCCCAAATGCGGCCGTCCTTGATTTCACCGCCCCAGGGGTCAAAGCTCCAGCCATCACCGGCAGGTACCACATCCAGATGACCAAGAACCGCAACCATTTCTTCACCGGAACCATATTCACACCAGCCAAGGTGGTTGTCAACATTTTCGGTGCGGAATCCTAATTTTTCTGCTGCAGCAAGGACATGGTCGAGGCTTCTGCGTACCTCAATACCATAGGGGGCACCATCTTCCGCAGCTCCCTGTACACTGGGAATGCGAAGATTTTCCTGCAGACAGGAAAGCAGATCCGGTTCCATAGCAAGAACACGTTCGTTAAGGGTCATAATTCTACCTCCGGATTCGGAATGGGTCAGAAATCATACGAATTCCTGATAAAACGGCTTGGGCCATTTTACCAAAAACTCGTATAATAATGCACAAAATGTCAAAAAGATAGAAACATAATAGCAAAAAAATGGAAAAGTGTCAATAGTTTGGTAACAAATATCCGAAGGAATGTCTTCGTTTTATGCAAAAAAATCCACGGTGTTGCAGGAAACACCGCGGGAAATGAATTTTGGGCAATATTGACTGCTGAGAAGCGGCCGTTTGAAGGCGGGGGGTTACGTCTTGCGCAGCAATGTCAGCAGAGAATCCATACTGTCAGCGATTGCACAGGCGCCGGCTTCCGTCATTTCTTCAACGGAACCATAGCCCCAGCTGACACCGATGCAGGGGATACCATGGGCTTTTGCACCAATCACATCGAATTTGGTATCACCAACCATGATCATATTTCCGGTTCTGCCGTTGCAGCGGATCAGATATGCAATTACAGCTTCCTTGTTGGTACGGGAAGTGTCCATGGTAGCTCCGCAGATCATGTCGAAATATTTGGCCAGATCAAAGTGTTCCAGTATATCGATGCTCATCTGTTCCGGTTTGGAGGTGGCCACATACAGGGTATAACCTTCCGCTTTTAACGCTTCCAGTAATTCCTGAACTCCGGGATAGGGGGTGTTTTCAAATTTGCCAATGGGAATGTAGCGCTCCCGGTAGACCGCAACCGCTTCCTCTGCACGTTCCGCCGGGACACCCTGTCTGATAAAGGATTCGTGTAAAGGAGGCCCTACAAAATAGCGCAGGGATTCACGCTCAGGAATGGGCAGTCCAAACCGTTCCAGTGCGTAAATAACACAGTTGATGATGCCCTCACCGGAGTCGGTCAGGGTTCCGTCCAGATCAAAAAGAATCGTCTTTTTCATTTTAGCCTCCTTAGGTATGATAATAAGGCCTATGCTCTGCATAGCTCTATTCTGGAACCATCAATAAAAATACCGTCACCGTCATTTAAACGCAGAACAGATATGCAGTGTGTTGTTTCGAATTCAGTGCATATCTCCTCAAAACGATCAAGTTTATGCAAAAACTTACTGTAATGAGGAAGAACCATACATTGCGTCAACGCAAGTCCGGACAGATCGGATAATTTAAGAAAATTCATCTCCGGTGTGTATTGATCTGCCAATGCCAGAGTCGGACCAAAAACAAAGGCAGCCGCACTCCAACCAATCAAAACCTTCTCTTTCGCCAGGTAATGCAGGACAGAACTGCAGTCTTGTGTCCGGATTGCATTTAAAAGATAATAGGGGTTTCCTCCAATAAATTCCACAACATCATAGTTTTTTAGAAGGGATGCATTTTGCTTATCGAGATCAAATATCTCAACATGAAGACCAAGTAATTCCAATTCCCGAATACATCTGGGAACATGATAATTTTTTTCTTTGTATGTATGATCTGCGGTAACAACCAATGCGGCAGTCTGACAATGTCTGACTGCTGAGGCAGTTCTGTTTTGCAGATGTTTACTGGAAAGGCCATCGGAACATAGAATCAGCATACCACTACCTCAAAACGTTTTCAGAAGAACTACTTTATGTGCTCATCCAAGAAGTACATCCGAAATCAGCATCACGCAGAAGCCCACCAGCAAAGCATACGTTGCGCCGCTTTCATTATTATGATGGGTTTCCGGGATCATTTCGTCACTGATCACATACAGCATGGTGCCGCCTGCGAAAGCCAGTGCAAAGGGAAGAATTGCGGTCGCAATGGTCACGGCAAAATAGCCTAGCAGTGTGCCTGCTACCTCCACAAGACCCGTTGCCAGGCCGCAGATGAAGGTTTTGCGGGGGCTGATGCCCGCAGCCAGCATAGGCGCGATGATGACCATACCCTCCGGGATATTTTGAAGAGCGATTCCTCCTGCAATCAGAAGCGCTTCTGCGTTGTTGCCGGAACCGAAGCTGACACCGGCGGCAATACCCTCAGGAAGATTATGGATGGCAATAGCGCTGACAAACAGCAGCACCTTATCCAGATTGGCATTTCCCTTGTGCGCCTCTGTATCCGCACCAACCAGATGATGCATGTGGGGAACCAGCCGGTCGATCAGATTCAAAGAAACAGCACCCGTAAAAATACCGGCCACGGTAATCCATAAATTGCCGTATTCCACGGAGGGCAGGATCAGGCCCAACACCGCGGCGGCCAGCATCACACCGGCAGCAAAGGCAAGAACCAGGTCGCTGAATTTGTGTGTCATCTTCTTAAAAGCAAAACCGATCACACTGCCAAGAACAGTTGCACCGCCTACGCCTAGTGCAGTCAACCAAACCAGTTTCATTTTGAACAAACCTCCTTGTTTGCAGTTTTTTTCATTGTATCATATGCAGTGAAGGGATGCAATGTTTTTGTTCACTTGTACAAAAGTAACAATAGAAGATAGAAATAAACAGGATATCCATTGCAAAAAGTCGGATTGTTTGGTATATTATTCGTGATTATGTGCTTAATGCGTATGTTTTGTGCAGTTTAAGCATAACAAGAAAGGAAATGATACCAATGGTCGATTTAAGAGCAAAGCCCTATTATCTGAATGATGAGGATATCGCATGGGTCGAGAATACCATCGCTTCCATGACCGATGAAGAGAAGGTTGGTCAGCTGTTCTGGCAGCTGACTGCCGGCAATAGCGAGGAATATCTGCAGGAGCTGATGGAAAAGTACCACCTGGGTGGCTGCCGCTACAACGGCATGCCCGGTCAGATGGTTCTGAACCAGAACCGCCTGCTGCAGAAGTATGCAAAGGTTCCCGTATTCATCGCCTGCAATCCTGAGCAGGGTGGCAACGGTGTTTGCCCCGACGGTACCTTCGTGTCCAGCCAGGTGAAGATCGGCGCAACCAGAAAGCCTGAATATGCACAGGCTATGGGCCGCGTTTCCGGTGCCCAGATCAAGGCCACCGGCTGCAACATGGCCTTTGCTCCTGTTGTCGACATCACCTATAACTGGGAATGTGAAGAAGTTCTGGCACGTGCCTACGGCAATGACCATGAGCTGGTTGCCACCATGGGCAAGGCTTATATGGACGGCATTCATGAGACCGAAGGCGTTTATGCCTGCGCCAAGCATTTCCCCGGCAACGGCCAGGATTACCGCGATGCCCATATGTCCAACAACGTCAACCACTTCACCCATGACAAGTGGATGGCTACCTACGGCCATGTTTACAAGACCCTGATTGACGGCGGTCTGGATGCCATCATGGGCGGCCATATCCTGATGCCCGAATACATGCAGGAGATCAATCCCGAAATCACTGCCGATACCATCATGCCCGGCACCCTGTGCAAGGAGATTATGACTGACCTGCTCCGCGGTGAGCTGGGCTTCAACGGCATGGTTGTTACCGATGCTTCCCACATGGTCGGTATGACCAACCGCATGAAGCGCGTGGATATGCTGCCCGCTGCCATCAACGCCGGCTGCGACATGTTCCTGTTCTTCAACGATCCTCAGGAAGACTTCGATACCATGCTGAATGCCTATAAGACCGGCATCATCAGCGAAGAGCGTATCGTGGAAGCCCTGACCCGTATCCTGGGCCTGAAGGCTGCCAAGGGTATGCACAAGATGGCAAAGGAAGCTCTGTGCGGCACTGACGAAGAGCTGGCCGCTGCTTTGGGCAATCCTGAGTTCAAGGCTGTTGCTCCCGCCATCTCCAAGGATGCTCTGACTCTGGTCAAGTACAAGGACGAAGGCATTCTGCCCCTGTCCCCTGAGAAGACCAAGCGCGTCATGATCGTCAACGTCAAGGGCCCCGAGAGCCCCATGGGTAAGCTGGCTGCTATCGCCATGGGCGGCGGTGCACAGAAGAAGACTCCTGTTGAGAAGTTCTGCGACAAGCTGAACGAAAAGGGCTTCGATGCATTCATTTACGAATCTCCCCTGGATAAGATGATGAAGGAAGTTGCCGCCGGCAAGCCCTTCAACCTGAACCTGTACTTCGCAGGCAAGAACGCCATCTCCGAGTTCGTTTCCGGTATGGATATCGTTATTACCTTCTTCAATGTTGCCAACGGCCATCCCGTCTTCGGTATGTCCAAGGGCGGCGGTGAGATCCCCTGGTATGTCCATGAGATCCCTGTCGTGGGTGTCTCCGTGAACAAGCCCACCATGCTGGCTGACGCTCCCATGCTGCGCACCTACATCAACACCTATGACTCCAACGAGGATACTCTGGATGCACTGGTTGATGCTCTGCTGACCGGCCCCGAGGCTTTCAAGGGCACCGATCCCATCGATTCCTACTGCGGTATGTTCGATACCCATATGTAATCAGCGGGAAAGGAATACAGAATGTCTATTTTTGATTCTTTTGTCAGAAAGCACGACTATCTGGTCTGCGTTGACTCTGACGGCTGCGTCATGGATACCATGAACTGCAAGCACTTCAACTGCTTCGGTCCCTGCATGGTTGCAGAATGGGGCCTTGAGGAATGGAAGGACGAGATTCTGGATCGCTGGAACGTGATCAATCTGTTCTCTATGACCCGTGGCATTAACCGTTTCAAGGGCCTGGCCATGGCTCTGGGGGAGATCAATGAGAAGTACACCAGGATCACCGGTGTGGAGGCGCTTCAGCACTGGGCAGATACGGCTCCCGCGCTGAGCAATGACGGCGCCGCCAAGGCTGCTGCCGAGGCAACCGATCCCGATGCCAAGCTGGTTCTTCAGAAGGCACTCAGCTGGTCCAAGGCTGTTAATGCAGCCATTGTGGAGCTGGATGAAAGCCTGAAGGTTCCCTATGTGGGTGCCAAGGAAGGTCTGGCTGCTGCGCATGAATTTGCGGACGTGGCCATGGTTTCTTCTGCAAACCGTGATGCGGTGGAAGAAGAGTGGGGCAAGTTCGGTCTGCTGGAGCACACCGATATCGTTCTGGCGCAGGATGTTGGCTCCAAGGCAGCCTGCATCAAGGAAATGCTGAAGTTCGGTTATGATCTGGACAAGGTAGTCATGGTGGGTGATGCCCCCGGTGACTGTGATGCTGCTGAAAAGAACGGCGTTCACTACTATCCCATTCTGGTCAACCACGAGAAGGAAAGCTGGGATGAGGCGATTGCTGTTGGCTTTGGCAAGCTGCAGTCCGGTGAGTACGCGCAGTACGGCGCTGAGATGAAGCAGAAGTTCCTGCGGAACCTGGGCGGCTAAGAACATTTTGAGGGCTGCTGCACTGCGCAGCAGCCCTTATTGACCAGGAGGAAGATTCTATGAAAATGATCCATATGAATGTACCGGGACATCCGGAGGCCACACTGGAAGGATATATTCTTGATTGCGAGATCAGTCTGGGCCAGTTTCAGAAGCGGCCTGCCATTGTGATTTGTCCGGGTGGTGGCTATATGTATTGTTCTCCGCGGGAAGCGGAACCCATTGCACTGGCCTATACGGCCAGAGGTTTCCATGCTTTCATTCTGCGCTATAGTGTTGGCTGGAATGCAGCCGGTTTTGCACCTTTGGACGAGGTTTCCTGGGCTATCGGCTATCTGCGGGAAATGGCAGAGGCGTGGAACATTGATCCGGAGAAGATCGTTACCTGTGGCTTTTCCGCCGGCGGTCACCTGGCACTGTCTGCCGGTCTTCTGGCAGACAACAAGCCCAATGCCATGGTGCTGTGCTATCCTGCAACCTCTGCGCCCAATATGCCGGGAATGAATTTTATGCTGCAGCTGCTGACCGGAAAGAAGGACGCAACGGATGAAGATGCCAAACGGTTCGATCTGGTATCTCAGATCACCAAAGAGGCACCTCCGGTTTTTCTGGCTGCTACCTCGGAAGACCTGCTGACACCCCACGGTGCTTTGCCGGTGGCACAGAAGTACAGCGACCTTGGTATGAAATATGAACTGCACATTTTCCAGTATGGTCCTCATGGATATGCCCTTGGCAACGAAGTGACTGCAGATGGTAGTATCCAGAGCTATGATCCTGCCTATGCGCAGTGGCATGAATTGAGCGTTCAGTGGCTCCACAGGACTTTGGGAAAACCGGAACTTGCTCAGAAGAATACCAGTATGCTGGTAAAGCATATGAAAAAACTGGGTTTCCTGCCTGCCGATGCAGAGGAGAAGCCGATTTTGTAAGTAAAAAGGACTCCATTCGGAGTCCTTTTTACAGCTTTTTCTCATAAAATAAGACCAGTGCGCCGTCATCGATTTCCGACATAACGAACGCATCATACCCCCAATGAAGATAAATCCCTAAATTCCGGGTTTCTGCGGCCTCCACGCCGATGGTCAGACGGCGGAATCCCAACGCTCTTGCTCCGTCTTCCATACAGCGCATCAATTGGGAAACATAACCCTTTCCCTCATATTCCTCACGAATTCTGAGGGCAGTGACATAGCCGGTGGTTTTACCGTCTGCCAGCTTAATGCGGCTTTCTGCATTGCCATAGCCGCTGGCATAATAGTCAAGTGTGACCTCACCAACAGGAAGAACCCCATCCACAACCACAAAGGTGGCCGCTTCCTGTTGCTGGTTTCTGGAAATAAAGCTGTCTTTCCAGCGGAGATAACGCGCATCACCTGGGTTTTCCGCGATAGATCGGTTCCAAAGGATTTCCAGGTCTTCCAAAGTAGCCTTCCGATAACAAATCATACCAAAACCTCCGTTCATGTGCATAATATCATACTTCTTTATTGGTTGCAATCCGTGAAAAACGACAAGTTGACTTTTTGAAAAAAGGGAGTATACTGTATACATAAAAACAAAATACCCCTAAGAAGCTTTTCGGAATGAGAAAGACCGGAAGGCGGAGGACTCTCTGGAGAACACATTCAGTTGTGTGCCGAAGGTGCAAGGCTAATTGCCGAATCTCTCAGGCAAACGGACAGAGAACGCTAACCAATTATGTTTGCGCAGAGCAGTCCTGTTGTGGGCTGCGCTTTTTTGTTTTACAGAACATGAAAAAAGAGGTAATTATCTATGCTGGCAAAACCCATTGATTCCATTGGATTTGTTTCTAACTTTGATCCCGAACTGGCTGCCATGATGGACCGGGAGTTTTCCCGGCAGAAGGATGGCCTGGAGCTGATTGCATCCGAGAACTTTGCTTCTCCTGCGGTCATTGCTGCCATGGGTTCCATTCTGACCAATAAGTATGCGGAAGGCCTTCCCGGAAAGCGTTACTACGGCGGCTGCCACTATGTTGACGAGATCGAACAGCTTTGCATTGACCGGGCAAAAGCTCTGTTCGGCGCAGAATTTGCCAATGTTCAGCCCCATTCCGGTGCTCAGGCCAATATGGCAGTACAGCTTGCGCTGCTGCAGCCGGGCGATACCATGATGGGTATGAGCCTGGCCAATGGCGGCCACCTGTCTCACGGCAGCCCTGCCAATATTTCCGGCAAGTATTATAATGTGGTTTCCTATGATGTGAACCACGATACCGGCCTGATCGACTATGATCAGATCCGGGACATGGCAAAGAAATGCCAGCCCAAGCTGATCATTGCCGGTGCTTCTGCCTATCCCAGAGCAATCGATTTCAAGATCTTTGCGGACATTGCGCATGAAGTGGGTGCTGTTCTGATGGTGGATATGGCACACATTGCCGGTCTGGTTGCCGGCGGTGCCCATATGAGCCCTGTGCCCTATGCAGATATCGTTACCACCACAACCCATAAGACCCTGCGCGGTCCCCGGGGCGGCCTGATTCTGGCACGAGAGGAGTATGGCAAGAAGCTGAACTCCGCAGTCTTCCCCGGCACCCAGGGCGGCCCCCTGGAGCATGTGATCGCAGCGAAGGCAGTCTGCCTGAAGGAGGCTATGCAGCCGGAATTCAAGACCTATGCGCAGAATGTGGTTAAGAATGCCAAAGTCATGGCACAGTCCCTGCTGGAAGAGGGATTTGACCTGGTTACCGGCGGCACTGACAACCACCTGATGCTGGCAGATCTCCGTCCCATGCATATC
Organism: Oscillospiraceae bacterium; assembly: GCA_017398105.1. The sequence goes on along the minus strand of JAFQHF010000025.1, from coordinate 38,864 downwards.
ACCGGTAAGGAGCTGCAGCTGCGCTGCGATGCCAATCACATCACCCTGAATAAGAATGCAATCCCCAATGATCCTGAAAAGCCCGCTGTTACCAGCGGTGTTCGAATCGGTACGGCTGCAGTTACTACCCGCGGCCTGGGTGAGACCGAAATGAAGAAGATCGCCCATTGCGTTGCACTGACAGCAAGGGATTTTGAAGGAACTCAGGCAGAAGTGCATGCTACGGTTGCAGAGATCTGTGAGCAGTTTCCCATGTATAAGTAATATGAAAAGGAGCAGCTTTTAGCTGCTCCTTCAGCATGTTGAAAACGTAGTTCACTCATAGAGGTTTACCTGAATGTACTGCGTCTCGGCTGCAATACTTGACCTGCCCGGGAAGACAGGTAATGCGAACATAAAGTCTCGTCCGTAAGGACGGGGCTTTTTTGCGTTCTGAGGATTGGTTAGTGCTTACGGTCAGCCGGTATCGCATATATATGGCTTATTTGCAGATTGCACAATTGCAAATGTGGTGGTATAATTAAAACATTATTCGGAGGTGAGTTCTGTGAAGGATGTCTTGAAGTATTTGCGAGGCTTTGAGAAGGAATGTTTTCTTGGACCTCTCTTTAAATTATTGGAGGCTTCTTTTGAATTGCTGATCCCTTTGGTTGTGGCCAGCATTGTTGACAAAGGTATTTCCAATGCCGATTATCGTTATGTTTTCGGTATGTGCGGAATTATGATCGTTTTGGGCGTAATTGGCCTGATAATGGCTGTTTCAGCTCAGTATTTTTCTGCGGTAGCTGCGGTTGGCTTTTCTGCACGGCTGCGTGCGGCCATTCTGGACGCACTGCTCCATCTGAGCTATAGTCAGACTGATCGGCTGGGTACTTCTGCTATGATTACCCGCATGACATCGGATATTAACCAGGTGCAAAATGGCGTGAATTTGACATTGCGGCTGCTGCTTCGATCCCCTTTCGTTGTGTTTGGCTCTACAATTATGGCTTTTACGATTGATCCGAAGGCGGCGCTTATCTTTGTAGGGGTAATTCCTATTTTGACTTTAATTGTGTTTGGCATTATGCTGATTACGATGCCTATGTACAAGCGAGTTCAGAATTTGCTTGATGGCGTTACATCCATCGTACGCCAGAATTTGACTGGTGTTCGTGTTTTAAGGGCGTTTTGCAAGGAAAATTCCGAAGTGACTGATTTTGAAGTGCAAACGGAATCTTTGACACATGCACAGACCTTGGTTGGGCGTATTTCAGCTTTACTGAACCCCTTGACCCTGGTTGTCATTAATGTTGCTGTTATTTTGCTGGTGAATATTGGGGCGATTCGGGTGGATGTTGGTGTTCTGACACAAGGTATGGTGATTGCCCTCTATAATTATATGTCTCAAATTCTTGTGGAACTGATTAAACTGGCTAATTTGATCATTTCGCTTACAAAGGCTGTTACCTGCGGAAAACGTCTTGGGGCAGTCCTGAATATGGTTTCAGATCAGAAAAATGGGGAATTGTCAGCAGATGATCTTAAGGGATCGGTCGAATTTGAAAATGTTACAGCGCAGTATGCAGGCTCCGGCCATCCTTCTCTTGAGGATATTTCTTTTTCTGTTGAATCCGGTAAGGTTATTGGCATTATTGGAGGTACGGGTGCAGGCAAGACTACATTGGTGCATTTGATTTCCAGATTCTATGATGCTAAGGATGGGCGTGTATTGATTGACGGTACTGATGTTTCTCAGTTTGAGATGGGATCTCTTCGCAGAAATATTGGCATTGTTCCGCAAAAGCCGGTTTTATTTCAGGGTACGATCCGTCAAAATTTATTATGGGGAAATTCTGAAGCTACGGATGCAGAACTGTGGAATGCACTGGAGGTTGCACAGGCACGTGAGGTCGTTAAAAGCAAGGCAGGGGAACTGGATGCCTTTGTGGAGCAGGGAGGTGCTAACTTCTCCGGCGGTCAGCGTCAGCGTCTGACGATTGCGAGAGCGTTGGTTCGGAAACCGAAAATATTGATTCTGGATGATTGCGCCTCTGCTCTGGATTATGCGACTGATGCCAATTTGCGCATGGCAATTCGAAGTATGCCAAATCCTCCTACGACGTTTATTATTTCTCAGCGTGCAGCATCGGTGCGGTATGCTGATGAGATCCTTGTTCTGGATGATGGACTTTTGGTTGGTAAAGGTTCCCATGAGGAGCTTCTTGATCGTTGTCCGATTTACCAGGAAATCTATTACTCTCAATTTCCTAAAAATGAGGTACAGTATGGATAAACAGTGGATGATTCTGAAAAAGGTTCTGTTCCGAATCCGAAACTATTGGCTTGGCATTGCAGTTTCGGTTCTGCTGGCAGTCATTCATGTTGTGATGACGCTGTATATCCCAATTCTTGTTGGCCAGGCGATTGACTGTATTGTTGCGGAAGGCTCTGTTGATTTTGTTCTGATGTATTCCTATCTTGAACGAGTGTGTGTGTGCGCGGTTTTGGCCGGTCTTTCTCAGTGGCTTATGAGTCTGATTAATCAGAGAATGACTTATCGGATAACAAGGGACATTCGCAATGAGGCATTCCGCCATATCCATGCGCTGCCGTTGAAGTATCTGGATCAAACGCCGCAGGGAGATATTATCAGCCGAATGGTTGCGGATGTGGATGCCTTTGCGGATGGATTGCTGATGGGTTTTACGCAATTATTTACCGGTTTCATGACGATCTTGGGCACACTGCTGTTTATGATCAGGATTCACTGGGGAATTGCACTTGTGGTTATTTGCATAACGCCGCTTTCTCTGCTGGTTGCGAATTTTATTGCATCCAAAACATATTCTATGTTTAAGCTGCAGTCTTCCATTCGGGGTGAACAGACAGGATTTATCAATGAAACAATTGGTAATATTCGCGTTGTTCAGGCTTTTGGGCATGAGGCGCAGTCGATGACGCAGTTTGATGAGATCAATACACGTCTGCAGAACGCTTCTCTTCGTGCAACATTTTTCTCATCTCTTGTAAATCCGTGTACCAGATTTGTCAATTCTGTTGTCTATGCCGGTGTCGGTCTTACCGGTGCTTTGATTGCCATTCGGGGCGGTATTTCTATCGGTGATCTTACGTGTTTCTTGAATTATGCCAATCAATATACCAAACCGTTCAATGAGATTTCCGGTGTGGTAACGGAACTGCAGAATGCTCTGGCTTGTGCCGGGCGGGTGTTTGCGCTGATTGAGGAACCTGCCATGAGTACGGAGCCGGATAATGCTCCGTATCCGCAGAATGTATCCGGAAAAATTGAGATTAGAGATCTGTCCTTTTCCTACACGCCGGATAAACCGCTTATCGGAGACTTTGACCTGTCGGTTGAACCAGGTCAGCGTGTGGCAATCGTAGGCCCTACAGGCTGCGGAAAAACAACACTGATCAATCTTCTGATGCGTTTTTATGATCCGGATGGCGGTGAGATCTGTTTGGACGGGGTCAATACCCGCACAATGCAACGTGGTGAGCTGCGGCGCAATATTGGCATGGTTTTGCAGGATACCTGGCTGCAGTCCGGCACGATTCGGGAGAATATTGCTATGGGCAGGCCGGATGCATCTGAGGAGGAAATTGTTGCAGCGGCGAAACAGGCGCATGCTCACAGCTTTATCAAACGTCTTCCCAATGGGTATGATACAGTAATTGCAGAAGATGGGGATAATTTGTCCCAGGGACAAAAGCAGCTGCTGTGTATTGCCAGGGTGATGCTCTGCCTGCCGCCGATGCTGTTTCTGGATGAAGCAACATCTTCCATTGATACCCGTACCGAAATGCGGATTCAAAGGGCGTTTAATACCATGATGAAGGGAAGAACCTCTTTTATTGTGGCACATCGCCTTTCTACGATCCAGGAAGCGGATATGATTCTGGTAATGCGGGACGGACACATCGTGGAGCAGGGAAAGCATGATGAACTTCTTGCAAAGCGCGGTTTTTATGCCCAGCTGTATCAGAGCCAGTTTGCGCATTAATACGAATTCAATGGCCTAATGCCATTTTATTGTGCCATTCGGATGCAGTCCGCTTACAGCGGCAGGAAATCGTATAAGACAAGAACCTCCCTTCTGAAACTGGAAGGGAGGTTAACTTTTTGTAAAAAGTTTCTGCTGTGTCTGTTCGGCCCAGATACGCCGTGATATAGTAAGAAAAAGGGGGTAATTCCATGAAAAAGCCAATCACAATTTTGCTGGTGTTGTTTGCGGCGGCATTGCTTCTTACAACCGGTCACAGGGACAGGCGAACCCAGGAAATCTCGGAAATACTCGGCATTGATGTTACTGGAGCGCTTCTTTCGGAAGATCGTGACAGCCATGGTGGTTTTCATGGGGACGGATTGCGTTTTGTGGTACTGTCAGAGCTGCCGCCGACGGTGGCCACTGAGATCAGCCATGCAAAAGGATGGAGAGAATTCCCTCTGACGGAAAATATGACTGCTCTTCTGTACGGTCTGGATAGGGGACAGTGGAAATACGGTCCGTATCTTCAGGAGAACAGTCAGCCTCTTTTTCCGGAAATAAAAGAGGGCTGGTGGTACTTTTATAACCGCAAGACGGAAACGTATGATGATGCTGGCGTGCTGGATGCAGGATCGTTTAATTTTACGGCTGCGGTCTATGATCCGGCAACGCAGGTGATATACTATGCCGTATTTGACACATAACCAAAAGGGGAGGGTATAATGAAAGGCAGCGGATGGATTCTGATTCTGTATATGTTACCTTGTGCATTTGCGGCAATGTACTTGGATGCGGCCTATGGGGTTGCTGCGGGCTATCCCGTGATGCTGGTATATATGATGATACTTGGTTATTTATGCCGGAGGGGAAACTGTATCCGGTTCGGAGTTTTGGGAAATGCACTGTCTCTTGTGGTGTCTCTGGCGTTGCTGGGATTCTTTCAAAAGGACTGGCAGATTGTTTTTAAACCATTTTCAATATGGGGCATGGCTGTGATGCTGTCGGCGGTTTGGTTTATGATCCAATACCTGATCTGGTATTGGAACCGGGAGCGAAATACCGTGCAGAATTTTTTTGTGGCTTTGTTTTCCTCAACGCTCGGTGTTGGTGCAGTCGTTCTGGTTTTTCTGATTGTTCAGGCTAAGCAGTTTGGTGCGATCTGACTGTGCAAAAGCAAATTCTTTCAGATGCACAAAAATAACCCCTCATCCAAAAGGATGAGGGGTTTATCTGGCGGAGCAGGAGGGATTTGAACCCTCGGTACCCTTTTGGGGTACACACGATTTCCAGTCGTGCCCGTTATGACCACTTCGATACTGCTCCATGTGGGCGGCTCTCTTGCCGACTTCGATATAATACACCATGAACACCGAAATGTCAAGCATTATTTTTGTTTTTAACAAAGTTTTTTCAGAGACTTTTTTAAAAGGTCATGTTGTGATCAGAAATCCCGGATCTGCCCATAGGTAGATCCGGGATTTGCTTACAGCAGTCGAATGCCGGCCTGTTCGCAGACTTCCATGGTTTCGTGATCCCACACGCTGGACTGAACCTCACCGATGTGGGCGCAGCCCATCATCAGCATGGCAAGTCTGGACTGGCCGATGCCGCCGCCAATGGTCAGGGGCAGCTCGTTATTCAGCAGCATTTTGTGGAACGGCAGTTCCCGACGGTCATCACAGCCGGATTCTGTCAGCTGCCTGTCAAGAGATTCCGCGTCTACGCGGATACCCATAGAGGAGATTTCCAGAGCCCGGTCCAGAACTTCATCCCAGAAGAAAATGTCACAGTTCAGATTCCAGTCATCATAGTCCGGTGCACGTCCATCGTGAGGTTTACCTGAGCGGAGCTTTCGGCCAATCTGCATGATGCAGGCGGTTCTATGCTCTTTCACATAAGCTTTTTCGCGCTCAGAGCCGGTTTTTAAATTCGGGTACATATCCTCCAGTGCCTGAGAGGTGATAAAGGAGACCTCTCGGCAAAATTCCGTGCGAAGCTGGGGGAAGCGGACGTGGAGACGGTCATTGGTGTTGCAGATGGCCCGGACAATGGCCCGGACGATCAGCTTTAAGTATTCGCTGTTCCGGTTTTCACGGGTAATCACTTTTTCCCAGTCCCACTGATCCACGTAAATGGAGTGGACGTTATCCAGCTCTTCATCCCGTCGGATGGCGTTCATATCGGTATATAATCCGTTACCAACCGTGAAATGATACCGTTTCAGAGCCAGACGCTTCCATTTTGCCAGGGAGTGAACCACCTGGGCATCTGCACCAACAGCGGGAATATCGAAGGATACGGCTCGCTCGTAGCCGTTCAGATTGTCATTCAGACCGGAATGTTCCGTAACGAACAGGGGAGCGGAAACACGTTTCAGATTCAGTGCTTTGGCGAACTCTTCCTGAAAGGTTTCTTTGATATAGGCAATGGCCCGCTGGGTATCATAGGCGTCCAGCTTAGGCGTATACCCCTCGGGGATGTAGATCTTGTTCATAAGACCGCCAGCCTTTCAAATTGAAATATACGTCTTATTGTAGTCTTTTTTTGCATAAAATCAAGTCTGTAATTGAAATTTCGGTGATATGCTACAGATATGGCTGCAGAAAAGGAAAAAATAAGAAATATTTCCGAATATGGTTTCTGTTTTGCAGGTGATTCAACCGCGGCACGGTTACCAAGAAAAATACCGGTCAGCAACAAACTGACCGGATTGCGTGGAAAAAAACGGCATGAGGCAGCTGCGGTTCAAAGAGAAAAATCCTGAGAATCGTACTTGGAAAAATCCAGAGCCTTGGCTTTTTTGGGCTGACGCTTGCATGGATCATAACGAAAACGTCTGCAGCTGTCTTCCGTGGTTTTCAGTCCTTTTTTGGCACAGAGGATGGCGCCATCTTCCAGGCATGCGCCATGCTGACAATATGTGCAGGAGCGCTCTATTTTTTTGCGAAACAGCATGATATCGCCTCCATACGAGTTTATACCTTTTCATTATACAACAATGCAGGCCCGATTGCTATGGGTATTTTTCTTTTTTTGCGGAAGAAAAGGAGTAAAGGAATTGCTGCCAGGAAAAAAATGCTTCTGTTGGTTATGATAAGTGCACTGAGAATTAAACTGAAGAGCGTATGCAGACATCTTCCGCGAAGATAGGGCCAGGGTGACAGATCACCGATTACGGAACTGGTTTGCATAGTAACACACAGTCCGCCGAAGGATAGAAAAACGGAGCAGAGCAAAAAGCGAAGCTCTATACTTTCGATTTCCCTCAGAGCGATACAGCCATTGCTTAGTTCCAGTAATCCTGTGAACAGCACCTGAATTTCGCTTGGCAATAACCAGAAAAACCAATGCTCGAAAAAAGTGATCAGGATGCGGAAAAGGATGCACCATCCGCAGACAGCCGCCATTGCACGAACGGATGTCAGCACGCTGTCGGAAAGCGAAGGTGCTGCACGCGGGACCGGGATGTTTTGGCTTCCGGAATTATGATTGGAGAAAAAACCGATCAGCAGAGAACTGGCAATATGAATGCCCCATAATTTCCATGCGTAGGAAGGTCCTGGAAACAGCGGACTGACCATACCAAATAAAAATGCCGGACCGGCATTGCTGCAAAAACGCAGAAGTCTTTCCGAATCCTTTTTTGTCAGATTACCGTTGGAATAAGCTTGAAAAATACATTGCGCACCAGACGGATATCCTCCCAGGAAACCGGCAATCAGAAGCGGTTCTGCACCGGATGGCAACCCGCAAAATGCAGCAATTGGTTTCAGAATTGGTATCGGGATGCCAGTCAGCGAGGTGCTGAATATGGAAGATAAAACGAAAAAAGGAAACATGGAGGGGATAACCGCCTGAATACATAGCATGATTCCGGCATTGGCCCCCTCTAAAGCGGTTTTTCCATCCAGGATCAGAATCAATATTCCTAAAAACGATAATACGCCCGTAATCAGCTTTGTGTAATTCATACGTGTCACCTCGCAAGAATGTATGCAAATACAGGGAGCATCATTCATAGGATTTCCCAAAGAGGAGGTGCCGGTTATGCGTGAAGGCAGACAATTTTGGGAACGGCTGGCAGAAGAAACGGGTATGTCCGCGGAGTCGGTCTCCAGGCGCTGTGTTGTAGAAATTGCCGGGGAGAACAGAGTTTTGATTGAGAACCACAGAGGGGTTACCGCATACGGGCAGGAAGAAATTGCTGTGAAGACAAAATTTGGATCTGTCCGTGTTTGCGGATGCGGCCTGACAGTGATGCATCTGACGAAAGATCAACTGGTGATTTGCGGCAGGATCAAAACGGTCTCTCTGCATCGGAGGGGATAATATGAAGGGATTCCGACCTCTGAGTGCCATGCTTCAGGCAGAGATGACGAGTGCCGAGTTGGAATTGATATTGCAAATGGTTGGAAAAGCGGGGATTGCGATCACATATATTCAGTATCAGGATCCTCTGACCTGCAGATTTTGGGTGCGAAGGAAGGATTACAGTGCGCTGCAGACCATTTGTGAATCTAGAGGCGCAGCACTTCGAATCTGCGGAAGAAAAGGCGTTTATTGGGTGGTAAAGGCGATTGTGCATCGGCCTGTATTTTCTGTGGGGCTGATTGTTTTCTTCGTGATTACCTTGTTGCTGCCTGGAAGGATTCTGTTTGTTCAGGTGGAAGGAAATCAGACCATTCCTGTAAAGATAATTCTGGAAGCAGCGGAAGACAGCGGTATAGCCTTTGGCGCGTCCAGAAAGGATGTGCGCAGCGAGAAAAGTAAGAATGCACTGCTGAAAGCGATCCCCAAGCTGCAGTGGGCAGGCGTAAATACGCATGGCTGCACAGCGGTGGTTTCCGTGCGGGAACGTTCCGGGGAACCGGAGGTTGAGCCAAAGCATGTGGTTTCCCATATTGTGGCCTGCAGGGATGGCTATATTTTGTCCGGTACTGTTACGCAAGGCACAGGTAGGTTTAAAATCGGCGATGCGGTGAAGGAAGGGGAAATTCTGATCTCCGGATATACAGACTGCGGACTGTCCATTCGCGCAGAACAGGCATCGGGAGAGGTGTTTGCACAGACAAACCGCTCACTGGAGTCGGTCGCTGCCGCAGAATGCCGGATCAGAACCGAGGAAAAGAAAACAAAACGGAAATTCAGCCTGCTGATCCAAAAAAAACGAATAAATTTATGGAAAGACAGTGGAATTTCTGATAGCACCTGTGTTAGAATATATGAGGAGTACTATGTCACTCTGCCGGGCGGTTTGATTCTTCCGTTTGCACTTTGCGTTGAGACATATACGCAGTTTGAAACACAGACGGAAACAATCACGATTCCAGATACAGAACTGCATGCATTTTCAGAACGGTATATAGTACAGCAAATGTCGGCGGGGAAAATTACAGACAGATCCTGTGTCATTACAAACGAAAAGAATGTTTACCGCTTTTCGGGATCATTTATCTGTGTAGAGATGATTGGCAGAGAACAGATTGGAGATAAGAATGGGAAAACAGACTGAGAGGATCATTAATGCAGAACGGGTCGAGGACCTGATTGCTGTATTTGGTTCCTTTGATGAAAACATCAAACGGATAGAGGCTGCATTGAATGTTCAGATTGTAAACCGTGGAACAGATATTCGGGTTTCCGGTGATGAGGAAATGGCAGATAAAGCGGTTCGTACGCTGGAAGGGCTTCTGGCATTGGCGTCCAAAGGAGAAGCAATCGATGAACAGCGTGTGCGGTATCTGATCACACTGGTCAGTGAGGGAAATGACCATCAGGTTGCCCAGATGACAAAGGATGTTGTCTGCATCACAGCAAAGGGAAAGCCCATCAAAGCAAAGACTGTTGGTCAGCAGCATTACATGAAGGCGATTCAGAAAAATACCGTTACCATCGGTGTTGGTCCTGCGGGTACAGGCAAAACCTATCTGGCGGTTGCGGCAGCGGTTGCGGCATTCCGGGATCACTCCGTTAACCGGATCATTCTGACACGTCCTGCTGTGGAAGCAGGCGAACGTCTTGGCTTTTTGCCCGGAGATCTGCAGAACAAAGTTGACCCTTATCTGAGACCGCTGTACGATGCGCTGTATGATATGCTGGGAGCAGAGACCTTCCAGAAGTATCAGGAGCGGGGAGCCATTGAAGTTGCGCCCCTGGCCTATATGCGCGGCCGTACTTTGGATGACAGCTTTATCATTTTGGACGAGGCTCAGAATACAACTCGGGAGCAAATGAAAATGTTCCTGACGCGGCTTGGCTTTGGATCAAAAATTGTCATTACCGGTGATGTAACCCAGATCGACCTGCCGGATGATAAGGTTTCCGGCTTGAAAGATGCGATTCGTGTTCTCGACGGTGTGAAGGATATTGCCATCTGCCGTCTGACTTCTGCCGATGTGGTGCGGCATGCACTGGTGCAGGAGATTATCAATGCTTACGAAAAGGCCGCTGCAAAGCCGGATATAAAAAAGCCCAATCAACACTTTAGCGGGCGCTATAAAAGGAAGTACTGATTATGAAACATAAGATCAATATGGTTTTCGAACAGCTGGGCCTGCAGCGTTTTACAGTTGGTCAGAATATTCGCAAATGCATTCAGGAAACACTGCGTGCTGAGGGAATTACTGTCCGCTGTGAGATTAATGTTCTGGTTACAGACAATGCCGGTATTCAGATCATCAATCGTGAGAGCCGGGGAATTGACAAGCCAACCGACGTATTGAGCTTTCCGATGTTTCAGCTGGAGGCCGGCAATCCTCCTCAGAATTGGGATGCGTACCGCGACCCTGCCTCCGGATTGGTTCCCCTGGGCGACATGTGCATCAGCCTGGAACGCGCTGCTGCGCAGGCAGAGGAATTCGGACACTCTCTGCGCCGCGAGGTTGGATACCTGACGATCCACTCCATGCTGCATTTGCTGGGATATGATCACCTGGATGAAGGGGAACAAAAGCGTCAGATGCGCGCCAGAGAGGAAGCCATTGCCGCTTCTATTACCGGAATGAGCCGGGACTAAAAACGATCACATACAGGAGAAAAATATGAATACAAAAACTGCAATCATTACAATTGCCGGCCGTCCCAATGTCGGCAAATCTACATTGACCAATTACCTTGTTGGCGAAAAGATCGCCATTGTTTCCAATAAGCCTCAGACTACCAGAAACCGCATTTGCGGTATTGTTACACGTGACAATATGCAGTTTGTTTTTGTGGATACACCGGGTTATCATAAGGCACGCACAAAGCTGGGCGATTATATGGTCAATACCGTCCGTGAATCCATTTCGGATGTGGATGCTACCGTTCTGGTGGTGGAACCCATTGCATCTGTTGGTGCGCAGGAGGAGGCCTTGATTGAGAAGATCAAGGGAAGCCGCTGTCCGGCAATTCTGGCGATCAACAAAATTGATACCATTGAAAAGGAAAAACTGCTGGAAGTCATTGCGGTCTATTCTGAAACCGGTGCATTTGATGCAATCATCCCGATTTCTGCCAAGACCGGCGATGGTGTAGATGTTCTGCTTCAGCAGTGCGAAAAGTATGCAGTGGAGAGCCCCTTCCTGTTCCCGGACGATGTGACTACCGATCAGCCGGAGCGTCAGGTGATGGCTGAGATCATCCGGGAAAAGCTGCTCTGGTGCCTGGATAAGGAAATTCCTCACGGAACGGCGGTTGAAATCACGACCTTCACGGAGCGTGATAACGGTATTATTGATATCGATGCTACCATTTACTGCGAAAAGGCCAGCCATAAGGGCATTATTATCGGCAAGCAGGGTGCTATGCTGAAGAAGATTTCCACAATGGCCCGTACAGACTGTGAACGGTTTATGGGAACAAAGGTTTATTTGACTACCTGGGTCAAGGTGAAGGAAAACTGGCGGGACAGTGACTTCATGGTGCGTAATTTTGGGTACAGCGAATAATTTACCAGTGGTAAATTGCCAGGATACTGCAAACCCTATCCTCAGGAGGGATCAGGATGAAAGCAATGGACTATTGGCAGCTATTTATGGAAACCGGTGCACCGGAGGCATATCTGTTGTACAGCAATCAGCTGAAAGCGGAGGCAAATCATGTATATGACGATCCAGGGCATCGTCCTGAGAGTAACGGATTACAATGACCGGGATGCACTGCTGACACTGCTGAGCCGTAATCATGGAAAACTGACGGTTAAAGCTCGGGGTCTTCGGCGCAAAAACAGTCCGCTTACCGCACCCTGTCAGCTTTTGGCATATGGTGAGTTCACATTGTTTGAGTATAAAGGCCAATATACGATCAATGAGGCGCAGTCTATTGAGCTTTTCACACCGCTGCGGCGGGATTTGACAAAGTTGTCTCTGGGAACATATTTTGCCCAGGCGGCAGAGCTTCTTTCTCAGGAAGACTATCCAAGCCCGGAGCTTCAGTCTCTTCTTTTGAACTCTCTGTATGCCCTTTCCAAACTGAATCTTCCGCAGATGCAGATCAAGGCTGTATTTGAGTTGCGGGCTGCCTGCCTTTCCGGCTACACGCCTGATTTGTTTGGTTGCCACATTTGTGGCAACCAGGCTCCGGAACGCTTTGATCTGTCTGCAGGTCAGCTGGAATGTGCCGGCTGCCGCAGCGCAGAATCCAATGGTATCCGGATGCCGGTGACACCTGCAGTTCTTGAGGCAATGCGCTATATTTCTCTGTGCGACCCGAAGCGCCTGTTTGCTTTCCGGCTTGGGGAGGAGACTCTGAAGCAGTTGTCAGCATTGACGGAAGCTTACTTAACAACGCAGTTAGAGCGTGGTTTTTCTGCGCTGGATTTTTACAAATCATTATTGATTTAGGAGTTTATCATGTCTGAGTTATACGAAAAGTCGCTGATTAAGCTGGAGCTTGATCAGGTTTTGGAACTGCTTGCGTGTTGTGCCGGGAGTATCGGCGGCAAGGAAGCCTGTCTGCGGCTGCGTCCCAATTCGGATCTGGAAGAGGTCGAACTGATGCTTGCTCAGACCACCGCAGCATCCGAGCTGTGTACCCGGAAGGGAAATCCTGTGTTTGGCGATGTTACGGATGTTTCGGCCTCTCTGGAAAGAGCGGAGCGCGGCGGCAGCCTGCAGCCCAAAGAACTGCTGAGGATTGCGGGAATTCTCCGCTGCGCACGCACGATCAAGGGATATGTGGCCGAAGACGATAAGGAAACCGTGCTGGATGTTTTGTTCCGGGCGTTGTCACCGAATAAGTATCTGGAAGATAAAATTTTTGGCGCAATTTTGTCTGAAGAAGAGATTGCAGACAATGCATCTTCAGCGTTGGCGGATATCCGGCGTCATATGCGTATCCAGGCGGGAAAAATTCGGGACAGTCTGCAAAAGGTGATTTCGTCCCCGGCCTACTCCAAATTCCTGCGGGAGCCGATCATTACGATTCGGCAGGGCAGATATGTGGTGCCGGTAAAAAGCGAATGTAAAAATGAAGTTCCCGGCCTTGTCCATGATGTATCTGCCAGTGGATCTACTTACTTTGTGGAACCTATGTCTGCTGTGAATGCCAATAATGCGCTGCGGGAGCTGGAGCTGAAAGAAAAAAAGGAAATCGAACGGATTTTGGCAGAGTTTTCAGCAGAAGCTGCAGGATTCCGGGAGTCTATAAATCTGAACTATCAGATGCTGGTGGAACTGGATGTAATCTTTGCCAAGGCAAAGCTGGCATATCGGATGAATGCCTGGGCGCCTGTTATGAATGATAAGGGAAGGGTAGAGCTGCGCAAGGCCCGGCATCCTCTGATCGACCCTAAGAGCGTGGTGCCGATCTCTGTGCGCCTGGGCACGGATTTCGATACGATGATCATTACAGGTCCAAATACCGGCGGTAAGACCGTTACCCTAAAAACCATTGGCCTGCTGACACTGATGGCGGAATGCGGCCTGCATATTCCCTCCGGAGACGGAAGTGTTCTTTCTACCTTTGATGCGATTCTGGCTGACATCGGTGATGAACAGTCCATTGCTCAGAGTTTGTCCACATTCTCCAGTCACATGCGCACCATTGTGGATGTGGTGGCCCAGTGCGACGATCGTACGCTGGTTCTCTTTGATGAACTCGGTGCCGGTACAGACCCGGCCGAGGGTGCTGCGCTGGCAACCGCGATCATTGAGTTCTGCAGGAAAATGGGAAGCCGTGTCGTTGCAACCACCCATTATGCGGAGCTAAAGTTGTATGCCATGCGTACGAAGGGGGTTATCAATGCTTCCTGCGAGTTTGATGTGGAAACACTGCGTCCTACCTATAAATTGCTGATCGGCATTCCCGGCAAATCCAACGCGTTTGCCATTTCCAGAAAACTGGGTCTGTCAGAAGAAATTCTGAAAGAAGCGGATGATCTGGTTGACAAAGCGGATAAGGATTTTGAGGATGTTTTGTCACAGCTGGAGCATCAGCGCCAGCAGATGGAGGCTGCCCGTCAGGAGGCGGAGCGGCTTCGTCAGGAGACGGCAAAAATCAAACAGCAGAGTGAAGAGTACCATGCGCAGCTTCGTAAGGAAAAAGAGAAAGCTATGGAATCTGCACGGCGGGAGGCACAACATATTATTGAAGAGGCTCGCGCGGCGGCCAATCTGGCTTCCGAGGAAATCAAGGCTTTGAAGAAGCAGCTGACAGAGAGTGCGGATACTTCTGGACTGAATCAGCGCCAGGCAGAGTTGAGACGGAATCTGAACGAGGTGGAAGATAAGCTGCGTGCCACACAGCCGAAGCAGGAGCGCCCAGCGCCTACCAGAAGCATTCTGGTGGGAGATACGGTGGAGCTTCTGAAGCTGGGAACAAAGGCAAGCGTACTGGCTGTCAACAAAGACGGCACCTATCAGCTGCAGGCGGGTATCCTGAAGCTAACTGCCAAGGCGGACGAAATCTATCTGCTGGAACATGAGAATCCTTATAAGCAGAAAGGTCCCCGTCCGAAGCATTCCGGCCGGGAAATGAAGATGACAGCTATGCCGACAGAAGTGGATCTGCGCGGTATGGATGCTGTTGAGGCGATTTGTGTATTGGAACGTTATCTGGATGAGGCAATGCGCAGCAATCTGTCCCAGGTTCGAATTATCCATGGCAAGGGAACCGGCACCCTGCGTGCAGCAGTACAGCAGGCACTTAAGAAGAATAAGTTTGTCAAAAAATTCCGTTTGGGACAGTATGGTGAAGGCGAGGATGGCGTCACCATTGCTGAATTTGGTTGATATGCACGAAAAATGCAAAACTGGAAACGTTTTAAACAAATAGAACGCTCAAATCGTACTGCATGTTGTGTAAAGAAGACGAAAATTGGTTGACTTTTTCGGTAAAAATGCTATGATATATCCAGACCGTCATATCCAGCACGATATGGCGAAAAGGAGTGTAAAGAATATGTTCAACAAAGATGTCGTCGTTCGCTGTGAATCCGGCCTGCACAACAGACAGGCAACGTATTTCGTTCAGAAGGCCAATGAGTTTGAGAGCAGTATCTATCTGGAATCCGGAAGCCGCAAGATGAATGCCAAGAGTCTTCTGGGCATTATGTCTTTGGGAATTGTGACCGGTTCCTCTGTGACCCTGAGTGCTTTTGGCCCTGATGCGGAGGCTGCTGTGAACGCTCTGGACACGCTGCTCCAGCGTGACGTTTATTAAAGATTGCTTTACTTAACCGCCTCAATGCCGGAAAGCAGCATTGAGGCGGTGCTTTTTTGGAGGTAATCCATGACCTTTGAAGAACTGAAGGAAAAAGCGTTGTCATTGCCATACGCGCCAGGTGTCTATATTATGCGGGATAAGGCTGACAAGGTGATTTACGTTGGAAAAGCGAAAAAACTGAAGAACCGGGTCAGTCAATATTTTCAGGATACGGCATCGCATACGGCAAAAACACGCATTATGGTCAGTAAGATTGATCATTTTGATGTTATTGTGGCTGCCAGTGAATTTGAGGCATTGGTATTGGAGTGCTCGTTGATCAAACGGCATATGCCCAAATATAATATCCTTTTAAAAGATGACAAAGGATATCCCTATCTGCGTTTGAATATGAAAGACGTCTATCCGGCACTCTCCCTGGTCAGCAAACTGTCTGATGATGGAGCCGATTATTATGGTCCATATGGCGGCCGCGGTGCAACACAGGATGTCATGGAGGCGATTCGCCTGTCATTAAAGCTCCCGGGCTGCCGCAAGCAGTTTCCGAGGGACATTGGCAAAGAACGGCCATGCCTGAATTATCATATGAACCAGTGTGCCGGGTGGTGTCAGCCGAATAAAAGCTGCACGGAGTATCGTGAGACGATGCTGCAGGCGAGGGAGCTGCTGAGAGGAAATTACAAGGCAGTGGCAGAGCAAATCCGCCGACAGATGCTGGACGCGGCAGAGAATCTGGAATTTGAACTGGCGGCCAGTCTGAGAGACCGGCTGACAGCGGTGGAAAATCTGGGCCAGAAGCAATTGGTAACAGCAGGTACACTGGCAGATACGGATGTTGTGGGATTTGCGCAAACAGAGGCAAAGGCTTGTTTTGCTGTACTGCATTATTCAGGCGGTAATTTGCTGGATAAGGACTATGAAGTGTTTCCCAGACCGGATGACAAAGAGGAAGCAGTTTCCAGCCTGATAAAACAATACTATCTGAGCAGAGGCTTGGTTCCAAAGCGTGTTTTGCTTCCGTTTGAACTGGAAGATGGTGAACTGTTTGCACAGTTTCTGGAGCAGCAGCATGGTCGGCGCCCCAAACTGCATGTGCCGCAGCGGGGAGATAATCTAAGACTTGTTGAATTGGCATGCAGGAATGCCTTTGAGGAGGCGGAACGGGTCACCGGAAAAGAAGAACGTGCCAATGCAACGGTTGCGCTTCTGGGGAAAATGCTGGGGCTGGAATTGCCCCGCAGAATGGAATCCTTCGATATTTCCAATATATCCGGTACGGATATTGTTGCCAGTATGGTCGTTTTTGTGGATGGAAGACCCAGGAAAGGCGACTATAAGCGTTTCAAATTGGAGGGAATGTCCAATCAGGATGATTATGCATCCATGCATCAGATCCTGAAACGAAGATTTCAGCATTATAAAGCAGGGGACAAGGGATTTGAAGAGAAACCGGATCTTTTGCTGATCGATGGCGGTGTGAACCATGCCAGGATAGCTGTGGAGGCCTTGCAGGAGCTGGAACTTTCGTTTCCGGTATTTGGCATGGTTAAGGACGACCGTCACCGCACAAGGGCACTGGTGACACCGGATGGAAAAGAGATTCGTATCGATAATAATCAGGCTGTATTTTCCTTGATTGGAAATATTCAGGAAGAAACGCATCGGTTTGCCATCACATATCATAGGCAGCTTCGCAGCAAGCGGCTGCGCTATTCAGAACTGGATGGGATTGCAGGGATCGGACCGAAACGCAAGCAGGAACTGCTGAGGCAGTTTAAATCCCTGTCCGCTATTGGTCAAGCAACATTGCCGGAGCTGGAACGAATCCTGCCAAAGGATGCAGCTGCGGCAGTATATCATCATTTCCGGAAAAAACGGGAAGAATAGGAGAAAAATATGCGCGTCATTACAGGAAAAGCGCGGGGGGTTCAGCTGAAGACACCGGAGGGTATGCTGACACGTCCTACTGCAGACAGAGTGAAGGAAGCATTGTTCAGCATTATCAATTTTGATATTCCGGGCGCAAACGTTCTGGACTTATTTGGCGGCACGGGGCAGCTGGGAATCGAGGCTTTAAGCCGGGGAGCGCGGAATGCGGTTTTTGTTGATCAGCGGGAGGACGCCTGCAAACTGATCCGTGAGAATCTGAAGCGTACAAAATTAGAGTTGAGCGGAAATGTTGTACGCAGCGATTATTTGGACTATTTGGCTCGCTGCAGAGAAAAATTTGATATCATCTTTCTGGACCCTCCCTATGCGGAAGTTTTTCTGGAAACCGCGTTAAATAAGATAACGGAAATTGACATTTTGCAATCCAATGGTATAATAGTTACAGAACGCCCTTTGGGTAAGGAACTGCCTTGGGATTTTGAAGGGTACGTCCGCTCCAAGGACTATAAATACGGAAAGACACTGCTGACGATTTATCGTAAGAACGAAGAAATGTGATTTGTTATGAAAATTGCCATCTATCCGGGAAGCTTTGATCCCATTACCAGCGGACATTTAAATATTATTCAGCGTTCTGCGAATATCTTCGACAAGCTGATCGTCTGCGTCATGGTGAATGCAGGCAAGAACCCGATGTTTACACTGGAAGAACGTGTAGATTTGATTCGGCGTGTCACCGGTGACTTGCTGAATGTTGAGGTTGACAGTTCCAATGAACTTTTGGCCGACTATGCCCGCAGAAGAGGAAGCTGTGTCATCGTAAAGGGACTTCGGGCTGTTTCGGACTTTGAAAATGAATTCCAGATGGCGCTGATCAACCGGAAGATCAATCCCGAACTGGATACCATGTTCCTGACTGCAGACAGCAAGTATATGTATCTAAGCTCCAGTACGGTGAAGGAACTGGGCACCTATGGTGTGGAACTTTCGGATTTTTTGCCGAGTGAAATTATTCCCGATTTTCAGGAGAGAATAGAGAAACGGAAAAAATAATATTTAGGAGGAAATCAAATGAACGAGCGGAATACAGAAGATATTATTGGCGCATTGTATGACTTGGTGCAGGATGCCCGGTCTATGCCTCTGGCAGCGGATAAGTGCATTCTGGAACGGGATAAGGTTCTGGATATGCTGGATGAGATCATTGCACAGCTTCCCGGAGAACTGAAGCATGCACGCACAATTGTGGAATCCCGTAACGAGTTGATCAGCCAGGCGCGCCGTGAAGCGGATGGAATTCTGCGTGAGGCTCAGGAGAAGGCAAAACAGCTGGTGACAAAGGAAGCTGTTTATGAAGAGGCAAGAAAGCGCAGCGAGGAATTGGTTGGGCAGACACAGAACCGGATCGATCAGCTGAGAAAAGCTGCAAATCAGTATATGGATGAATCTCTTGCCCAGACGGAAGAAGTCATTTCCAATGCATTGAACGAGATCAGAGATACCCGGATGAAATTCCGCAGTGTCACTGAAGCGCAGGAACAGCGCAAGGCCATTAATGTGGATGTTGAAGTGTGATTTAAAAAATGAATGGCAACCGGGACGGAGCACAAGATGCTCTGCCCCGGTTCTTTTTGTTGGAGAGAAGGAATAGAATTCAAGGGAAGGGGAGTGACGTATGGTTAAGCATGGATATAAGGGACATGCGGATTCTATTCCGAGTGGTTTGGCAATAGGGGCAATCACGGCGATCGGTGCGACATTGGCATTTGCGGCAGGGATTACCAAACTGATAGATGCACAAATTATGCGCTGGGATAATATAGGATACGGGATTTCGGTGCTGATTATTGGTGCATCGTTTTTGGGGGCATTGACTGCGTGCGTG
This sequence comes from Oscillospiraceae bacterium, assembly GCA_017398105.1. Next base: position 19,454 of record JAFQHF010000025.1, on the reverse strand, counting down.
CGGATTAAACGCAGATATGCATTGGTATGTCTGACGGAAGGCTTGGTTTATTTTGGGAGTTTACTGTCAATATCCGCACTCTTTTTTGGAGGACAGTATGAAGGCGTCTTTGTTACCGGCGGACTGGTAGCAGCTGGCAGTGGGTGTGCGTATTTGCTGAAATTATCCCAAAACAGGGAGGGGAATCGAAGTTTTTCCGGAAAACACTTTGTAAAGTTGTACAAAAAATAGAGACAGGTAAATAAAATTTACACTAAATATTGGTTTTGCAGGAATGCATGCAAAACCAATATTTAGTGTGCGCAGTATCAAATTAGCCCCAAGATATTGATAAAAATTGAAAATGATAAAGAGAAACCGACATTCGGTAGCTGGAGTTTACATAATTAAATTAACATAAATATCCGTCATAATCTACAAAAAAAGCTATTTTGGCTAAAAAAGCTTGAATTTTTGTAAAAAATGGAGTATAGTATGGTTATGTTAGATGAATAGGGTTCGATGGACTATTCAATGGCAACCGATGGCTTTTTGCGTAAGTAAAGGAAATATTCCTTCCATTGCGTTATACCGTTTTTAGGAGAGTGTGTTTTGCTTGTGAGGTGTCTGATACTTTACATGCAAAAACATGGATCAAGCATCACTTCGCCATAACATGGCGTGTTTGATAGATTTCGGAAAGGATAAATTAGGTAAACTTGGTATGCTGGATTTGATTCATGCCTATGAAAATTACCTGACGAAGGTCAAACAAGCATCGAATAATACAGTTTCTTCTTATTTGCGTGACATTCGGCAATTTTGCGAATGGCTGCAGGATGAGAACACTGAAATTTTGGATGCTACTCAATTGCATATCACCAGCTATTTGGATTATCTTCAGACGCGGGGAAAATCTGGCGCTACAGCTTCCCGTACGCTTGCCAGCTTGAAGAATTTTTACAATTACCTTGTAGCCTCCGGTTTCCTGGAGAATTCGCCGGTTTCTGCCGAGATCCATGTTGACCGCGGCGTGAAGAAGTTGCCTCAAATTCTGACTGGGAAAGAAGTGGAACTGCTTCTGTCGCAGCCGTCTTCTGCAGATCCTAAAGGTATCCGCGATAAAGCAATGCTTGAGGTAATGTATGCTACTGGTATGCGTGTTACAGAACTGATTGAACTCAATCTGGAGGATGTGAATCTGGAGCTTGGGATTATAAAATGCTGTGGTTCCAAGCGATCCCGGGTAATCCCTCTGTACCCTGCAGCATTGCGTGCGTTGAGCATTTACATTAAAGAGACCAGAGGGGCAATGCTGGCTGATCCGCAGGAAAGTGCTTTGTTTGTCAATATTGGCGGAGTTCGGATGAGCCGTCAGGGTTTTTGGAAGATTCTGAAGCTCTACCAGGCAAAGGCCGGTATTGAAAAGGAGATTACCCCCCATACGCTGCGTCATAGTTTTGCGGTGCATTTGCTGGAAAATGGGGCAGATTTGGGTTCTCTTCAGGAGCTGATGGGACACAGCGATATTTCCTCAACGCAAATGTATACCCATATGATCAATCAAAAATTGAAAAGTGTGTACGATAAATGTCACCCTAAAGCATAAAAAAGTCTGCCGGAATTATTACGGCAGACTTTTTTATTCCTGAAGAAAACAGGGGATTGGTTGTACTGGAATGTAGAAGGGAAGAACCATTTGAAAAAACAAATAACACATTCGATAGGGATTAAAAACTGCCGTGCTCATTGTTGAACACGGCAGTTTTGTACTGTGAATTAAATTCCGGTCATTGCAGCAAGAACATTCACTTCCATTTGCTGAATGCTTTTATTCATAGACAGGGCTTCATCGATATCCACATCCGTATATCCACCGTCATGTGTACATACAATGCGGTTGTTTTTGCCCTGCAGTAGGAGTTCCACGGCCAGATAACCCATTTTTGTAGCGTTTACACGGTCACGTCCGGTGGGAGTGCCACCGCGCTGGATGTGACCAAGAACGGTCACGCGAGGATCAAGATCGGTGGCATCTTTGATCTTGGCTGCAATATCTGCTGCAGAGCCTGCGCCCTCAGCAACAACGATCATGTAATGCGTAAAGCCATTAAGACGAGCCTGACGGATTTTTTCAATGACGTCTACTTCAAAGTTGATTTCTTTTTCAGGGACCAAAACGGCAGTTGCGCCGACGGCAAGACCAACGTACATGGCAAGATAGCCAGCATTGCGTCCCATAACCTCAACAACAGAACAGCGTTCATGGGACTGCATAGTATCTCTGAGTTTATCAATACATTCGATTGCAGTATTGGCAGCGGTATCAAATCCGATACAGTAGTGTGTACAGCTGATATCGTTATCAATGGTACCGGGGATACCGATGACGTTAATGCCATACTTGCTCAGAGCCCGGGCACCACGGAACGTGCCGTCACCGCCAATTGCAATGATGCTGTCCAGACCGAGAAATTTGCAGGTGGAAACGGCACGGCGCTGACCTTCTTCGGTCATGAATTCCTTACTGCGGGCAGTGTAGAGAATTGTACCGCCGCGGTTGATAGTATGGGAAACACTCTTTTCATCCAGCTTCACAATATCTCCGGTGATCAGACCGTTCCAGCCACGCCGAATGCCGTAGCATTCCAAACCATGGTAGAGAGCAGTACGGACAACTGCGCGAACACAGGGATTCATGCCGGGAGCATCGCCGCCGCTGGTAAGTACGCCAATTCGTTTAACGCTCATTTTAATATCCTCCAAGTTTGGTTTTATTCTGATATTATTCTACTGATAAAAAGCAAAAATGTAAAGAGTAATTTCAAAATGACTCAATATTTTCGAGGAAATCCTATTTGGTCGGTTTATTCGCGTTGCGTACGCCGTGCAGGGAAGTTGGATGCTGTGAAACAATCAACAGAACGAACGCAACAAAATAAAAATTTTGTTGCGTTCGAACACAGAATGTGATATAATCATCGCAGATAAACCATCGAAACCCTATTAATTACTTTTGCTAGGAGGCGTTGATGAAATGCAGCGTTATCATGATTGCCCGCAGATTCTACGTGAATTTTTAATTTATCATGAGAACATTAAAGGCCAGTCTCAGCTTACGATTTCTGAGTACTATCTGGACTTAAGAATGTTCTTTCGTTTTATAAAGTTAATGCGTAATGATATGCCGATCACAACGAAACTGGAAGATATTGATATTAAAGATATTTCACTGGCTTTCATACGGGAAATTGAAACTTCGGATATTTTTGATTTCTTGTCGTATTTATCCAATGACAGAGCGATAAATCCGGATTCAGCAGCTCCAGATTACGGGATTTCGCCTGCAGCCAGAGCAAGAAAACTTTCTGCAATCAAATCTTTTTATAAATATCTGACGGTTCGGACCAAACAGCTTGATGAAAACCCTGTTGCAGATTTGGAATATCCCAAATTAAGGAAAAGCTTGCCTAAATACTTATCTTTAGAGGAATCTGCCGCACTTTTGCGGTCAGTTTCTGGCGTAAATGAGAAAAGAGATTACGCGATACTCATGCTGTTTCTGAATTGCGGAATCCGGCGAAGCGAATTGGTTGGGCTGAATATATCGGATGTCTATGATGACCGGATTCGCGTTGTAGGCAAAGGAAATAAGGAACGTTTTGTATACTTTGGATCTGCCTGCCGGAAAGCGATCGATGCATATCTGCCTGAAAGAAATAAGCGCGTATTATCGGATAACCGGGCATTATTTGGATCAAGAGATAATAATAGAATCAGCGTTTCGGCAGTCCATAGGCTCGTAAAAAAAGCTTTGATGCAGGCGGGGCTTGATTCGACCCAGTTTTCCGCTCATAAATTGCGTCACACTGCTGCAACGATGATGCTTTCAGGCGGTGTTGATGTAAAAACTGTGCAGGAGGTATTGGGGCACGAAAACCTGAATACCACGCAGATTTATACGCATATTGAAAATACGGAGTTGAAAATTGCGGCAGAAGCTAATCCTCTGTCGAAATTGGATTTTTCGGAATAATTGAAAATATATGCTATGCAACTTATAGTTGACAGGAAAATACGGAGAATAGTATGTCATTAGGCGAAAGAATAACTGAATTAAGAGAGTCCTCCGGTTTGTCGCAGTATCAGTTGGCAAAAAGATTGGAGGTATCACGGCAGGCTGTCAGCAAATGGGAAACAGATCAATCATTACCTGATGCTCATAATTTGATTCACCTTGCTGAGGTTCTGGAAACGGATATCGAGTATTTGACTACCGGCAGACGAAATTATGGACGAAGACCGCCTGTTCTGGTGAAAACGGTGGAAACGGTTGAGGTGGAAAAAATAGTTGAGAAGCCGGTCATTCAGGTGGTAGAAAAGATTGTGGAAAAGCCTGTACCGGAGTATATTGAAAAACCAGTGATCAAAAAGGTTATCCGGGTCAAATATCGCAGAAATGCTGTAGAGTTTGCTGTATTTGGAGCAATTTGTTTTCTTCTTGGATTATTGCTGGGAAGACTTCTTTGATTGTTGAGTTCTCAAAAAACTATCCTTCCCCTGCCCTTTTGGTGAACATGAAAAGACCGTGCAGATTCTGATATTCTGCACGGTCTTTTTACTCCGCCGGGGTACTGATTACGGTTTCCCAACAGAATAATTATTCTCTTCCACAACGTCAAAAGGGTCGCGCCTGAAACAGAATAGGCTAACTTCTTTTTTGCCTGACAGCATGTTGGACAGCCGCTTTTTTGTCAATGGAAATGTGATTAAATTGAAAGCTTCTTCCGGAGTTGCCCAAATTACTTCTGTGCTTTCTGCACTGGGGGTTAATTTTCCGCTGATGTATTGTGCGGAAAAATCGATGTTGACGATATCTTTTTCGATGTTTTTACATATACCGATAAAACCGGTAATTTCAATTTCTACTCCGGCTTCTTCTTTAACTTCGCGGCGCAGGGCATCCTGAAAGGTTTCGCCAGGCTCAATTAATCCGCCGGGATATTCCCATCCGCGCCAGGGGCTCTTTACAAGAAGGATCTTCCCTTCTTGATTTGTTACAAGTGCAGCGCATGATACAAAATGAGTGTGTTTCATAGTTTTTATCTTATCCTGAAAATTATAGAGCAGTTTCGATGGCTTCCCGAAGGTTTCTGACACGATAAACGGTGAGGCCTGACGGAATTTCCAGTTTTTCGGTGCTGCCTTTTGGAATAATACATTTTTTAAAACCTAATCGGGCTACTTCGCCCAGACGCTGATTCATATTAGAGACGGAGCGAATTTCTCCGGTTAGTCCAATTTCTCCAATTGCCACAAGATCATCCGGAATCGGCGTATCCCGATAAGAGGATGCAACGGCCAGAACAACCGGAAGGTCAGCACCGGGTTCATCCAATCGCAAGCCGCCTATCACATTGATATAGGCATCGAAGACATTTAATTTCATTCCCGCACGCTTTTCGGCAACAGCCATTAAAAGTACTGCGCGGTTAAAATCAAAGCCATCAGCAGTCCTTCGGGGAACATTAAACGTTGTTTTGGTGACAAGTGCCTGTACCTCTGCCAAAACAGGGCGTGTTCCCTCCATTACGCAGGCGACACATGTACCGCTTGCACCTTCAGGCCGTCCTTCCAGCAGCATTTGTGAAGGATTGGGAACTTCTGCCAAACCATTATCCAGCATTTCGAAAACACCAATCTCATTGGTTGAGCCAAAACGGTTTTTTACAGACCGGAGAAGGCGGTAAGAGGTATTGGGGTCTCCCTCGAAGTAAAGAACGCAGTCTACCATATGTTCCAACACTTTTGGCCCTGCGATATTACCGTCTTTGTTTATATGGCCAACCACAAATACTGTGATCCCCTGGGATTTGGATAACTGCATCATTGTCATCGTACAGTCTTTTACCTGAGAGACGCTGCCGGGAGAAGATTCGTTTTGCTCGTTGTACAGAGTTTGGATAGAATCAACAATCAGAATATCGGGTTTCATTTCTTCCGCGGCATCTACGATATCAGACAGTCTGGTCTCGGAGAAAATGAATAAATCATCAGGCACAACACCCAGTCGGTCTGCCCGCAGTTTTAACTGACGTTCACTTTCTTCGCCGGAGACATACAATACACGGTGCCCGCAGCATAAACTGCTGCATATTTGGAGAAGCAGTGTTGATTTGCCAATACCTGGTGCTCCGCCTACAAGAACCAGAGAGCCTGCAACGGCACCGCCGCCTAAGACACGGTCCAGTTCCCCCATTCCAGTAGAAAAACGGATTTCAGCGTCATTTGCAATACTGCGAATGCGCTGCGGTTTTCGGCTGGGTCCGACAGAAAGGGGTTTAGACTTTCCGGGGGCCGGTTTTTCAATATGTTCTTCCATAGTATTGAATGCACCGCATCCAGGACAGCGCCCCATCCATTTGGGACTTTCATTTCCACAATTTGTGCAGAAAAAAACAGTTTTCGTTTTTACCATGATATCCGCCTCAAGTAATGCATTTGAATTTTATCGTTAATTATAATATGCATTATATCAGTGAAATGCAATGCGGTCAAGTGTTCGAAAGAAATTCAGAAACAGAGGAAGTGATCGCGCAACATAGCTTTTTCTGATAGGAAGCGGACCGTAAATTCGCTTCCTCTTCCGGGTTGGATAAAAAACCGCATTCGATCAGAATTCCGGTTGTCTTGATGTGGTCCATCAAATATATTCCGCTACTTTTTTTACTCATGCGTTTGCTGCCGGGACAAAGACAATCTGTTAGATCAGACTGCATTTGTTTTGCAAGGCGTCTGCTTTGTTCGTTCATACTGAAGAAAACCTGTGGTCCCTTGTAGCGGCTATCAGAAAAATTGTTTTGATGAATACTGATCAAAATGCCATTTTCTGTGGAATTTACAATTTTTGCCCGTTCTTTCAGGTCGGATATCTTTTTCTCTGACAGGCTCTCCCCTTTTGTATAAATGGAAATGTCTTCGGTACGGGTCATTCTTGTATCATGGCCGATCAGATGAAGCAGATCATTCAGACGACATGCAATTTCCAGATTATATCTGCTTTCCGGAAGCCCTGTACAGGAGACAGCGCCACCATCTTCCCCACCATGCCCAGCATCGATGATAATGCAGTTTTTTCGTGGAATGGGCGTGTTCTCGGAAATCACACTGATTGCACGGCTTCCATAATGGGCAGCAGACAGGAATACCGTGCCGGTTATCAGGCAGCACAGCAGCCATGGCATGTTCTTCTTCATACGCAACACCTCTGCTGGATTTTATGCGTGAGGCTGCCATTTTTGAACTTTTCGAGAGATGGATGCATAGATTGACATGGAACGACAGTTCTGACTGAAAAATAAGGAGGAATGACTTTTGACCAGGAAAAATACGGCGGAATCTGGCCGTGAAGGGCGACTTCCTGCGATGGGACCTTTGGCCAATGCTTATGTTCCTTTTCAGCTGGAGAACCCGCCCAGGTATGAGGCTCGTAAGGGCATGGTGCGCGGAACCTTGTTTCCGGGACTGGATCTCCCGTTCATGGGGATGGTCAATCAAAAGGAAAAACCAGTCACGCCAATGACAGAGCTGCAGGCGCTTAATTTTGCAATACAGGAACTGGCGCTTTATCTGGATACGCATCGTGAGGATCAGGAAGCGTTGGCACTGTACCGTAATTATCAAAAGCTGTATGGGCATTGCGTAGACGAATACAAACGAAATCATGGACCTCTGAATCATATGAAGGCTTCTGAGCGGGAGTGTTATGATTGGCTGGATGATCCATGGCCTTGGGAATTTTGTGCCAATAAGGAGGGGTGAGTATGTTTATTTACGATAAAAAATTGCAATATCCGGTAAAAATCAGTAAGCCGAACCCAAGGCTCGCGTCAATTATCATTTCACAATATGGCGGGCCGGACGGGGAATTGGGAGCGTCCCTTCGCTATTTGTCTCAACGGTACTCCATGCCATTTGATGAGCTGAAAGGTTTGCTCACTGATATAGGTACAGAAGGGTCAAAATGACACCGCGCACCATTTCATCCACTTCCCTGTCGGACAGATCGCCGATGCAGGCCTGAACAGAACGAAAATTTCAATGCATTGAAAAGCAATGTCGGATATGATAAGATATTAAAAGTTAACATATATGTGAGGTATCTTTATGAGTGCCAAAATCAAAGATATGACCACCGGAAAGCCGTTGCCGCTGATCGTTTCCTTCGCCTTGCCACTGATGGTGGGCAATATTTTCCAACAATTATACACTGTGGTGGATACCATGGTGGTAGGCAAAGCCCTGGGTGTGGATGCTCTGGCGGCACTGGGAGCCACCGACTGGCTGTATTGGCTGCTCCTGGGTATGATCCAGGGTGTGACCCAGGGATTCGGAATCATGATGGCCCGGGAATTCGGTGCCAAGCAGTTTGAAAGCCTGCGCAGTGTGGTGGGCAGCTCCACTTCCCTGTCGGTACTGTCTGCCTTGCTGTTTCTGATCCTGGGACAGGCCGTGGCGGAGCCGGTTCTCGTCCTGTTGAATACACCACCGGAGATTATGGGCAGTTCCCTGTTGTACTTGCGGATCATGTTTCTGGGCATTCCGATCGTCATGGTCTATAATCTGCTGGCCACCATCCTGCGTTCTCTTGGTGACGGCCAGACGCCTTTGTATGCCATGATTGTGGCAGCGATCTCCAATATCGTTCTGGATCTGTTGTTCGTGCTGGTGTTCCGCTGGGGCATTGCAGGTGCAGCCATTGCTACATTGATTGCTCAGGGTATTTCCAGTATCTACTGCCTGCTGAAGATCAAAAAAATCGAATTCCTGACGCTTCGTAAATCCCATTTCTCCCTGAAACCTGCCATGGCCGGACGGCTTTTGTCCCTGGGTTCTCCCATGGCAGCCCAGAATGCAATCATTGCCGTGGGTGGTATGATTATCCAAGGCGTTGTCAATGGATACGGTGTGGCCTTCATCGGTGGCTTTACGGCGGCAAACAAGCTCTATGGTGTGCTGGAAATTGCCGCAACCTCCTATGGCTACGCCATGATCACCTATGTGGGCCAGAATCTGGGCGCATCCAAGATTGATCGGATCAGAACCGGCATGAAATGGGCCATTACTGTGGCTTTGGCAACCTCTGCTGTCATTGCGGCCGTGATGCTGGTTTTCGGACAGCGCATTGTGGGTGCATTCATTTCCGGTACGCCGGAGGAAGCTGCTGCAGCATTAAAGGTAGGCGTGACATACCTGTCCATTATGAGCATCTGCCTGCCCATCCTCTATATCCTCCATGTGACCCGTTCGGCAGTTCAGGGTATGGGAAATACGGTGCTTCCCATGGTATCGGGTATTGCGGAGTTCATCATGCGTACCGGTGGTGTCCTGCTCCTTCCTGCCCTTACGGGTGAAAACGGCATCTTCATTGCCGAAGTCCTGGCATGGTTCGGTGCCGATCTGATCCTGGTGCCAAGCTATTTCGTTATGCTGAAACGAATATCCCGATAAACAAACAGAGCCGCCCAGGTTGGGCGGCTCGTATTCTTAGTTGAAAGAAGGCGGATTCACCTTTGCATTGGGAAAGGGAGACTCTTTGGGCGACGGCTCAGAGAGGCTGAAATACATCTTTGCTGCCTTGGTGGTGCCGAAATCCCGGTTGGAGCCGGTGTTTTGCACCTTGTTGAAGGCCTCCCGGAACATGGCGTTGTGGGCCTCCTCCCGGTTCAGAAGGAAGTCGATGGTCTGCTTTACTTTCTTGTCATCAATCTGACGGTACAGGTATTCATAAACAACCTTAGCCCGCTGCTCAGAAGCGATATTGCTGAGCAGGTCGGCACAAAGATCCCCGGTGACGGTCACATAGTCCCCGGTCCAGGAATAGCCGGATGCGTTGATCAGCCCCGGGTTCAGGCCCATCAGTACATGGGTCTGAATTTCACCGGCAGGAACAGTGGCGGCATCCACATCGTGCCCGTTTAGAAGGTTGATAGTCTGGGCTACCATTTCCATGTGGCTCAGCTCCTCGGCGGCGATGTCCAGAAAGAGATCCTTGATCTCCGGGTCTTTGATCCGGAAACTCTGTGACATATACTGCATGGCCGCTTTCAGTTCGCCGTTGGCACCGCCCAGCTGTTCCTGCAGCAGCGCTGCATACTGGGGGTTGGGACGTTCCACTTCCACCGGGTGAAATAACAGCTTTTCGTGTTTGAACATTGGAAAAAACCTCACTTTCGTAGTATAGTTTTTCCAATTTAAACTGAAGTATGCATGGGAATTTGCCGATCCTGGGCCCGTTTGACGATTTCTGCAATCTCTTCAACACTTTCCTGAAATCCACGAGTCACCCAGACACGGATGATGGCATCAATGCCTGCAATAATATACTGGCTGCGGTACTCCTGCTCCACCGGATCTTGTGACCACAGGGGCATAGTGTATGGCATAAAAACGGAGAATTTCTTCCCCACCATGGGATGCAGACCATTTTGGTAGAGCACGATCAGCACATCCATATGTTTTTTTAGAAAGATGCAGTAATGGTAAAGCTGTTCTTCCAAGGGAACCGGAAGCAGCACCTCCCGGCATTCCTCACACCGTAAATCCAGCCAGAAGTCGATCACATCCTCCCGAAGTTCAAAGTTACGGTAAAAGGTCTTACGGCCCACGGCGGCTTCCTCACAGATTTCCGTGACAGTGATCTGCTGAAAGGGCTTGCGCTTCATAAGGCTGAACAGAGCATCTGTGATCATGTGCTGGCTCTGGATGGCCGTCTTGTTTGCCTGCTTGTGATACATAAAAAAAGACCCACTTTCTTTCCCAGCGTGTCAGTTGCGGCAGAGCTATTGCAACCGGATTTCTTCTTATGCTATGATAGCACAAAGAAGAAATCGACACAAGTGTATCACGCAAGGAGGTCATTATGAATCTGCAAAAATTCTACATGGGAGAAAGCTTTGATGCTTACGAATACTTCGGAGCGCATCTGGAAGACGGCGGTGTGGTATTCCGCACATACGCTCCCAATGCCTGGGGCATCAATGTGGTGGGAGAATTTAATGGTTGGAAAGAAGTACCCTTGCAGCAGCTTCATCAGAGCGGTGTCTGGGTGGGCTTTTCCAAAGATGCCCAACCGGGGCAAATGTACAAATATGTGATTTACGGTCAGAATGGCCGGGTGGAGCATTGTGACCCCTATGGCTTTGGTATGGAACTGCGCCCCGGTGCCTGTTCTATCATCCGGGATTTGTCTGCATACAAGTTTACCGATGAAACATGGATGAAGAAGCGTACCCGGTGCTATGACAAGCCCCTGAACATCTATGAGCTGCATCTGGGTTCCTGGAAAAAGAAGGATGGCGAGTGGTATACCTACAATGAGATTGCGGACGAACTCATTGCGTATCTCAAGGCGTACGGCTACAACTATGTGGAGTTCCTGCCTCTTTCGGAACATCCCTTTGACGGAAGCTGGGGATATCAGAACACGGGCTTTTATGCTCCTACCTCCCGGTATGGCACAGCAGCTCAGCTGATGGAACTGATTGACAAACTCCATAATGCAGGGATCGGTTCTATCATGGACTTTGTTCCCGTTCATTTTGCAGTGGATGCCTACGGGTTGAAGGAATATGACGGTACAGCCCTCTATGAATACCTCCATAAGGATGTGGGTGAAAGTGAATGGGGCAGCTATAATTTCATCCACTCCCGTCGGGAGGTAGCCTGCTTTCTGCAATCCGCTGCCAACTACTGGCTGAAAGAATATCATTTTGACGGTCTGCGGATGGATGCAGTCAGCCGACTGATCTATTGGCAGGGAGATGAAAAGCGTGGCGAAAATGGTGTCACTCTCAATTTCATTAAGGTTATGAATCAGGGTCTGCACCGGCTCCATCCCACCGCCATGCTGATTGCGGAGGATTCCACCGCCTACCCCGGTGTAACCAAAGATGTAGAAGAAGGTGGCCTGGGGTTTGATTACAAGTGGGACCTGGGCTGGATGCATGACACTCTGAAATACTTTGCGTGTCATCCTTACGACCGGGGCAATATGCCGGAGAAAATCACCTTCTCCATTTACTACGCCTACAACGAGCGTTACATTCTCCCCTTTTCCCACGATGAAGTGGTTCACGGCAAGAAGACCATAATCGAAAAGTTACACGGAAGCTATAAGCAGAAGTTTGCCCAGGCGAGGCTTCTGTACCTGTACATGATGACCCATCCCGGCAAGAAGCTGAACTTCATGGGGAACGAACTTGCGATGTTCCGGGAGTGGGACGAACGACGGGAATCAGACTGGGACTTGCTGAAACTGCCTGCCCATGATTCCTTCCATCGATACATTGGAGAACTGAATCGCCTGTACCTGAAAAAGAAACCAATCTGGGCGCTGGATCATACCTATGACGGTTTCAAGTGGGTAGATTGTAAGTGCGATAACAAGTGTGTATTTGGCTATATCCGCACCGATGGAAAGCAGACCATACTGGTGCTGTTCAACTTCTCTGACAAGGAATCGGCCATTGTACCGGAAGTGGATGGCAGTGCAACAATGCTCCTGCATACCGACTGGGAAGTCTTTGGCGGAAATACGCGCCGTTCCATGAAGAAATCCATTGAAAAACAGCTTCCTCCCTACTGTGGTGTCCTCTATGCTGTGAAATAAACCAGGATGCAAGACAGACCGCCAAATTCGGCGGTCTGTTTTGTAGCGGTCAAATCAATCTGATGATTTCCATATCCAGCCAGGGTGGGCAGTTTTCTTTTGTGATGGTTCCTTCTTTCCGAACAAGTTTGATGCCAATATCAGCGCAGATCAGCTTTTTCATGCACTTACCCGCATTTTCCGTAACCAGTCCGGTCTTGACGAAGCCGATTGTTACTGTCAGATCAGATTGAACGGCAATCTCGGCCTCACCTGTATCACCGTTCATACCGCTGTTTATGTCCACGCTGATGACGTATGCTCCGGATTTATTGATGGCTTCGATGGCATCCCGATAATTGCTCCGGACGGTACCGGAAAAACCGGTGCCCAGCAGACAATCAACAACTGTATCGAAGCCTTGCAGGCAGTTCTTTTCAAAAAGAATAACGGAAACCTTTGCTTCGTTTGCCTTGGTCGCATAATAGGCACTGTCGTCGGACAGATGCTGGCTGACAGTGAACACGGTGCAGTCGAAGCCTTTTTTCTTCAGAATCCAGGCCAGGGCAAAGCCGTCACCGCCATTGTTACCGGAACCTACCACGATGGCGGTACTGCCCTGCCAATGATGTGCCATGAAAACGCTCATTGCTGCCCGGTACATAAGCTCCAGGCTCGGCACGAAATTAGCGATGGTGTAGGCGTCGCTTAGCCGCATATTTTCAACAGAAACACAAGGAATCATGTCAACCTCCGATTGCTTTAGTGATAAATACGAACAATTTATCGTCGGAATGAGTGGAATCAAAACGGTAGTTCAGTCGGTCAAAGGTCTTGATCTGCTCCGGGTCTGTGATCTGTTTTTCCGCCATAAAACGCACCATCTCACCCCGGGCCATCTTGCACATGGTACCCTTTTCAATCACCTTACCGTCCTTTTCCTCGCCGAAAACGCAGGTAATGAAGCGCACGTTTGCAGGCAAATATTTGGAAACACATACACTGTACTCCTTGGAAGCCAGATTCACGATACAGTTTGTTTCAGCAAAGAGAGAACTGGCAAGGCTGTTGCTCCAGTAGGCGTACAGGTCTTTGCACTCCCCTGCCCTGAGCTTTGCCTGCATTTCCAGCCGATAGGGGGTCACACCGTCAAAGGGTTTCAGGATACCGTAAAAGCCGGAAAGGATTCGAAGATGCTCCTGGATGTAATTTAACGCCTGCTGCGAAAAAACGCCGGGCGCCATGTACTGGTATTGAATGCCCTCATAAGCCAGCACTGCTGGGGTCAGATGGTTATATAGGTCCATGTTCTGAAGACGATGGATATTAAGTGCTGCAATCTGATCGTTGCACTTCCAAAGCTTCTGTAACTCTGCATTGGACATGGACTGTAAAGTTCTGCAAAGTTTCTCAGTTCTGTGCAGAAATACAGGAAGCTCCTGGCAGGGTAAGCTATCCGTATCCACCTTCATTTTCTTTGCAGGAGAAATGATGATCCGCATACCTTACTCCTCAAGATAAGCAAGGATTTCCGCTGCATTGGTATCGGGCTTAACTTTGGGCATGACCTTTTCGATGTTTCCCTGCTCATCGATGATGTATGTAGTCCGCACCACGCCCATGCTCACCTTGCCATAGAGTTTCTTCTCCTGCCAGACACCGTAGGCCTGAATTACCTTTAATTCCGGGTCGGACAGCAGAATGAAGGGCAGATCATACTTCTGGGAAAATTTCTGGTGGGAGGCTACACTGTCCTTGCTGATGCCGATTACTACTACATCTTTTGCTTTGAAACCCTCATAAGCAGCGGCAAAGGCGCAGGCCTGCCGGGTGCAGCCGGGGGTGTTGTCCTTGGGGTAGAAATAAAGTACTACTTTCTTTCCCAGGAAGTCAGACAGACTGACAGAATTGCCGTCCTTGTCGTTCATGGTAAAATCAGGCGCTTTTATACCGTTTTCCAGCATAGTTCATTCTCCTTTGTGTAAGTATTCTATCAGTCCTTGAGCGAAGGCTCTGTGGCCCTCCTCGGTCAGGTGTACGCCGTCATAGGCAAGCGGGGTATTCCAGTCCCCTGCATCCGCAAAACGGATGCCCAGGCGCTCTGCAAGGGCTTTACAGTATTTTGCAAAAGTGATGGAATCATCTATCAGAACCTGATCCTGCACCCATTCGCCCAATTTCATAGGCGGCGGGGCAATCAGAAGAATCTTATTCTGATCTATTGTAAGCGATTTCAGAAAACGCTCCATTTTCACGCAGGCAGCTTCCGGAGACCAGGATTGCAGCAGATCATTGGTGCCCAGCATGATGATCAGAAGATCTGTATCATACGGAAAATCAATGGCTCCTGTAGGAATCTCCCGACCATTCTCGCCCCAATTCAGGGCGGTACACCCCGGTTTCTCCGACAAAATATCCGGCCAGGGACGGTCATACCGCCCGCCAAAATATCCTCTGGGATCGTAGCCGTAGGTATTGGAGTCGCCAAAGCAGATGATCTTCATAGCAGACCTCCGGACACAATGCGTTGATTCAGACCCAGTACCTTTTCTTCGATGCGCTGCATGGTGCAGAGGAACGCTTCATCCTCTTTTCCACTGGGATCATCCAGTTCCCAATCCTCCCGGTATTTGCAGGGCAGGAAGGGACATTGGACATTGCAGCCCATGGTGATGACGATGTCGATCTCAGGGAGCTCGGACAGGAGCTTGCTGTACTGTTCTTTCTCCATATCTATGCCATATACCTGTTTCATCAGCCGGACTGCATCCTGGTTGATCAGCGGCTTGGTTTCTGTACCGGCAGAATAGCTTTCAAAAGTATCGCCGCAGAGCTTTTTGCCCAGGGCCTCTGCCATCTGGCTGCGGCAGGAGTTATGGACGCAGATAAAGGCAACATTCGGCTTTCTCTTCATGTTTTTCACCTCAAAATCCATTCCTGAATGATCTTCACAGCTGTATCGGCAGCGCCGCTTGACTGTTCGCCCAGAATCATGTGCCGGGAACCGGACAGTAGATGGAATGTCACATCCAGTCCGGCCTGCTTCATGGCCTGCATCACGGATTTTGCACCCTTGCCCATATTGCCCACAGGATCTTTTTCTCCGCAGATCAGCAGAATGGGCTTTTCCTTATCCCATGTATCGTATATATCGTTTCCTCCGGTGCGCTTCATGGCTGAGAGCATCTGATAAAACAGTCCGGTGGAAAAATTCTCCCGGCACAGGGGATCGGCAATGAATTCATCGATGGTTTCGTTGTCTGAGCAGAGCCAGTCCTTCTGCGTACGATGGGGTTTAAATTTCTGATTGTAGGTGCCAAAAGACAGCTGCCGCACCAGGGGGCTGTAGCCATCGAAGCCTGCCTTTTTGATCTGGCCTTTTACAATTCCCATCATTATGGACAGTAACCATGCTGGCTGATTGCCGGTGCCTAGGATTACTGCTCCGGCACCGTCTTCCGGGTAATAGCCCAGATATTCCCGCAGTAGGAAGGAACCCAGAGAAAAGCCATGGAGGTAATGAGGCACACCGGGGAATCGTTCTTCCAGCAGATCGTAGAAACGCTTCATATCGCCAATAGTGGCTTCCCAACCACCTTTTCCGAAAGAGGCAACTTCCTTGTCTCCAGAGTTCCTGCCGTGGCCTCGAAGATCAAAGCCTGCTACGGCAATACCCTGAGCAGTCATTTTCCGGGCTAAGGCTTCATAACGGCCAATATGCTCTGTCATGCCGTGGGTGATTTGAAGAAGGGCTTTCGTCTCCCCTTCCGGCTGCCACAGCATGGCGGGAAGCGTTTTGTCGTTGTATCCAGAAAAAAGAAATGTTTCAGTTTTCATAGTTTTTGATTTCCTTCATTTTGTCAGTCTGAGTATCATCTATAATTTATCATAAGAAACCCCATTCATCAACAGAAAATGCCGTCCCAACGCAAGTGGGACGGAGTAATTATCCAGAAAAATGAAACACCTGTGGAAGCTGGTTCATCCGTAGCTCCATGTGGCGATCCTTGAATACGGTGAGACTTTGAAGCAATGTTTTGCAAAAGACCTCACTCTCGGTTTCTCCCTTCGTAATTGCGGAGACTTCCGAATGAATCTGTTCCCTCAGTGTAGTAGAATCCTGTTTGCTGTCCTTTTGTTTTTGTGCTTCTTCCAGCCGTTTTTGAAGATCGGACAGTTTACGGCCATATCTGGAAGTGAAGAAAATCATATCCTCTTTAGAGATTTCCCCGGAAAAATAGCCGTCCATTACCGCTTCTTTTTTCTGCTGTACCCGCTTCAAATCCTGCCAGAGCCGGCCGGGATCGTCCCAGGCGGCTGTCTGGCCTATCAGAATTGCTTTCAGGGCAAGCTCCGTCACATTGCGAATCACGGCATCGAAGTCCATGGGAAGGGCTTGAATGGCAGCTTTCAGCATCTGCATGGCATCATCATCCCGGATGAGCCTGCCTATATCGCAGCCTGCTGTGCCCTCAGTGGCGGCTGTACCGCAGCTCCAGCGGCGGATTCTGGTTCCGTCCTTCCGATACTTAAAGCGCCCCACAAAGGTGCTGCCGCACTGGCCGCATTTGATTTTACCGGAGAACACATAACGATTGGAGTGGCCTCTCTCCCCTTCTGCGCGCTTGTTATTCAGCCGAAGCCGCTCTTGGGCAAGGTTCCATACTTCCCGGCTGATAATCGGTTCATGATGGTTGGCAATCGAGATCAGTGGTACTGCGCCTTTGTTGGATTTCTTTTCGTGGGATAAATAGTCCGGGGTGTAGGTTTTCTTTTGTACCAGATCCCCTACATACTTTTCGTTTTTTAGAATCTTAATGATGGTACACGGCTTCCATTTTGTGCTGCCGCGATAGGTCCGGTAGCCCTCATTGGTCAAATACCGGGCGATTTCAGAAGTTCCCGCCTGCTCTACGGCGTATTTGTGAAAGATCTGCCGGACAATCTCAGCTCCCTCTGGATTGACTGTGATCCGCCCAGACTTTACATCGTAACCCAGGAGGGATTGACCGAACACCACGCCCTTCTCCATCTGCCGGGTTTGTCCCCAGACCACACGGGCGGAGATCCGGCGGCTTTCCTCCTGGGACTGGGCGGCAATGTAGGAAAGAATCATTTCAGCTTCCGGCTCCAACGTATTGATCCGGTCTGTTGCGAAGATGACTCCGATGCCCATGGACCGCAGCTCACGGGTGTAGGAGATGGTATCCAGGATGTTTCGGGAAAAACGACTGACCTCCTTGGTGATGATCATTTGAAACTTACCTTCATAGGCATCGTTCATCATCCGGTTGAACGCTTTCCTCTTTTTTGTGCTGGTTCCGGTAATGCCCTCATCGGCATAAATTTCGTAAAGTTCCCAGTCGGGATTTCGCTGAATGTACTCCTGGAAATAGGCCTTCTGGTTTTCAAAGGAATTGGTCTGGTCATCCTTATCTGTGGACACCCGGCAATAGCTGACTACTTTGATCATGGTTCCTCCCGTTTCCGCCTGGCCCTCTCCCTGCGCTGCTTCCTCAAGCACTCTTCTGCATGACGGTGCTGCATAGGGCTGAGTCTTCCCTGCTCCCGTAGGGCCAGCAGCAGGGCGTGCTGCAGCTGATAGAGAAATTCATAGTTCTTTTCCATTGTAATCGGTTCGTTATGTTCGATACGCTGTAGCTTTGCGAATATTCTCGCCATCCTGATGCCCTCCTTCCTATGCAAATCTATGCAGAGACATTCACGGTCTGAACATATGGGTTTTTAATCAATATGTTTTGTTTTCTCCTGCCGTGGGATTTGTCCGTCGAAGCACACAGGCACACACAGCTCCAGAATCCGGTCGTATATTCGTTGCTCCACAATGTCCTCTCAATGATTCAGTCCACTTGAGCTCAGGTTCATGGAGAGCAGAATCGGAACATTCGGATCTTCTCCCCAGGTCGGCGATCGGGCTTCCCTGTAGTTCAGGCATTGTTTGTTTCGGGTTCCATTTTGAACCATTTGTAGGTACAGAAGAACTGGGGCATCTGGAAATGATTGGCGCAATTGTTCATCAGCTTACACGAAATCTAAAAGATTCCCAAATTCGGGATTCGTCGTTTGCGCCATACTTTGTGGATCATACTACCGGAGTCTATCCCACAGCTGCCGCCGGTGCGGTATATAATACGGGTATGATGCAGGTAAAGGGTGATCCAATCGCAGATTTGGCGGAAGACTTGGGGGCTGAGGCTACGTTTCACTAAGTACAACATCGTATTATAGTCGATTTGTGTCGAACCCAAAAACCGTTGCAGCGCAATGGTTTTTGGGTTTTTTAAGAGGGTGACCCCATATCGGCAGTGGTAGATACGTGCGCTTCATGGGGGATGCCCTCTCCATATGAAAGATAGAGTAACATCAAAAGTTCCAAAAAATGGAAACCGGTACATCTCCGGTTTCCAAGCTTCTTTTCCCTATCTCGATGTGGTCTATTAGGATCTCTGTCATGCTTCTGGTTAAGTGATCCGTGTCGAGGTATTTTGCTAAAAGCTCTGTTCGGTTATCCCCTATTTGGATTCTGGTATCCAGATCTTCGATCTTGTCCTGACACGCCTGGACCATTTGCTCAAATCGAGTTTTTTCTTTCTGAAATGCTTCTGCCATTGCATAATAATCCCTTATGCTGATCAGGCCTTTGGATTTGTCGATATATAAAGTTTGCAGCGCAGTTGTGTACTCATCGATTTTTTCCTGATAGCCTTTTTGCTCAGATTGAATCTTAGCTTTTTTGGCATTCAGAGACTCTTCGAATTCGATTTCCCGCTCCAGCTTGGTAAGATCGAGTAAGTGCTTATTGATC
>JAFQHF010000024.1 GCA_017398105.1 Oscillospiraceae bacterium | reverse complement strand
TCGCATAGGATTACGGCGAAATTGAAACTTTGTACTGCAGCAATCCCTCAGTCAGATCACGCTTGCAGCGTAATCTGACAGCTCCCTTTACACAAGGGAGCCTTGGGCGCTCCCGCGCCAGAGGTTTTTTGACACGCTGAGCCCCCTCTCAGAGGGGGCCTGCGCGCTAACATACCTTTCTCACAATATAAAGCCCCGGAAGAATACCCTTCCGGGGCCTTAGTGTGCCTTGACACTATTTTCAGAAAACAGATGTAGGGCGGGGGCATGCCCCCGCCGGGCATTTACCGTGTTTGTGCGTTTGGTATTTACCGCTCAGGTCTCGTTACTGCCCGGCGGAGGCATGCCTCCGCCCTACATTGGTTACCGGGCCAATATGGCCTTCGCACCCGTGCATGCGTGCGCTCAGAAGAAGCTGACCTGGCTGGTATCCGGCAGGTCGCCGAAGGCGCCGGCCTCTTTCAGCATCTGCATATGGGTCTTGGACACCTTGGGGCAGGCCAGGGATACCTCCTCGATGGACAGGAAGGTCTTGTCCTTTCTGCCTTCCATCAGATCCCAGGCGGCGCTTTCGCCCAGGCCCGAGATGGCAACGAAGGGAGGCAGAATCTTGCCGTCTCTGATGAGGAATTTGATGGCGTGGCTTTCGTACAGGCTGATGGGAGCGAATTCGAAGCCCCGCAGGTAGAATTCGTAGACAACCTCCATGGTGGTCAGCAGGTCTTCATCCTTGGCGGTGGCGTTCTCGTTGCCGTCGATGGCCTCGATATTGGCAAGGATCGCCTCCATGCCGCCTGTCATCAGTGCCGCGTCAAAGCCGCCCTTCTGGCTCCGGCGGTAAAAGTAAGCCGCGTAGAAGGCCAGGGGGTGATAGACCTTGAACCAGGCGATCCGGAAGGCCATCATGCAGTAGGCCACCGCGTGGGCCTTGGGGAACAGGTACTTGATCTTCTTGCAGGAGCCGATGTACCAGTCCGGCACACCGGCGGCCACCATTTCCTCCTCCGCCCCGGGGGGCAGGCCCTTGCCCTTACGCACCGACTCCATGATCTTGAAGGCCCGCTTGTCCGGCATGCCGCAGGAGATCAGGTAGATCATGATATCGTCACGGGCACCGATGGTCTGGTCAACCGTGGCCGTTTTGGAATTGATCAGATCCTTGGCGTTGCCCAGCCACACATCGGTGCCGTGGGTATAGCCGCAGATCCGCACCAGGAAGTCAAATTTGGTGGGCATGGTATCCAGCAGAACGCCTCTTGTGAAGCGGGTATTGAATTCCGGCACGCCCACAGCTCCCGTGGGGCCCAGGAGCTTGTCGTTTTCATAGCCCAGAATTTTGGAGGATGTAAAAATCGACATGGTTCCCTTGTCGTCCAGGGGGATGGTCTTGGCATCCACGCCGGTCATATCCTCCATCATGCGGATCATGGTGGGGTCATCGTGGCCCAGCATATCCAGCTTTAAGAGGTTTTCCTCCATGGAGTGATATTCAAAATGGGTGGTGATCTGATCGGAATTGGGGTCGTCCGCCGGGTGCTGCACCGGGCAGAAGTCCCAGATCTCGTTTTCCTGAGGGATGACCACCAGACCGCCGGGGTGCTGGCCCGTGGTGCGCCGCACGCCCACGCAGCCGTTTGCCAGCCGGGCTTCCTCGGCCCGGGAAGCGGTCTTTCCCCGCTCGGACAGGTACTTTTTCACATAGCCGAAGGCGGTCTTCTCCGCCACGGTGCCGATGGTGCCCGCCCGGAACACATGGGACGAGCCGAACATGGAGATACAGTACTGGTGGGCCTTGGCCTGGTATTCGCCGGAGAAGTTCAGGTCGATATCCGGCACCTTGTCGCCGCCGAAGCCCAGGAAGGTCTCAAAGGGGATGTTGAAGCCGTCCTTTTCCAGCTGGGTTCCGCACAGGGGGCACACTTCGTCCGGCAGGTCTGCGCCGCAGTTATACTCCTTGGGCACATCCAGAATGGTGTGCTTGCAGTCAGGATTGGGACACCGGTAGTGGGGCGGGAAGGAATTGACCTCCGTAATGCCCGACATAAAGGCCACGATGGAGGAACCAACGGAGCCTCGGGAGCCCACCAGATAGCCGTTTTCCAGAGAATTCTGCACCAGCCGCTGGGCGGACATGTAGATCACGTCATAGTGACAGGTGATGATATCATGCAGCTCCGTTTCCACGCGCTTCACAAACAGCTCCGGGGGATTCTCGCCGTAGAGCCGGTGCAGCTTGCCGTAAACCAGGTCTTTCAAGTCCTCCACAGAGTTTTCGATCTTGGGGGCGAACAGGTTGTGGGGCACGGGCCGGAGGGTCTCGCACATATCCGCGATCAGGTTGGGATTGGTGACAACCACCTCGTAGGCCTTTTCCTCCCCCAGATAGGAGAATTCCTTCAGCATATCATCGGTGGTGCGGAAATACAGGGGGTTGGGCTTGTCCGCATCGTCAAAGCCCTTGGTGGCAAGCAGGATATGCCGGAACACCTCGTCCTCCGGGTTCAGGAAATGGACGTCGCCGGTGGCAACCACCAGTTTCCCCAGTTCTTCGCCCAGGCGGACGATGGTGCGGTTATAGTCCTTCAGCTGCTCTACATCCTTTGCCATGCCCTTTGCCAGCATGAACATATTGTTGGCAAGGGGCTGAATCTCCAGGAAATCATAGAACGAGGCGATCCGCTTTAATTCATCATCGCTCTTCCGATCCAGAATGGCCTGGAACAGCTCGCCCGCCTCACAGGCAGAGCCGATGATCAGGCCCTCCCGGTATTCCATCAGCTCGGACTTGGGGATTCTGGGCACCCGGCGGAAGTATTCCAGATTGGACAGGGAGATCAGGTGATACAGATTCCGCAGGCCCACCTGATTCTTGGCAAACAGGATGATGTGCCGGGCCTGACGATCCTTGATATGTCCACCGGAGCGAAGGCCCATCATGGCAGGATTGATGGCCTGCAGGGTATGGATATCGTGCTCTTCCTCCAGCTTCTGCATGAGCTTGGCCATCACCAGGCCGCAGGTCATGGCATCGTCACCGGCCCGGTGGTGGTTGAAGTCCGGCAGGCTCAGGGCGTTGGACACGATGTTCAGCTTGAATTTATTCAGATGCTGCAGCAGATTCTGGGACAGGATCAGGGTATCCGCAGCGGTGTAGTTGTATTCGTAGCCCAGCCGGGCACATTCGGCCCGGATAAAGCCGGTGTCAAAGTCAGAGTTATGGGCCACCAGCACCCGGTCTCCGATGAAGTCCAGGAATTTGGGCAGCACCTCTTCGATTTTGGGGGCACCGACAAGCATTTCATCGGTGATGCCCGTCAGATCCACGATCTTGCGCTCCAGGGGCCGCTCCGGGTCAACGAAGGTCTGGAACCGGTCAATTTCCTGACCGTTCTTCAGGATCACCGCGCCGATCTCAATGATCCGGTCGGTCTGGGAGGAAAGGCCGGTGGTCTCCAGGTCG
This sequence comes from Oscillospiraceae bacterium, assembly GCA_017398105.1. The sequence goes on along the minus strand of JAFQHF010000024.1, from coordinate 12,441 downwards.
AAGGCCACGAATTCCTCGTCAAAGGTCATGTCCTTCGTGCCGTGCACCACGATCCGGTCGTCCACATCGTTTACATAATATCCTTCGCAGCCATAGAGGATCTTGATGGTCTCATCGGTGCCGGCAACCTTCGGCGGGCCCTTCCAGCTTTCCACCGTATGAAGCGCGTCCGTGAAGGACTGGCAGCAGCCGTGATCCGTAATGGCAATGGCCCGGTGGCCCCAGGCCGCCGCCTGCTTGATGGCCGCATCCGTATTGGTCAGGGCATCCATATTGGACATGGAGGTATGCAGGTGCAGCTCCACCCGCTTCATGCCTTCCGCCAGATCCTTCCGCTTGGGCATGGTGCCCGGCATCATGGCATAGGGCCGCAGGACGGTCTCGTTCTCGAACCGGTCTTCGTTGAGCTTGCCCTGGATCTTCAGCACCGCGCCCATCTTCACGTTTTCCAGGAAGGGCTTGGCCTCCCCTGCTTCCAGAAAGCGGCTGACCCGGATGGAATTGGTGTTGTCCGTCAGGTCGAACTTGACCACCCAGGCATTGCGCTTTTTCAGCTCCTTGTGGTCGATGTTGAAGACCCGGCCCTCCACGATCACCGTTCCCATATCCAGCGACAGCTCCTTCATGGGCACCGGGTTTCCCTTGAAGGGCTTGCCGTAGAGCGCCTCGCTGGGAGGTGCAGCCTTTTCCTCCTTCTTCGGCCCGGAAGCCGCCGCAGGCAGGTTCTGCAGAAGCTTTCCCCGCATGGAATCCATGGCTTCAAACAGGGCCTTTCCCTCCAGAGTCTGCCCTGCCTCAATGGCAATGGTCACCGGGCAGGCAAACCGCTCCCGCAGCTCCGTCTGGATGGCGGGAACCAGCTCCATCAGCTCCGCCTTTCCGTTGGCCACCAGCCGGATCGTCAGGTCGTACCCGTCCCAGTCCCAGCTGGCTCCGGCCAGGGAACCCCGGGCCATGGAATTGCGGCTGACAAACAGCTGCAGCAGCTCCTCTTTTTCGATTTTCTGCAGCTGGTCTTCCGGATGGGTGGCCGTCAGAGTCAGCTTTCGCAGGCCGTAAAGCACGGAGATCTCCTTCTCCGCCTGGCTCAGCAGCCGCCTGGGGATATAGCTCTGGGAATGCAGGGCCGCGCTGACGCTTCCCGTCTCCGGTTCAATGTCCGCAGCAACAATAGCCGCCTGAGAAAGGGCCTGCTTCAGCTCCTCAGGCGGCACATAGTCCGGAAACATATGATGTAAGTAAACAGTATTTTCCATAAATGTATTTCGTAGGGGGGGCGATACCTGCGTTCTGCAGGAACTTCTTTTGTAGGGCGGGCTGCCCTCAGCGTGTCAAAAAAGTAGATTCACACGTATAAGGTTACCAAAATGCACAGCACCCAAAGCCTCCCTTGTGTAAAGGGAGGTGGCTCGCCGCAAGGCGAGACGGAGGGATTGTGCGGTAAATGCTGCGTATTTGCATTGGTTTTCGGCGAAATTGCAACCTGTTTCTGCGCCAATCCCTCAGTCACGCTACTCGCGTGACAGCTCCCTTTACACAAGGGAGCCTTGGGCGCTGCCGCGCCAGAGGGTTTATCGACAGTCTGCGGCGGCTTGAGGGCAAGCCGCCCTACTGATATCTATTATAATTTTTCGATCCGCGCCAGCAGGGCGGGCAGCAGTTCTTCGTAAGGCAGCTTTTCCACGGGCTCGCCCTTTTCGAAGATCATGCCCCAGCCGTCGCCGCCGGCGATGCCGATGTCGGCCTCCCGGGCTTCACCGGGGCCGTTGACCACGCAGCCCATGACCGCCACGGTGATGGGCTTCTGGCAGTCCTTCAGGGCTTCGTCCACCCGGTTCACCAGGCCGATCAGATCGATGCGGGTGCGTCCGCAGGTGGGGCAGGAGATGATGTTCACGCCCTCCTTGCGCAGTCCGGCGGCCTTCAGGATATCCTTGGCGGCATAGACCTCCTCCACAGGATCGTCCGTCAGGCTGACACGGATGGTGTCGCCGATGCCGTCTAAGAGCAGCGCGCCGATGCCCATGGCGGACTTGATCAGACCCTGCTTCACAGGGCCGGTCTCCGTCACGCCGATGTGGATGGGATAGTCGCATTTCGACCGGAACAGCCGTGCCGCAGCCACCATGGTGGGCACGGTGGAGGATTTCATGGACACGCAGGTATCGTAAAAGCCCTGCTTTTCCAGCAGCTCCAGATGCTCAAAGGCGCTTTCCACCAGTGCTTCAGCGGTGGGATGGCCGTACTTTTCCAGCAGCTTCTTATCCAGGCTGCCGCCGTTGACACCGATCCGGATAGGGATGTGCTTTTCCCTGCACACATCCACAACGGCCTTCACCCGGTCTTCCCCGCCGATGTTGCCGGGGTTGATGCGGATCTTGCTGGCGCCGCCTTCGGCTGCGGCAATGGCCAGCTTATAGTCAAAATGAATGTCCGCCACCAGAGGCAGGGGGCTTTCCTGACAGATTTCGGCAAAGGTGCGGGCAGCTTCCATATTGGGCACCGCCAGCCGTGCGACCTGACAGCCCGCAGAAGCCAGCTGCCGGATCTGCCGCAGGGAGCCCTCCACATCCGTGGTCTTGGTATTGAGCATGGACTGGATCACCACCGGAGCACCGCCGCCGATGGGAATGCCGCCCACGAGAATTTGTCTTGTCATATTATCACCTCATATGTAACATTCCTGCACGCACAATGCGTAGGGGACGGCCTCCCGGACGTCCCGTCAGGAATCGATTTCGTTTTCCCATTGGTTCCGGCAAACCCGCCACCCGGTACTGCACGGGGCGTCGGGGACGCCGCCCCCTACGAGTGTTTACCGGAACAGGAAGAGAATATCCTTGAACATAATAACCGCCATCAGGCCCAGCAGGAACAGCATTCCCGCGCCGTGAAGATACCCTTCATATTTGGGATCGATCTTCTTTCTGGTAATGCTTTCCACCGCCGTGGTGATCAGCAGACCCACCACCCGGCCGCCGTCCAGGGCGGGAATGGGCAGCAGGTTCATCACCGCCAGATTGATGGCAATGAATGCGCCAAAATACAGCATATTCAGCAGGGCGGCGGTTCGGGTCGCGGAAGCCTCCGCCACCGTGGACATCTGCTGAACGATGCCCACCGGGCCGGACATATCCTTCAGTCCCGCCTGACCGGTGACGAGCATCTGCAGGCTCAGCCGCACCAGACGCACCGTATCCAGGCACTGATTCCAGGCATAGGCCAGCTTTCCCTTCAGATCCAGGCTCTGCAGGGTGAAATTCATGCCGAAAAGCTGCTTGACGGTGCCGTCCTGCTGGACAGCCTCATGCTTTTCCATCCGGAAATTATCCAGAACCACTTTCTTTCCGTCACGCTCCACCACCAGATCGTGGGTATCTCCGGGATTCATCCCCAGGATCAGGGAAAAATCCGCCTGGACGTAGATTTTTTCCCCGTCCACCTCCAGGATACGGTCTCCCACCTGGAGTCCCCCTGCATCATCGACCGTGGCAAAGGGCTCAAAGGATGCAATGATGGGCATCGCCACCTGCTTCACCGGCAGATACACGATCACCATCAGGATCACGCCCACAATAAAATTCATGGCAGCGCCGGCCACCAGAATGATCAGCCGCTTCCACCACAGGGCCTTCTGGAAGGAGCGGGGATTGTCGGACTCCTCATCCTCGCCCTCCATGGCGCAGTAGCCGCCGATGGGCACCAGCCGGACGGAATACAAAGTCTCTCCGATCTGCTTTTTCCACAGGGCAGGGCCCATAAACATGGAGAATTCATTGACCTGCACACCGGACAGCTTCGCCGCGGCAAAATGGCCGAATTCATGGACAAAAATCAAAACACTGAACAAAAGGATCGCAAAAAGAACGCTCATAGAATGCCTCGCTTAAGATTTCGCTAACCGTCTGACAGCCTCCCGGGCAAGACGGTCTGTCTCCAGAATCTCTTCCAGAGTGGGATTTGCAATAAAGGGAACTGCGTCCACCGCCTGGGACACCAGCCGGTAGATGTCATAGAAGCCGATCTCATCTTTCAGGAACATGGCCACGGCTTCCTCGTTGGCGCCGTTCATGGCAGGACAGGCAGTGCCGCCCAGCTTGCCGCAGCGGTAGGCCAGAGCCAGGCAGGGGAAATTCTCCAGGTCAGGCTCCGCAAAGGTCAGCGGCCCGCATTTCAGCAGATCCAGCGCATCCACGGGGCATTCCGCCCGCTCCGGATAGGTCAGGGCCAGCTGAATGGGCAGCCGCATATCCGGCGCACCCAGCTGGGCCATCACAGCACCGTCCACATATTCCACCATGGAATGAATGATGCTCTGCCGGTGCACCACCACGTCCACCTGCTCAATGGGCATCCGGTACAGCCGCATGGCCTCGATGACCTCCAGGCCCTTGTTCATCAGGGTTGCGCAGTCGATGGTGATTTTGGCGCCCATTTTCCAGTTGGGATGCTTCAGGGCATCGGCCTTGGTAACGGCTTCCAGCTGCTTGCGGCTGAACCCGAAGAAGGGGCCGCCGGAGCAGGTCAGGATCAGCCGTTTCACTTCCTTTTTCTCTCCGCTTCCCATCAGGCACTGGAAAATGGCGGAATGCTCAGAGTCCACAGGGATGATTTGCGTACCGTATTTCTCCGCCTCGGCCATCACCAGCTCACCGGCGCAGACCAGGGTCTCCTTGTTGGCAAGACCGATGCGCTTTCCTGCCCGGATGGCTGCCAGGGTAGGCTTCAGGCCCACCATGCCCACCACCGCGGTGATCACGCAGTCGGCAGAGGGAATCTGCGCCGCTTCGATCAGGCCCTCCTCGCCCCAGCTGACCCGGGTGGGAAGACCGGCAATTGCCGCTTTCAGAGCGTCCGCAGCCTCTTTGGTTGACATAACAGCCAGCTCCGGGGTAAATTCCCGGCACTGCTGCGCCATGCGCTCCACGCTGCTGCCTGCGGTCAACGCAGCCACCCGGATGCCGGGCATACGGCTGATAATATCCAGACTCTGCCGGCCGATGGAGCCGGTAGAACCCAGAACACTGACACATGTAACCATATCTTAGTATCTCCTTTCCAAAAGAGGGATAAACGTATCTACAGAGGGCACAATCACAGAAATTGTCCCCAACGAAAACCAATTGATGAAATGCGTATCCTTCCAAACATAAAAAAGCTGTCATCCTGAGCGAAGCGCAGCGAAGTCGAAGGATCTGCGCACTGACAAATCTGTACGCATATGGTTCGTGCGTAGATCCTTCGACTCGCTTACGCTCGCTCAGGATGACAACTTTTGCTGTTTATAAGCCTGTCAGCATCAATTGAAACCGTCATTCGCGCACACAGATGTATCTTGGATTACAGAATAATAATGGGCATGATCAGCAGCAGTGCCTCCATCAGGGGAGCAACCGCCATGATGGAATCAAACCGATCCAGCACGCCGCCGTGCCCGGGAACCAGATTGCCGTAGTCCTTGATGCCGGTCTGGCGCTTGATGACAGAGAAGCACAGATCGCCCAGCTCACCCACCACGGAGCCCAGCAGGCCGTAAACAATGGCCGCGCCGTAGTTGACATCAAATTTCAGGGGCACATCCAGAATAAAGGTATACACCAGCATGGCAACCATGGCCGAAGCCACGCCGCCCAGTGCGCCCTCGATGGTCTTGTTGGGGCTGACCACGGGAGCCAGCTTATGACGGCCGAACTTCACACCCACGAAATAGGCACCGGCATCACAGATGCAGGCCACCACAAAGGGGATCAGGATCACATACCGGCCGATGCTCATGGTCAGAATCCGCAGCACGGAGCTCATCAGGTACGGCACCACCAGGCCGCCTACGAAGCACATGGCCAGGGTCTCGAAGCGCATCTTCACATGATCCATCATCATCTCAGAGAACATCAGCAGGAAGAAGGCCAGAACCATCAGCACAAAATAGGCATGAATGGCCTCGTAGAAGCTCCATACGGCAATGGCAAAGGCCATGGTGCAGCAGTATACCACCAGCCGGGGCTTTGTCACCAGTCTGGTTCTGTAAAGCAGCTCGTAGGAGGCCACTGCCTGCAAAATGCCCATGACAACGGCCGCCACCTCCTTGGGCAGCACCAGCACCACCAGAAACAGCAGTGATGCCAGAATCGAACCGGCAATAATACGGGTCTTCATATCTCTTTATACTCCTCCGAAACGGCGGTTCCGCCGGTGATACTCTGCAATGGCCTCGTCCAGGTGCTCCGGCGCAAAATCCGGCCACAGGACATTCATAAATACGTACTCGGAATAGGCAGACTGCCACAGCAGGAAATTGCTGGTGCGCTGCTCACCGGAGGGGCGGATGATCAGCTCCGGGTCCGGAACATCCTTTGAATACAGATAGGTCGACAGCAGCTGCTCCGTCAGTTCCTCCGGCTGATGCTTCCCTGCCGCCACATCCGCAGCAAAGGCACGGGCCGCATGGACGATCTCGTCCCGGCCGCCGTAATTCAGGCAGAAGTTCACCTGCACGTCATAGTCCTCGGAACGGCTCTGGGCATCCGCGCACAGCTTCTGCAGCTCCGGACTCAGCCGGGACAGGTCACCGAAGAACCGGAAGCAGACCTTATTTTTCTCCATATCCTGCAGCGCTTCTTCCAGATACCGGCGCAGCAGCCGCATGATGCCCGCCACCTCGTCGGCAGAGCGCTTCCAGTTTTCCGTGGAGAAGGCGTAAACGGTCAGATATTTTACCCCCAGGGTACGGCAGTAATTTGCGATCCGGCGGAAGGATTCCGCGCCTGCCGCATGGCCCGCGGTACGGGGCAGACCCCGCTGCTTTGCCCACCGGCCGTTGCCGTCCATAATGATGGCAATGTGCTGCAGGGGCGGAAATTGATTGTTTTCAGGCTGTGCCACAGGGCGCACCTCTTTCTCTTATTTTTTAATGAATATTGAATAAGGAACCCGAAGCCGATTCCCTGTTCAATGTTCATTCTTTCACCGAACATGACAAAATCCAGCTGTAGGGCGGCTTGAGGGCAAGCCGCCCTACGGTTACGTTTGTGCATGTCACCCGGGGGAACGCAATACGCTCCCCCGCTATAAACACAGTTTAGATGGACATCAGTTCCTTCTCCTTGGCTGCCAGAGCAGCATCCACCTTCTTGATGTTCTTATCCAGCAGATCCTGCAGATCCTTTTCTGCCTTCTTCTGGTCATCCTCGGTGATCTCGGAGTTCTTCTTCAGCTTCTTGACGTAATCCATGCCGTCGCGGCGGATGTTGCGCATGGCCACCTTGGCTTCCTCGGCATACTTCTTGACCTGCTTGGTCAGATCCTTACGGCGTTCCTCCGTCAGCTGGGGGAAGACCAGACGGATGACGCGGCCGTCGTTCTGGGGGTTGATGCCCAGCTCGGAGGTCTGGATGGCCTTCTGGATGTCCTTCAGCAGCTTGGTATCCCAGGGCTGGATCACCAGGGTACGGGCATCGGGGGTGGAGATGGTGGCAACACCGTTCAGGGGCGTGGCACTTCCATAATATTCCACGGTGATACGGTCCAGAACCTTGGCATTGGCACGGCCGGCACGGACAGCGCCAAATTCCTCATTCAGGTGATCCAGAGCCTTGTCCATTCTTCTTGCGAAATCCTTAAAATCAACGGGCATAGTTTTGTCCTCCTTATTATTCATTGGTGACGGTGGTTCCGATCTTTTCACCGCGAACCACACGAACAATGCTGTTTTCTTCTGCCAGGCCGAAGCAGACCATGGGCATGTTGTTGTCCATTGCCAGAGCCATGGCGGTCACATCGGTGGCCTTCAGACCCTGCTCCAGCACCTGGGCATAGGTCAGGCTGTCGTACTTGACGGCAGTGGGGTCCTTATGGGGGTCTGCGGAATAGATGCCGTCAATGTTCTTTGCCATCAGCACAGCATCCGCCTCGATCTCCACGCCACGGAGCACCGCGCCGGTGTCGGTGGAGAAATAGGGATTACCGGTGCCGGCCGCAAACAGGACGACCTTACCCTCGTTGAGATACCGGTTGGCGGTATCCCGGGTGAAGTATTCGGCAAACTTGTGCATCTCCACAGCGGTAAGTACCCGGGCATCCATTCCGTGCTCCTCCAGAGCATCGGCCACGGCAATGGCATTCATAACGGTGGCCAGCATACCCATGGCATCGGCATGGGAACGCTGCATCTTGCCGCTGCCGTTCTTCACGCCCCGCCAGAAGTTGCCGCCGCCGATGACCAGGCCAACCTGGACACCCATATCCACGCATTCCTTGATGGAAGCGCAGACCGCATTAATCTTCGCAAAATCCAGACCGAAGCCGTCACCGGCCGCAGTCCGTTCTCCAAGGGCCTCGCCGCTGACTTTGAGCAGGATGCGCTTGTATTTCAGTTCAGACAAATCGGTTCACTCCTTCTCTTCTCTCAGGTTCCTATATCCTTTCCTATTTTAACGTATCATAGCCGAATTGACAACCATAAAATTTAAGTTTTCATAAAATGTTTTTGAATTTTGCCGGGAAGGCACCTTTCGTGCAGATTTCACACAAGCCGCCCCCGGGAAAAAGCTGGATTGTGGCAGGATTTTTTGTTGCAAATCCCGTCCCGATGGGGTATAATGATGAATTATTGGAAAACTCTAACATGACAAGAGAGGATGTAAAATCTATGGCTGAGATCACTGAAAGCAAAAATTTCATCCATGCTTTTATCGATGAGGATATCGCCGAGGGCGGCCGGTATGCCGGTCAGACCGTCCACACCCGTTTTCCGCCCGAGCCCAACGGCTATCTGCACATCGGTCACTGCAAGGCACTGATCATCGACTTCGGCACCGCCGAAAAATACAACGGCCTGTGCAATCTGCGTATGGACGATACCAACCCCACCAAGGAAGATGTGGAGTTCGTGGAGGCCATCAAGGAGGATATCCACTGGCTGGGCTTTGACTGGGGCGACCGGTTCTACTATGGCTCCGACTACTTCGAGAAGGACTACGAGTACGCTGTGGAGCTGATCAAAAAGGGCCTGGCCTACGTCTGCGAGCTGACCCCCGAGCAGTTCAAGGAGTATCGCGGCGACCTGAATACCCCCGCCATCTCCCCCTACCGGGACCGTCCCATAGAGGAGAGCCTGGATCTGTTCGCCCGGATGCGCGCCGGTGAATTCGAGGACAACCGGTATACCCTGAGAGCCAAGATCGACCTGGCCTCCGGCAACTTCAACATGCGCGACCCCGTTATCTACCGCATCCGCCACATGCACCATCACCGCCAGGGCGACAAGTGGTGCATCTATCCCATGTACGACTTCGCCCATCCCATTCAGGATGCTCTGGAAGGCATCACCCATTCCCTGTGCTCCCTGGAGTTCGAAAACCACCGTCCCCTGTACAACTGGGTGGTGGAGAACGTCTCCGTGCCCCACACCCCCCGGCAGATCGAGTTTGCCCGTCTGGGCATCGACCACACCGTTCTGTCCAAGCGCAAGCTGAGAAATCTGGTGGAAAACGGCTACGTTTCCGGCTGGGATGATCCCCGTATGCCCACCCTGTGCGGTCTGCGCCGCCGTGGCTACACCCCCAAGGCCATCCGCAACTTCTGCGAGCGTGTGGGCGTTGCCAAGAGCCCCAATACCATTCCCCTGGCCTTCCTGGAGTTCTGCCTGCGCGAAGACCTGAACGAGACCGCCCGGCGCGTTATGGCCGTTCTGAAGCCCATCAAGCTGACCATCACCAACTATCCCGAGGGCAAGTCCGAGACCGTCACCGTGGAGAACAACCCCAACCGCCCCGAGGACGGCACCCGTGAGGTCACCTTCTCCCGGAACCTGTGGATCGAAGCGGACGACTTCCTGGCTCAGCCTATCCCCAAGTACAAGCGCCTGTATCCCGAGGGCCCCGAGTGCCGCCTGAAGGGTGCCTACCTGATCAAGTGCACCGGCTGCGTGACCGATGAGAACGGCAATGTGGTGGAAGTGCTGGCAACCTATGACCCCGAATCCCGGGGCGGTGATCCCGCCGACGGCCGCAAGGTCAAGGGCGCAACCATCCACTGGGTAGACGCTGAGACTGCTGTGGATGCAGAGGTTCGTCAGTACAGCAACCTGTTTGAGGATGCTGACCCCGATGCCGCCGGCAAGGATTACATGGCCTGCCTGAATCCCCACTCCCTGGAAGTGCTCACCGGCTGCAAGGTGGAAGCTTCCCTGCGCGATGCCAAGGCTCCCGCCAGCTACCAGTTCATGCGTCTGGGCTACTTCTGCCCCGACAGCAAGGACTCTTCCCCCGAGCACCTGGTATTCAACCGCTCCGTCAGCCTGAAGGACTCCTTCAAGCCCGGCAAGTAAGAAATCTGACCGCATCCAAATATGGGTGCGGTCATTTTTTGCAGTCATCTGTAGGACGGCTTGCCCTCAAGCCGCCGTCGCACGTGGGAAATCCAGCTGTGCGGCGGGCTGAGGCAGCCCGCCCTACAGAGGATTTCTGGTAATTTACACTTTTGTCATGTTTTTCTGCAGATGCTTCAGTATAATAAAAGCAGAAACAGAAAGGAGGCTTGTCTATGGACAGTGCATATTTTCGTCAGAAAGCGAGAGATTCCCTGCAGGGCCGCTGGGGTGTCTCCATCGGGATCGCGGCGGTGGCCGCATTATTGGGCGGCCTGATCGTGGGCGTATCCTTCCTGCCGGAGGTTCAGACCCATGTGGCAAAGCATTACGCAGATTTCGGCAAGGTCACCCTTTCCAACGGCGTGAAGATCGGCTTCAACGGCGGTGTCCTGGGACTGGCCGCATTCCTGATCGGCGGCGTGCTGCAGCTGGGCTATGCGCAATTCCTGCTGCGCCAGCAGAATCGGGGCGACGGAGAGTTCAACGACCTGTTCTCCTACTTTGACCGGTTCGGTGACGGCTTCGCCCAGAGCTTCCTGCGGGAGCTGTATGTTATTCTTTGGGGACTGCTGTTCATCATTCCCGGCATCGTGGCTTCCTACCGCTATGCCATGACCCCGTTTTTGATGGTGGAATTCCCGGAGCTGACCGCATCCCAGGCCATCGACCGCTCCAAGCAGATCATGGACGGGCACAAAATGGATCTGTTCCTGCTGGACTTAAGCTTCTTCGGCTGGATGTTCCTGGCTGCCCTGACCGCCAACATCGGCAATCTCTGGCTGAATCCCTACCGCAACGCCGCCCACGCCGCCTTCTACATGGAGCTGAGGAAGGAATTCTGAGAAAATAAGACTGACACATTTCATTGAAGGAGCAGCAACCGCCGGGTGCTGCTCCTTTGTGATTTATCAGGAAAGAAACCACAAAAGCCCGTCTCACAGGAATGTCTTGCCTTATGGGCAATTGAAATGCGCCATGTTCCATTTTCATTGGCATTCCGCATAATTTTTCTTTACTATTCCTGTTTTTTCGTGTATAGTAATTCTATTCTACCATAGACAGGAGTTATTTTCCATGAAGAAGCTGGGTTCCTTACTCATCCCCGTACTGATGATGCTGTTCTTTATTTCCTTGTCCGGCCGGGTCTTTGCCGGCGGTATGCCTCCCACGACCATGATCCTGGTCGGTGCCGGCATGCTGGTTCTTGTTGCTTTCCTGTCCAAGCCCAAAAAGGGTGCCACAAAGACCGCCGAAGCGGTGAAGCAGGAATTTTTGGGTGATTTCGCCCTGGATGCCTTCGCAGACAATGAAAAGCTGGGTGCCCAGTTCCATGCTGCTCTGGATAACTACGGCAAGAATATGCCCAAGGCCGCCATTGCCAAGCTGGAAAAGCTGGCCCCCCTGTGCACCGGTGAAAAGGAACGCTATGCCGTTGCCATGGCCTCTGCCAAGGTCTATTTCTCATTGCAGAAATACAAGGATTCCATCCGGGAATACAACAAGGCTCTGGTGATCCATCCCACCTGCGCCCTGTCCTCCACCATCGGTGACTGCTATCAGCGTCAGGGGCAGCTGGACAAGGCACGGGAGGCCTATGAATTCGCCACCGAGCTGGAGCCGAAGAATGTGGATGCCTGGAGCCGTCTGGCAACCGTCTATGTAGCGGAAGGCAACTACGAGGAAGGTCTTGACCAGGCCATTCAGGCCCTGGATCTGGACCCCAACAACGCCTCCTGCCTGGCTACCGCCGCCATCTGCTACGGGATCATGGACAATGCCCTGATGCACCGGCACTACACCAAGCTGGCTGTGGAAAACGGCTACAAGGAAGAAAAGATCAAGGAAACCGTAAAGGCTCTGAAAAAGAGAAATTCCTGACAGGATACATAAGGGCGGGGAAGTTATTCCCCGTCCTTTCCAGCGTGTCAAAAACCTCTGGCGCGGGAGCGCCCAAGGCTGCCTGCGGGCAGCCCGGTCAGCGGCTCTGACAGCCCACCGGGCTGTCATTCACTTCCGCTGACTGCGCTTCGCTTACCCTTGTGTAAAGGGAGCTGTCAGATTACGCTGCAAGC
>JAFQHF010000185.1 GCA_017398105.1 Oscillospiraceae bacterium | reverse complement strand
ATGTTCAGCAGCACATTGAGAATCAGCTGTGTTGCGCCATTGACCCACAGCAGCAACAGGAGCTGCTTTTTCTCGCGGAAACCAAAGAGCAGGGCGATGCCCATCTCCACAGCGAAGGTCAGCAGGAATCGCGCGAAAAACGAGGCGATCTCAGGGCCGTAGCGGTAGGACTTCTCCGCCAGTAGCAAGCCATTCTCGTCCACCTCCGCCATATCCACCGTAAAGTAGCTGTCGAAGGCGTAGCGCTCGTAGATGCCGCTGGTCATAAACTCCCCCGTCTCAGGGAAATAGAGTAAAATCTTGAAGGGGTTGGGGGGATAGTACGTCCATGCCAGTTCCTGCTGGTTGCTGACGACCCAGCCCTCCTGTAGGAAGTAGTAGCCGTCCTTGTCCTCATATCCCACGAAGGCGTGCCAGATCTCCTCCTCCAGCCCGTAGGAGCCGTAGCCTTCCACGCCGTTGTGGCGGGCGTGTTCGGGATCGCCGTCCCATGCGCTGGACGGGCCTGTGGACTCCCGCGCCGACAGGAGCGTACCGTAACAAAACTCCTCTCCCATGTTCTCAAAACTCACCCGCACCGAGGGCTTAGGGCCAAAATCGGCATAGGCAACGGTCAGCAAACTCAGCACCAGCGCCAGCACCACGGCAAGGGTCACAAATCGTTTGGTAGGTTGATAGGTGGTCATAGAGTTCCTCCTTTCAGGGTTTTTACAGCATTATTGAATAACGGAAAGAATCTCCTTCGCCCATTCTTCCTGCCCATCCGTATCGTACTCGGTCTGCTCTCCATCGAAGGAGATCCCCAACTCGCCATACCAGTTTTGGATCTGCAGCATCGTTCCGGAGCCCATACTGCCATCGGGCAGCACAACATCTTCAAAGAAAAACAGAACTTCCCATTGAAAATCCTCCGGCTCTGTCACATGGACTCGTGTGCCGCCGGAAACAAGATCTCTTAAACTGCGGCGATACTCCTGCTCATACAGCAAATCAAACAGCACAGCAAATTCTTCGCTGTTTTTATCAATCGTAACTTCTTGTAACACTTCCTCCGCACCTACACGATAGTAGCCGCGAAGCTCCACGCATTTTTCAGGTGTGAGCATGGGATAGCGCTGCTGAATGGTCATAGGTCTGCTATAGACGAGATAGGCAACAGCGACAACAAGCAGCACAGCAGCCGCAATAAGCAATTTCTTCGCTCTCGGTTTTTTCATCCCTTGATCTCCTTTCAAAAGTGGACTTTTTTCCAAGCATACCACCAAATTATGAACATTTCAACCAAGCGTCACCGACAAAATAGTAGCCGAGGTAGAACGGGAGTCTCCCGCGGGCTAAGGCAATATGCCATCGGCATATTGCCTTAGCGGTCTGCGGACCGCCGCCCTGTTCGACTCCACGACTGCTTGCCAAAAAAATAAACGCCCACACGGGCGTTTATTTTTTTGGAGCAGGATACGGGAGTCGAACCCGCCTCCTCGGCTTGGGAAGCCGATGTACTACCGATGTACGAATCCTGCATCAATATCAAGTTCCCTGCTATCATACCACACTCCCTCTGCCAATGCAAGGCGAAATTCGGCGTATACCCCGCCACATTTTTTCATACAGTGGAGCAAACCACCATAGGAGGCAACACTATGAAACGCTGTCTTTCCCTGTTCCTGTCCCTTACCCTTTGCATTTTCCTCATTGTCCCCGCCCTCGCCGTGGAGATCCCTCTCACCTCCC
>JAFQHF010000184.1 GCA_017398105.1 Oscillospiraceae bacterium | reverse complement strand
CATGTGCGTCCCGGTACGCTTTACCGGCGACAACTTCCGGCAGGAAACCGCCAAGCGGAAAATGGAGAGCATGAAGAAACTGATTACCGACTGAAAGGAGTATTGCCTATGGCAGATAACAAGCAGCACGACACCCGCACCACCCGCCGCCCTGACTGTGTGACGGAAATCCGCATGGGCAATTCCGTCCTTGTCGTGTCCGGCTATTTCAAGAAAGACACCACAACCACAGCCGCCGACAAAATGGCGCGGGTACTGGAAGCGGAAGCCGCTGCTACACAGGAGCCGACTTATCCGGCGTGAACCGGGGCATGGAAAAGCGGCCATGCCAGGGAGCATGACCGCTGGAACGAAAATCGGAAGTGCTTTAGCAATTCTTAATCTCATTCTCTATAAAATAATTTGCAATTTCAAAGGCTTTTATTCTTCTCTTTGCCAATGTGATTTGTGATTTATAACGCTCGGAATTATCCTTTGATTCAAATGTTTTTACTGTTTCTCTTAGCTTGTGCAGAGTTGAATCAATTTGCCTTTTGGCCGCGGTTAATTCATCTATTGTATACTTCATGTTTTCTCCTTTAACTTCTGATTTTTTTGTTAAATCAGAGTATACCACGGAGTTATGAACTTTTCTACTGCAAATATGGGACGACAACCCATACCATAAAAATCGGAAAATTGAAAAGCTGTAAAGAAGCAAATTTAACGCTTTTGCCGCTGTACAGCCCCCGCCGTTCCGTGGTACAATGAAACCACGGAATAGTGGGGCTGGCTGTCGGAAACGGAGGATTTTATGTTAAGACAAGCCACCCAAAACCTCATTACCGCCCTTTATCCGAGATTGTCCCACGAGGATGAATTGCAAGGCGAGAGTAATTCCATATCGAACCAAAAAAGGATACTCGAAACCTACGCAAAACAGAACGGCTTTACCAATCTGCGCTGGTACACCGACGACGGTTTTTCCGGCGCGAACTTCCAGCGGCCCGGATTTCAAGCCATGCTTGCGGACATTGAAGCCGGGAAAGTGGGTACGGTCATCGTCAAGGACATGAGCCGGTTAGGGCGAAACTACTTGCAGGTAGGGTTTTACACGGAAATGCTGTTCCCTCAAAAGGGTGTGCGTTTTATCGCTGTCAACGATAATGTGGACAGTGCCAGCGAGGGCATGGACAACGATTTTACCCCGCTGCGAAATCTGTTCAATGAATGGCTGGTGAGAGATACGAGCAAGAAAATCAAGGCAGTGAAAAAGTCAAAAGGCATGAGCGGCAAGCCTGTTACCAGCAAGCCGGTTTACGGCTATGTGATGGACGAGGACGAGAATTTTATTATAGACGAGGAAGCCGCCCCGGTGGTGCAGCAGATTTACCAGCTTTGCCTTGCCGGGAACGGCCCGACCAAGATTGCCCGTATGCTGACGGAGCAGCAAATCCCCACGCCGGGGACGCTGGAATATCAGCGGACAGGCAGCACCCGCCGTTATCACCCAGGCTATGAGTGCAAATGGGCGACCAACACCGTCGTTCATATCCTCGAAAACCGAGAGTACACCGGATGTCTGGTGAACTTCAAAACGGAAAAGCCTTCTTATAAGGTCAAGCACAGCATAGAGAACCCCGTCGAGAAGCAGGCCATTTTCGAGAACCACCATGAGCCGATCATCGACAAGGAAACATGGGAACGGGTGCAGGAGTTACGCAAACAGCGCAAACGCCCGAACCGCTACGATGAAGTGGGGCTGTTCTCCGGGATTTTGTTCTGCGCCGACTGCGGCCATGTGCTGTATCAGCAGCGGTATCAGAACAAAGACCGCAAACAGGACTGCTACATCTGCGGCAGCTACAAGAAGCGCACCCGCAACTGTACGGCGCACTTTATCCGCACCGATCTGTTGACCGCTGGTGTCCTGGCAAATCTCCGGCAAGTGACCGAATACGCAGCCAAGCATGAGAGCCGGTTTGTGAAACTACTTGTCCAGCAGAACGAGATCGGCGGCAAGCGAAAGACCGCCGCAGCCATCAAGCAGCTTGAACAGGCGCAGGAACGCATTTCTGAAATCAGCCGCATTATCAAGCGGCTGTATGAGGACAATGTAAACGGCAAAATCAGCGATGAGCGTTTCATGGAACTGTCGGCTGACTACGAAGCCGAGCAAGCGGAGCTGAAAAAGAGAGCCGCCGCCCTGCAAGCCGAACTGGACAAGTCACAGGCAGCTACCGTCAACGCCGAGAAATTTATGGGCATTGTCCGCAAGCACCTTGCCTTTGAAGAACTGACCCCCACTCTCTTGCGGGAAATGATCGAGAAAATTGTGGTGCATGAGTGCAGCTATGATGAGAACGGCACCCGCAGGCAGGACATTGAGATTTATTACAGCTTTGTCGGCAAGATTGACTTGCCCGAATAACCGCCCGACCTATCCGACACAATGGCCAAGTGTCGGATAGGAACGGCAAAATTTTTTGCACT
>JAFQHF010000183.1 GCA_017398105.1 Oscillospiraceae bacterium | reverse complement strand
CACTCTTCTGGACGATCATTTCCTGACCGGGACCGATGTTGATGGCCTTGATCTGGCCGGGGAAGCTGGAGCCGAAGGTGATCATACCCGCACCCCTGGCAGTGTAAATATTTTGGAACATACTCTCACCGGCGAAGGCTTTTGCAAACATCTTGCCGAGACCACCACCGCGAGTTTCCATCTGCATATTGGGACTCATCCATACCATGGAGCCCCGCTCGGTTATCATCTTTTCGCCGCTTTCCAGATTACACACGACAATGGGAAAAGCGCCGCCCTTAATTTCATAACGCATACGACATATCCTCCTTATTTCATAGTTATGCTTCTAATACCAGTGCGTCCAGCTTGCTCTTTGTCTGAGCTTGCTCCCGTTCTGCCGCGCTCATCATGGAGTTCAGTCGGGACAGGACGCTATCAATTTGGTTTTTGGTGCTTTGCACCTGACTCTGGGATTGGCTGATCTTATCCATTACCGCCCAGTCAGCGAACAGGCCGTCGAAGAAATAGTCGGCAAAACGAAGGAAGCCATCCACATTGACCTGCATATCGGCGTGGATCGTCACGTCGGCCAGTTCAGTTTTGAAACGGCGGAGCTGCGACTGGAGCCGCTCAATAGCTCCCTGCGCCTCGTCGAGATGGCTGTGCTTTGCCATGTCAGCCAGCAGACCACCACCCAGCAGATCCCAGGTTCCCCAGCCTTCAGCGCTATCCAAGCTGCTCAGAACACTCTCAGCTGTGCTTCGAGCGGAATTACCTGCGGAGATGGCCTCACGCAGTTCCTTCTTCTGGCTTTCCAGATACGCATGGCGTTCTTCCAGTTTGAGGATCTCCTCGGCACGCGCACCGCCTGCGGACTTCACAGCGTTGGCCTTCTCTCGGAGGGTTGCTTCGTACTCTCGTTCGCAACCCCGCAGGCCACTGAGTTCAGACTCGCACCGCTGGATATCTCCGTCAATTGCCTCCAGCTCTCTGGCAGCGGCATCGTACTTGACTCTGGCGGCGTAAGCCTCCTCGCGTTCCTTATTGAGCCGCTCGTCCATTTTGCCGATCACATTGTAGAAGAACGATGCAAGGCTTCGTCCTTCCAGACGATCCACATCGGCCTGCTCATCCACCTTGATCGCTTCAAGCTCCCGAACACGGGCAGCGATGGTGTCTCTTTGGCCGCGCAGCTCCTTCAGCATCGATGTGAGCTGACGAGAGCGGGAGATTTTCTCCTGCAATGCCTTTAACTTTTCATCGTAGTATGTCATTTGATACACCCTCTTATCAGACTATCATTAACGCTCAAAACCCTTATACCGAGTGCCTTGGTGGGTCAGCATGCCACGGTCGCCGACTTCCAGCTCGTTGTACTCGTATCGCTTAACACGAAGCTCCAGAAGCTCACCATCCTGAGTTTCGAATGTAACGAGATAGGAATGACTAACATGGTGGCCATTGCTGTGATGGTGGTGGTGTGTCCTTCTTCTCTTATCCACGATTGTGGCAGATACAGTCAATACCGGAGAATTCTCGTTCTCAATGAACTGACCGATATTTTTTGCAATGATATAGATAAAAAGAACGAGCCAAATGACAACGAATATCTCCATTTCAATCCTCCAGTGTTTTGCAAAAGGGGCCCCACGTTATTG
>JAFQHF010000023.1 GCA_017398105.1 Oscillospiraceae bacterium | reverse complement strand
ATTGTGACAAGCAGCCACACTCCTTCGGGAATCAAAAATGCTGCAATAAAGATACCTGCAATTAGGACTGCCATACTTACAATCATAATTGCCCACATAGAAGACCAAATTGTTTTGTTTTTCTTTTCCAATTCTTTCGCCATATCAAGCAAAAGCTGTTCGTTTTTCTGATTGCTATTTTCCATAATGATTTTCTCCCCACTTAATAATTCATTTACACTGATGCAAAGAATATCACACAGTTCAAGCATTATCGAAGTATCGGGCATTGCCACGCCCCGTTCCCACTTGGATATTGCTTTATCGGTGATACCCAGTTTTTCTGCCAACTGCATTTGTGTTAAGTTTGATTTCTTTCTGCACTCGGCAATAAATCTTCCGATTTTAATTTGGTTCATAGGCTGCCTCCTTTCGCATACAGTGTAACCGCTATTTCGCATAAAACACACCTACCATTGGTTTAGTGAGGAGAAATAAACCTATGGTAGAGTGAAAATTGACCGTCAAATTCTTATTTTCCTAACTGTTCGACCTATTGGAATTGACAACATCACAACTGTTTGATTTCGTTGGCAATCATAGCCACGGTTTTTTCGTTGGTGTCAATTTTTACCGTTTTGAGTGTGTCATACAGAGGTATTCTTGTTACACTTCTTTCAATTACATCCTCAAAACGAATGCCGTTTTCCACATCCTTAATTAATCTCTTGCGTAAATTGGCTTCGTCAGCAATAAGCGAAATACATTTCACATCACAGTTTTGTGTATCCAGTTTTTCTACGACAGAATCAATGATAGATTGCTGATGCATTACCCAACAGAAAATCACATTCTCATACGCTGAGCAATGCAAAAAGTTATTGAGTAAGTAGCAAATATTATCTGTCACCATAGATTTTGTTTCATCGGTTACTTGGAATGGGTCTGCATCCCAGCACCAGTCACCATCAAGAAACACACTATTCGGTAAAATCCTTTTAAGTTGCTGGCAAACGGCGGTTTTTCCAACACCCATTGTTCCACCAACTATATATAGGTTTTTCATATACTCACCTACAAATTCAAGTATTCTTAACTGATTATAGCACACCTCAAAACACTCTTCAACAAATTAAGTATATATGGAGCGTGAACCTGGGAGGTCCAGGGACCGCCTGCTAAGCGGATCGTACTGAGCAATCGGTATCAGATTCGAGTTCTGCGCGCTCCGCCAAATATGCGGACATAGCTCAGCTGGTAGAGCAGCGCCCTTTTAAGGCGTGGGTCGGGGGTTCGATTGTATCAGGGTATGATTGCCACCGGCAATCATTGGTATTATTCATTCGCTGCGCGGAGCACCACCCCCTGTCCGCACCAATCATGGTGGATGTAGCCAAGCGGTAAGGCAGCGGATTGTGGTTCCGCCTATCGCGGGTTCGATTCCCGTCATCTACCCCATATGGGTCAGTCGCCTAGCGGCTATGGCAGCGGACTGTAAATCCGCCGGTTTTACCATCGTTGGTTCGAGTCCAACCTGGCCCACCATGAAAAACCGCCCTTGCTTGGGAAGCAAGAGCGGTTTGTTGTTTTCTATTAGGCTTCCGGACTGAAATCAAAATCCTTCCACTTGCCGCCGTTCAGCCGGTGCAGTTCTTCCGTTGCCAGGAAGAACTTTTCTACAGTGCGATGCTCCGGATAGAACTCCACGAATTCTCCGTTGACGAAGGTGTAAAAGCGGCTCAGGTCCGTGCACATGCCGTATGTAGGCAATGCCACGCTGGGAATATGGAAGGTAAAGGGCTCACCATTTTTGGTGCCGGTGTAGCTAAGACCCGTACGGTCCAGCCGCAGTGTTCCGCTGCCGATAATCTCAGAGGTCGCCTGATTCTTCAGTAACTCAAATTCCGGCAGCATACCAAGCTGCACCTGCTCTTCCAACACGAAGTCCTCCTGCTGCACTTCCTTGCGGATCATCTCCCGTTCCAGATTGAACCAGGCGGTCTGGGTCTCGGGGATCACGCAGTTATCGTCAAAGGGAACCAGCTCATAGGTATCCAGCAGCGTAGCACCATTGCCGCATTCGGTGCAGAATATCGTATTACCCTTGGTTGCCATAGTGTGCTGCTTGCCGCAGCGGGGGCACCAGAAGAGCAAATCTTCCAGATCCTCGGCACCATTCTCTCCGATGTCGTAATGGTGCTTGTGGATCTTGTTCCATGCATAATCATCATGATAGATGGCATGATTGATCTTGGATTCGATCTCAGCAGGTGTCATGCGTTCCAGGTCCTCCACTGTGAACAGCTGGTCATACTCCACCTCTACATGTCCCACCCGGTCACGAAGGTTATACTTGGGGCTGGTAAGATAGCCGCCCCGGATCACGCTGTAGTAGACCGGCACCTTGTGGTGCTTGAACAGCTTGCCTGTGCCCAGGGCCACAGGCTGGTTAGCGCCGGAAATGGAGCTCATACCCTCCGGGAAAATGCACACGCCATGGCCGGACTTGATGACCCGGCTGATTTCCTTCACCGTGTAAAGATCCGGCGTAAAATTCTTCTTGGGAATCACCCGAAGCAGATTGAACACCAAAGACAGATGGGAACGGTGGAACTCGTTATAGCCTGCCACGAAATTCATCTTCAGCGGCAGCAGAGGTGCGCCCACGAAGATGTAGTCTAAGCGGGACGCATGGTTACTGATGAAGAAGAACGGCCCCTCCACCTTGCGAAAATCCTTCTTGAAGGTGTAGTGCACGTGATACTTGGGGTAAACAAACAGCTTCCAAACCAGTCCCAGGGTATCGTAGATCCAATTGGGGTGGCTGATTTTTCTTGCGTGAATGGATCTTTCAACCGATGTTTTTTCCATATCTCTCTTTCCCTTCCATCCAGAGCTTCTTTAGCAAAAAAGCAGCCCAAAGGCCGCCCAACATAAATATTATATCACACAGAATATCTATTTGTCCATCCGCATTTTATCCGATATTTATCGCATTTTCTTATGGAACATCCCATCTTGAAAAGCCGGCGAACCTGCGTTAATATGAAGATACAAAAAAGGAGTGAGTCCAATGTACTAAGTAAACTCCCCTAAAAACAAATCTATAGAAAGTAAGAGGTTACGTAAATGATTGATCCCATCTACAATTGATGACCCTTGATCTTGAAGAAAAAAAGATCAAGGGTCATTTCTTTTCCTTTTTCACGTCCCGCAAGGGGCGATTTTTTGTTGTCTGCCGTGGATCATTCAAAGATGTCCATCAGGTATCCATAGCCTTCGGCTTCCATTTCGTCATAGGGAATGAAACGCAGGGATGCGCTGTTAATGCAGTACCGGACACCGTTGGGGGATTCGGGATCATTTTCAAAGACATGGCCCAGATGGGAATTGCCTGCCCGGCTTCGCACCTCAACGCGCTGCATTCCGTGGCTGTTGTCCTCGATCTCCACGATAGAAGGTTCTTCAATGGGCTTTGTGAAGGCAGGCCAGCCACAGCTGCTCTCGTATTTATCCGTGGAGGAAAACAGCGGCTCTCCGGTAACGATATCCACATAGATGCCTTTGGCGAAATGATTCCAGAATTCATTCTGATAGGGATATTCCGTCCCGCTTTCCTGGGTGACGGCATACTGCTCCGCAGTCAGCTTGTCCCGGATCACCTCCGCCGCTGGCTTCTGATAGTCGCCGGGGTCAATGCGAAGGCTGGAGAATAGTTTCATTTCCTCCCAGGGAATGTGGCAGTAGCCGTAAGGATTCTTTTCCAGATAATTCTGATGGTATTCCTCCGCCGGATAGTAGTTCAGCAAGGGGCCGATCTCCACAAAGAATTTCGCATTGCGGCTGCGCTCCAGTTCTGCGATCCGCTCCACGGTTTCTTTTGCCGCATCATTGGTGTAGTAAACGCCGGTCTGGTACTGGGTGCCGATGTCGTTGCCCTGACGGTTCTGCACCGTAGGATCGATCACATAGAAATAGGCAAGCAGCAGGGCATCCAGGCTAACCTGCTCCGGATCGTATGCTACCCTTACCGTCTCCCTAAAGCCGGTATCTCCGGCGCAGACTGCCGAATAGTTTGCATCCTGCTCTCCGGTGCCGTTGGCATAGCCGCTTTCGGCATCGATGACACCGGGAATGGACTGCATCAGCTGTTCCAGTCCCCAGAAGCAGCCTCCTGCCAGATAAATTACATGTTCTGTTTCATGGGAAAAGTCCATGATTTCCACCTCCAATGTGTTTGTCTGCACAGCTTCTGTTTCCGTAAGGGCAGCCGGAGGGGCCTCAGTGGCACAGCCGCCCAGACCGATGGCAGTTACCAGCAGCAGAATCAGCGCCCTTGTAATAGGTCTTTTTCTCATATTGCACCTCCCGTTATTTTACAGGATCTGAGAAAAAAACAGCTCTGCCTGCGCCTGCAATGCTGCATGGTTTTCTTCCGACAAGTGCAGTTTGTTGGTAGCAAAGCTTTCAGCATCTGCGGATATGCCCGTTCCCATGCCGCCAATCAGTTTCATGGACATAACCTCCAGAAGCGCACTCAAATGCTTCCGGACACCGGCGGCACCGCTTCGGCCTGCCACACCAGAAATAGTAACGCTCTTTCCCTTCACCGCGGAACCCCGTTCCCAATCATTGGGAGCCAAGGGGCGGGACAGCCAGTCCAGCAGATTCTTCAACACACCGGGAATCTGGTAGTTATACTCCGGGCTGAATATCCAGATACCGTCCGCCGCCAAAACCTCTTGACGCACCCTCGCAACGCTCTCCGGCGTGGGGAACTCGATGTCCTGATTCATAAAGGGCATATCTGCATAGTGCAGATAACGGACCTCCGTCTGTCCTTCCAGTATTTTCTCCGCAACCTTAGCCAATTGCAGGTTGAAAGAATCCTTTCTCAAAGATCCTACGATCATCAATACTTTTTTCATAGTCTTTCCTCCGATCTATGCAAAGAAGCGGTGCGGCGTTTCAGCCACACCGCTTCAGGTGTTCATTCTTCAGAAAACTGGTCCTTATCGACCATGCACAGGGGGCACTGGAAATCTTCGGGGATGTCCTCCCACTTGGTGCCGGGGGCAATGCCACCCTCGGGGTAGCCCAGTTCCTCGTCGTATTCCCAACCGCAAACGTCGCAGACATATTTTTTCATATTGTATTCCTCCGTGTTTTGAAGTAGTATTTGTTTTTCTTTATGGCCTTATTCTACCAGAGGAATTTGTTTTCTTCCGTGACTTCCTCACACAAGAAAAATCGTATTTCCCGAAAACAGAAACAGTTCTAAGAAGAATGCAAAAAATACTTGAAATCAATTTTTAATTCCCTTATGCTTAGTTTTAGTAAGAATAAAGGAAAGTGAGATACACTTATGAATCAAGAAGAACTGCATGACCTGATAGCAAAGCAACAGCCAAACGTCTGCCAGATTGTCGCATATAAGGCTGGCGAGAAAAGATACTCTGACTGCTGGAATGATTACAAGGCAGACGATTGTACCCATATCATGTCAGCTACCAAAAGCAT
>JAFQHF010000022.1 GCA_017398105.1 Oscillospiraceae bacterium | reverse complement strand
TTTGCGGTCTCCACGATCTTTGCAGCGCTGGAGTCGATCAGCTGGTGATCGTAAGCCTTCAGCCGAATGCGGATCATCTGGTTTGCCATGGTTTGTTTTCCTCCTTGAATTACGTACTCAGTTTGCGTGGTGTCTGGGTACGGTCGAACTGTTTTGTCCGCGCCGCCGTGCGTATCACTCCGAGCCATGAAAAATGGCCGACCGAGGCCGACCCATTCTTCATTGCGCAGCGATATACGCAAGCGCTTCAGAAGCAGTTCAGCCGCCCGATGACCGGACATACTCCGCGGAAGTTACCGTCTTTCAACGCAATCTCCCGCATCATCGCAGTGCGCGCATACTTATTCCTTACACGCGCTTGAATAATATAACATGCATATTCCCATTTGTCAAGCAGAATTTCAGAAAAAATCACAAAGAACATCATAAAAATTCGTTCATTCTGCGAAGTCAGTATTTTGGTATTGATAGAACTTTTCTGAAACGATTACGTTCCATTCTTTTCTTCGCACTGCGGGGCGCCCCCTGTGCGGACGCCCCACAATATAACACATCGTACTGCGCGCATCTTTCTACGTCTCGGAAAATTGCTCCAGAATGGCCGTCAGCCGCTGAATTTTTTCCTTCGAAAACTCCGCGCAGATGATTTCCCCACCATCGAGCAGTTCTTCTCTTCTTCGAATAGCTGCTTCCAGATATATTTTTGATTCTTCTTCATTCGCCTGTGCTATAGTCCTCAACACATTTTCCATATAATACCTCCGTGTATCGTAGTGTTCTTATGTGAACACTATCCCTAAGACGATTTTACTGTGATAATAAGCAAAAATCAAGTATAGATTGGAGGGTGCTGACATTTGATTAAATATGACCGCCTATGGCTGACAATGAAAGACCGCGGTATTACCCAATATGATTTGTATACCCACCATAATGTGAATCGATCACAGATCAATCGTCTGAAGCATAACAGAAATGTCGAGGTAAATACAATCGATAAGCTTTGCAATATTCTTCAGTGTCAGGTCGAAGATATTATGGAGCATGTTCCTGACGATAATTGTTTTTGAATATAACAAACCGAGTGATTATCCCCTGCACAGCGGATGAATCACTCGGTTTTGCTTTTCTGAACA
This sequence comes from Oscillospiraceae bacterium, assembly GCA_017398105.1. The sequence continues at coordinate 23,302 of JAFQHF010000022.1, read as the reverse complement.
GAAACTCCCGTATACGCATTTTATAAAAACCAGCATAAGGGAGGACTGCCGGTCCTCCCTTACATGATACATTACTTTTTCAGTTCCCAAAGGTTGATCTGACTTGCCTTTTCGTACAGCTTCAAATAGCTGTCATACCGGCTTCTTCCAATCTCCCCTGCTTCAAAGGCTGCCCGGACGGCACAGTCCGGTTCCTTTCTGTGGGAGCAGTCATCAAACCGGCATTTGCCGATGTGGGGGCCAAAATCCGGGAAGGCATACTGCAGATTCTCCTTCAGGATCACATCCATCTGGTCGGTATCGAAGGAAGAGAAGCCCGGCGTATCGGCAACGTAGGTGTCCTCTCCCAGGCGGTAAAGCTCCACATGCCGGGTGGTATGCCGGCCCCGGCCCAGCTTCTCGGAAACTTCTCCGGTGGCCAGATTCAGCTCCGGTGCCAGCCGGTTCAGGATGCTGCTCTTGCCCACACCGGAATTTCCGGTAAAGGCCACCAGCTTGCCCCGGATCAGTTCCCGCAGCGCTTCCACGCCTTCTCCGGTTTCCGCACTGGTACAGATCACCGGAAAACCTGCCTTTTCATAAATGGCCACCAGATCCAGAGCCGGGTCCAGGTCGCACTTGTTGACACACAGGTATACCGGAACCTCCTGATCACCGGCAATGGCAGCCACCCGGTCGATCAGAAACGGTTCCGTCACCGGATTGACATTGGCCGCAAACACCACCAGTGCATCCATATTGGCTACCGCCGGACGGATGAAGCTGTTTTTCCGGGGCAGGATTTTTTCCACCATGCCCTTGCCCCGCTCCACGGTGATCTGCACCATGTCGCCGGTGAGAGGGCTGTTCCCCTCTTTTCTGAGAATGCCCCTGGCCCGGCAGGTGATCAGCGCATCCTTCGTCTGCACGTCATAAAAACCGCTCAGTGACCGGACGATCCGGCCTTCTTTCCGTTCAGTCATTGGTCAGCCCCACATCCTGTGTCCGGACAAATTCGCCGTCCACATACAGATCAAAGTACATGGTGCCGCTGCCGTAGACCTGCACCATCACGCTGGTGGTGCCCGGTGCGATCATCCTGGACTCCACAACATCTTTTGTGCCGCTGATACAGATATCCAGCCGGTATTCCGTATCCCGCTCCGGCACCAGGAAGGATGCCGTATAGGAGGTAGTCTCCTGCACGCTCTCCGTTTCCGGAGGAGGTGTCTCCCCCTGGGAAGGTGCTGCGGTCTCCTGGGGGCCTTCGGAATAGTGGATGATCACTTCTCCAGCCACATCCACCACCGTGTTTTTCGCCACCGACTGGTAAATGACCTGATCCCTGGGCTTCTGACTTTCCACCTGCTCATAGCGGACATTGGCAAACCCCATCTGTTCCATCAGTTCCTTGGCCCGTTCAATCTCCAGACCTACCACATTGGGCATGGTGGCCTCCACGATGTCCGGTCCTGTGCTGATATAGATGTAAACCGTCTGTCCCTCGGCAAGCTCTGTATCTGCGGCGGGATCCGTCCGGGTGACCAGGCCTGCTTCGTAGACATAGCTGGACTCTTTTTTCTTCAGCGGCTTGAAGCCCCGGCTTTCCAGCAGCTTATAGGCTTCTTCCGCGTCCACGCCCACCACATTGTCCAGTTTGATCAGCGGGGGCTCCGGGCCCATACTGACGGTCAGCCAGATGTCGCTGCCGCGCTGGATCTTTTCACCGCCGGCAGGCTCCTGATTGATGATCTGATCCTTGGCATAGGTGGCATCATACTGCTGCGGCAGCAGGCGGATGGTAAAGTCTTTATGCTTGGCAGCAAAATGATCGCTGTAGGTCTCACCCACCAGATAGGGCACCTCCACCAGGTCCTTTTCCTTATTTAAAAGGAAGCCGTTGAAGACTGCCACCAGGAAGAAGATGATGGCAACCACAGCCACAGCGCTGCATACGACAATGGCCGTCGTGGCCACCCTGCTGCGTTCTTCCTCTTTTTTCTTAATCTCTTCCTTGCGCCGCTGCTGAGCCCGGCGGATGGCATCGTTCTCCCGGCCTGCGGTGTTCATGGGAATACTGCCTCTGGGCTGCACCGCCGTATTGGGGCGTACCTTGGGTGCCTGTGCAGGGCGGACACCGGTTTTGGCCTGAACCTTCTTTTCCGCCGTGGTCAGCGGCAGGCCGGTAGTGGGGATCGCCCGGGTGGCATCGTCCAGGATGGTGCGGTGTTCAAACTGAATGGCCGGATTTTTCCGGAACTCCTCCATATCCTGCAGCATCTCCGTTGCGGACACATACCGATCCCGGATCTCCAGCGCCATGCCTTTCATTATGATCTGCTCAAGGCCAGCCGGAAGATTTGGATTAAAGGCAGACGGCAGTGACGCGCCGCCGTTGATGTGCTGGATGGCAACGGACACGGCAGATTCCCCGTCGTAAGGCGGCCGGCCGGCCATCATCTCATACATGACCACGCTCAGAGAATATAGGTCGCTGCGGTTGTCCGTATGACCGCCCTTTGCCTGCTCAGGGGAAATATAATGCACGCTTCCCAGGGCTTCCTTGGTCAGAGTGTTGCTCTTGTTCATGACCCGGGCAATGCCAAAGTCCATGACCTTGACGCTGCCGTTTTTCAGCACCATCACGTTGTGGGGCTTGATATCCCGGTGGACGATGCCGCGGCTGTGGGCATGTTCCAGACCCTTGGCGATCTGCATGGAGAAATGCAGGGTCTCCTTCCAGTTCAGCACGCCCTTCTTTTCCATGTACTGCTTCAGGGAAATACCGTCGATCAGCTCCATGACGATAAAATTGGCACTGTCAGAAGTGGAAACGTCATAGACCTGGACAATATTGGGATGGCTCAGCATTGCCACAGCCTCGCCCTCGGCATGGAACCGGCGGCGGAACTCCTCATCCCTGGCAAATTCATCTTTTAATATCTTGATCGCGACCAGCCGGTTCAGCCGATGGCAGCGAGCTTTATATACAACGGCCATGCCGCCGGTACCGATGATTTCCAGAATCTCGTACCGGTTGTCCAGCAGCCGTCCGATATATTGATCCATATTCAAAAGATTGCTCCTTTCGCACCTACGGCTCAGACCAGCACCAATACGCTGGTCACATTATCCGGCGCACCGCGGTTTTTCGCGATGTTCAGCAGCCGCTTGCAGCAGTGCTGCTTATTGACACCGTGGACGACCTCAAACAGGATCTCCTGATCGTCCATCACATTGCTCAGCCCGTCACTGCACAGCAGCAGATAGTCTCCCCTGCTGACCTGACGGTGGTACAGGTCGCACATGACTACCGGCTCTGTGCCGACAGCACGGGTAATAAAATTCTTTCCGGGGTAGTTTTTGGCCTCTTCCGAGGTGATGCTGCCCCGATCCACCATCATCTGCACCAGGGAATGATCTCTGGTGATCTGGCGAATGCCGCTCCGGTCGATGCCATAGGCGCGGCTGTCGCCCACATTGACGATGGTCGCCATATTCTCCCGGATCAGGGCTGCCACCAGCGTGGTGCCCATACCGTCAAATTCTTCAAACTGGGCCGCCTGGTCGTAGACCGTAAAATTCGCCAGCTTAACTGCGCTGCGCATCATCAGGTCAGCCTTATCCGGCTCCATTCCGGGCTTCCAGCTGCGGCGGATCTCCTCGGCAAACACTTCCACCGCCAGGGTACTGGCCACATTTCCGGATTTTGCGCCGCCCATGCCGTCACAGACCACGCAAAGCAGAGTGCCCCGGTCAAGCTGTTCAATTCGATATGCGTCCTGATTTTGTTTCCGGACACAGCCAGGATCGGTCAATCCCCAGCTCTGCATAAGCGTGACTCCTCTCGGTTCAGGTTTTTTCTTTGTTATACTTGCGGCGCAGCTGGCCGCAGGAAGCATCAATGTCGCCGCCCAGGGTTCTGCGGACAGTAGCTGTAATGCCGCCGTCTTCCAGCGTTTTCTGGAACTTTGCCACCGCAGCCTTGCTGCTGGGCTTCAGTGGGCTTTCTTCCACGTGATTCAGCGGAATCAGGTTAAAATGGGCAGGAAGCCCTTTCAGCCGCCGAAGGATCTCCCGGGCATCTGATTCCCGGTCATTGACCCCGTCGATCATGGCATACTCAAAATGGATACGCCGCCCCGTGGCATCGAAATACCGGCGGCATGCCTCCAGCAATTCTTCAATGGGATAGGCCTTGTTTACCGGCATGACCTTGCTGCGGATCTCGTTGTTGGGCCCGTGCAGGGAGATTGCCAGGCTGATCTGCAGCTTCTTTGCCGCCAGCTCATCAATTTTCGGCACCAGACCGCAGGTGGACAGACTGATATGGCGCATGGAAATATTCATGCCGTTTTCACTGTTCACCAGTTCCAAAAAGCGCATCACATTGTCAAAATTATCCAGCGGCTCACCGATGCCCATCAGCACGATCCGGGAAATGGGCAGACCGGAATCGATCTGGGTAAACAGAACTTCATCCAGCATTTCATAAGGCTCCAACCGCCGCACCAGACCGCCGATGGTGGATGCGCAGAAGGCGCAGCCCATGCGGCAGCCTACTTCCGTGGAGATGCAGACTGTGTTGCCGTAATTGTATCGCATAAGTACCGTCTCCACGCAGTTGCCGTCGGCAAGCTGCCAGAGATATTTGATGGTGCCGTCCTTTTTCGACTCCTGCTTGCGCACCACCTTCGGCGGATGGATGGGGTACTTTTCGGAAAGCACATCCCGCAGACCCTTGGGCAGGTTGGTCATCTCGTCATAGGAACGGACGCCCTTATGGAGCCAGGTATAGACCTGCTTGGCCCGGAAGGCCGGCTGGCCCAGCTCTTTTAGAATTTCTGCCAGCTCAGGCAGGGTCAGGGATTTCAGATTCATGCTTTCCTCCGCAGACGGCAGATAAAGAAGCCGTCCGTATCATAGTCTCCGGGGATCAGGGTCAGCATCCCGGTCTCATTCTTCGGGAACACACCGGGAAGTTCCAGAGGCTCCCGGTAAAAATCTTCGTGTTTTTCCAGAAAATCCGCAACGATTTCCTCGTTTTCCGCCTTCAGCACCGTGCAGGTGGAGTACAGCAGAACACCGCCCGGCTTCACGTAGCGGGACTGGTTTTCCAGAATTTTCTTCTGAAGGGCAGGAAGCTCCTTCAGTTCCGCCAGATTTTTGTAGCGGATATCCGGCTTTTTCCGGATGATACCCAGGCCGGAGCAGGGTACGTCTGCAATCACCACATCCATGGCGTTTTCCCATTCGGGCACAAACCGGGTGGCATCCTGCAGCCGAACCGTGATATTGTTCAGCCCCAGCCGGGCAGCACCGTTTTCAATGAGACCGGTTTTGTGGGCATGGACATCACAGGATGTGATCCGGCCTCTCCCTGCCATGGCAATGGCTGCGGCAAAGCTTTTGCCGCCGGGAGCGGAGCAGCAGTCCAGAACCCGGATGTCTTCCTTCGGAAGCCCGGCGCACTGCACGCTGAGCTTTGCCGCCGGGTCCTGCACATAGTAAAGGCCCTTTTGAAAGGAAGGCAGGCTTTCGATGCTTCCCGTACCGGAAAGCACCAGACAGTTTTCCATCCAGCCATGGGGCCGGACCGTCACATGCTCCTGTTCCAGGATTTCGACCAATTCCGACATGGTAGTGCGCAGCGTGTTCACCTGCACCGTTGTCTGCGGCGCCTCGTTGTCTGCGATCAGCATGGGCTCCAGCTTTCCCTTGGGCAGATTTGCCTTCAGCAGGGAGATCAGCGCATCGGGATGGCTGTAGCGATCCGCATAGGAGACCGGCTCCTGCAGATGACCCCGGGTACGGACGGCGCTTCGCAGTACGCCGTTGACCAGGCCCCCCGCCTTGGGGTTTTTACAATATTTCTTCGCCAGCGCCACAGATTCATTCACCGCAGCACTGTCCGGAATTTTATCCAGTTCATAAATCTGATACAGGCCCAGATGCAGAATATCCCGCACCACGGGATGCAGATCCTTCAGCCTGCCTGTCAGCAATTGCGTTACATAGAAGTCCAGCTTCTGCCGGTTCTGGAGCACACCGTAGCACAGTCTCGCTGCCAGGGCAGCGTCCCGGCTGTCCAGCCGGTCCCGGCGGACATACTCTTTCAGAACAGCGTTGGACCAGGCGCCGTCCTTCCGGCAGGCAATCAGCGCATTCAGCGCGGTTTCCCGTGCGCCCATCAGATTTCCAGGGGATGGCCCCGGAAATAGTCGGGAGCCGCCATACGCTTGCCGCCTTCTGCCTGGAGGGAGATCACTTCCACCGCACCCTCACCGCAGGCAATCCGCAGGCCAGTCTTGGTAAGGCCCAGGATTTCACCGGGCTTTCCGGAACCCTCTGCGATACGGGTCGCATGAACCTTGAACTTCCTGCCCTGCAGCTCCATGGTGGCAACCGGCCAGGGATGCAGTCCCCGGACATGGTTGTGCACCTGCTGGGCAGTCTTGCTCCAGTCGATGGGGCACATGGACTTATCCAGCATGGGCGCAAAGGTCACGTCCTCACAGCACTGAGGGGTGCCGCAGCACTTGTCGCCGCACTTTGCCCGGCACAATGTCCTGCTCAGAAGCTCTGCCCCAAGTACAGCCAGACGATCCAGCACCTCGCCGGCAGTCTCATTCTCTCCAATGGGGGTTTTTGCAACATCGATAATGTCACCGGCATCCATCTCCCGCACCATATGCTGGGCTGTTACACCGGTTTCCTTCTGACCGTCCAGGACGGCCCACTGATAGGGCGCGCTGCCCCGGTACTGGGGCAGAATGCTGGCATGGATGTTGATGCAGCCGCAGGTGGGAATATCCAGCACCTTCTGAGGCAGGATACGGCCATAGGCCACCACCGCACAGATATCCGGCTGCAGATCCCGCAACTGCTGCACCGTTTCCTCTTCCCGGAAATTTTCCGGCTGGAACACAGGAATACCGGCAGCAACGGCGACCTCCTTGACGGGAGAATACACCAGCTTCATGCCCCGGCCCTTGGGACGGTCAGGCTGTGTATAGACACCGACGACCTCAAAGCCGTCAGATAAAATCTTCTTCAGACAGGTCGCCGCAATATCCGGCGTTCCCATGAATACAACTCTCAAAAACGATTCCTCCGAATTTTCTTCGCACTGTAAAGCGGATTATTCATCAAACTGCAGTTCTTCCTCTGTCAGGAACCGCTCCATCACCTGCGTATAGACGATGCCGTCCAGGTGATCCAGCTCGTGGCAGAAGCAGCGGCCGATCAGCTCTTCGCCTTCCGCTTCGAACCATTCGCCGTTGCGGTCCTGAGCCCGGACCTTGGCATAGTAAGGCCGCTTTACCAGGCCGTACTTACCGGGCACGCTGAGGCAGCCCTCGGCTCCAATCTGTTCGCCGTCAGTCTCCACCAGAGTGGGATTCACCAGCTCCAGAATGCCCTCACCGGTATCCACCACCACGACCCGGCGCAGAATACCCACCTGAGGCGCAGCCAGACCGACACCGTTGGCATCCAGCATGGTTTCCACCATATCATCCAGCAGCTTATGCAGCCGCCGGTCAAATTTTTCCACAGGCCGGCAGACCTTATGCAGGCTGGGGTCCTTATCCGTCAAAATTTTACGCAGTCCCATGTAAAAAACCTCTTTCTTTAGTCAAAGCCATTCACATCGATAAAGGCGCTGACGCCCCGGTTGGCTTTGTCCCTGCTGAACTCCCGCAGCAGATGCGCCAGCAAAAACCGAAGTCCCTTGCTCATGCGGCACCGCAGAGTCAGCTGATAGCGGAAATTATAATTTATCTTCGGCACAACGCAGGGGGCAGGCCCCAGCACCGTGCAATGTTCTTCCTTGTAATCCGGCAGCCGCAGGCAGGCCTTCAGACTGTCCCGGAATTTGGCTGCGCCCCGCAGGACGCTCACTTCTTCCTGACCGGTGAAGGTCACCACAGCCACATCCCCAAAGGGCGGTGCATTCTGCACCCGTCGCAGATTGATTTCCAGATCATAGAACCCATCGTAATCCTGGCAGGCCGCCAGACGAATCACCTGATGCTCCGGCACCACCGTCTGGATCGTGGCTCTTCCCGGGGCATCTCCCCGTCCGGCCCGGCCAACCACCTGGGTCAGCATGTTGAATGTTGTCTCCCCTGCCCGGTAGCCCCCGGTATACAGGCTCAAATCCGCATCCAGAACCCCCACCAGGGTAACGTCCGGCAGGTTCAGGCCCTTGGCCACCATCTGGGTGCCGATAAGCACCGGAATTTTTTCCTTCTGAAAGCGGTCCAGGATCTTCTCATGGGTATTTACCGCACTGACGGTATCCGCATCCATCCGGAGGGTTTCCATATCCGGGAATACGAAGGCCATTTCCTCCTGAACCTTCTGGGTTCCGGTGCCGATGGTCTTCAGCGGGCCGCCGCAGCCGGGGCATCGCTGGGGATTGGGCTGGGAATGGCCGCAGTAGTGGCACATCAGCCGGTTGTTGGCGCTATGATAGGTCAGGCGGACACTGCACCGGGGACACTCCGGTGTCTGCCGGCAGTCCACGCACACCAGCGCCCGGCTGTTGCCCCGGCGGTTCAGCAGCAGAATGGTCTGCTTGTCCGCTCTATGGGTATCCAGCATCTGCTGACGCAGGGGAACGCTCAGAGACAGGTCGTTGCCCATCTTCATTTCCTCCCGCATGTCCACAATGTCCACAGCAGGCAGAGGCCGTCCGTTATAGCGCTCTTTTAAAGTATACAGGCGGTAAACACCGCTTTTTGCCCGGTACATGCTCTCAATGGAAGGTGTCGCCGAACCAAGAAGCACCAGGGCATTTTCTTTTGCCCCCCGCCAGATGGCAACTTCTTTTGCCGAATACCGGGGGGAATTTTCCGATTTGTAGGAATGCTCCTGCTCCTCGTCCAGAATGATCAGGCCGGGGCTGCAGGGGGCAAAGCTGGCGCTGCGGGTACCGATGATCACATCTGCATCGCCGCTTTTCACGCGCTTCCACTGGTCATACCGTTCTCCCGCAGACAGGCTGCTGTGGAGCACGGCCACCCGATCTCCAAAGTATGCCGCCATCAGTCCCAGCAGCTGGGGGGTCAGGGCAATCTCCGGAACCAGAAGCATGGCGCTTTTGCCATTGTCCAGACAGGTCTGGATCAGTTTGATGTATACGGAGGTCTTGCCGGAACCGGTAACACCAAACAGCAGGGCGATTCCGGGTCTTTCCTCCATCATTTGCTTGTACAGACCTTCAAAGCAGGCCTGTTGCTTTTCATTCAGCACCAGGGGCCCATCCAGCTTTGCCGGACGGATCTCCCGGCACCGCAGCACAGGCCGCTCGGAAAGGGTCAGGTAACCCAGCTTTTCCAGCCGGTTCACCGTTGCTGTGGAGGCTCCGGTAAAATAACAAAGCTCCTTCACCGCAACGCTTCCCACACTGCACAGCAGTTCCAGCACACTTTTCTGCATGGCGGCAGATTTGGGGCGATGGGAAGCAAACTCCATGGCCTCCTCCGGAGAAGCTGCCAGGGTTGCAATTTTTTCCGTTCTGTCGCCCACCTTCCTCAGAAAATCCGTGTGGGCGGTGATCCATTTTTTCCGGGCCAGATAGGAAACCGCCTCATGCAGTTTCTCCTCCTCCGGAATCAGATTTCGCAGAGCCGTTTCCGGGGCTTCACCGCCCAGATCCTCCAGCAGCTGCAAAACCTGCACCGCGGATTCCTTACGCAGCGTTTTTTCCTTCCAGCTTCTGTCTTCTGTCAGGGAAAAGGTCTCCCGGGACTGAAACCACAGTCCCGCAGGCAGCATGGCCCGGATCGCATCATAGAAGGTGCAGAAGTACCGCTCCCGCAGAAATGCTGCCAGGCGCAGCTGTTTCTCATTCAGAACAGGTTCCTCGTCCAGGCAGCATTCAATGGGCTTGAGCCCGGATTCCGCTCCGGTCTCCAGAGCCAGCACAACGCCTTCGCACCGCTTATTGCCGCGGCCAAAGGGCAGCTGCACCCGCTGACCGGGCTGCAGCATCATTCCTTCCGGGACGCGGTAGGAATAGGGCTTATCGATGGCAAAATTCGCCGCAGATACAGCTATTTTTGCGATCATAAAGTCCCTCCCTATCTCGTCCCCTACAGGATCATCAGTTCTTGTATTCTTCCTTCACAGAGCCGGACAGCTTGCCGTCGGCAACTTCCTGAATGGCCAGGGTAACGGGCTTCTCAGGCAGTTCTTCCTGGAAAGCCTCTGCTTCTGCAGCGATCTGGCGTGCCCGGTGGGCAACCACGTTCACCAGCAGATAACGGCTGTCAACATTCTTCAGCAAATCAGCAACAGGGGGGTACAGCATAAATTCATCCTCCAATATATTCGGCCTTATTCGGCAATGATTTTCAAAATTTCTTCTGCGCAGCGCTCAGCGTCATCATTGACAACAACATGGTCATACCAGGCGCGCTGCTCCATCTCCCAGGATGCCCGCTCCATACGCATGGCGATCTGCTCTTCAGAGGTATCGCCCCGGCCTCTCAGCCGGTGTTCCAGTTCTTCAATGGAGGGAGGCATAATAAAGATCGTCAGTGCATCGGGCGCCGCAGCTTTCACCTGCTTTGCGCCGTTGGGCTCAATATCCAGCAGGACAGAGCCCCGCTCCATCTTTTCTTCTGCCTGGGCCCGGGGGGTTCCGTAGTAATTTGCGGCATGGGCATCGTATTCCAGGAATTCACCGGCAGCGATCATTTCCTCGAAGCGCTCTTTGGTAATAAAATAGTAGTGCACGCCGTCCTGCTCGCTGGGTCTGGGAGGACGGGTGGTTGCGGAAACGGAAAACGCCAGATCCTTGCGCTTATTCATCATGATACCCAGAACGGTGCCTTTTCCAACACCGGATGCTCCGGAAATCACGACAAGTTTGCCTTTACTCATTCGGTTTCCTCCTCTGTCATCTCCTGCTTGTCCTGCCAGCGTGCATAGAGCGTTTCAGGCGGGAAAGCAGATAAAATCACATGATCCGTGTCCATCAGGAGCACCGCCTTGGTCTTGCGGCCATAGGAGGCATCGATCAGCATGCCGCGGTCCCGGGCTTCCTGGATCACACGCTTGATGGGTGCAGAATCCGGCGCCACCACCGCCAGAAGGCGGTTGGCCGCCACCATGCTGCCAAAACCAATATTGATCAGTTTCATGGCTGCTCCTTATTATTCGATGTTCTGGGTCTGTTCCCGGATTTTTTCCAGCTCAGCCTTGATATCCACAACGATCCGGGCAAGCCGCACATCCGAGCACTTGGAACCGATGGTGTTGGATTCCCGGTTCATCTCCTGCAGCAGGAAGTCCAGCTTCCGGCCAATGGCGCCGCCGTTTGTCAGCATGGTGTTCATCTGCTCCAGGTGGCTTCTCAGGCGTACGGTTTCTTCATCAACCGCAACTTTGTCCGCAAAGATGGCGGCCTCCGTCAGGATGCGGCTTTCGTCAATGGCGGTATTGGCCAGAACTTCCTTCAGCTTGTTTTCCAGACGGGTACGATAGTCGATCACCGTCTGGCCGTTTCCGGCTTCCACCTGGGAGACCAGCTCCAGGATAGTATTGCCCCGGCTGCGCAGGTCAGCTTCCAGCGCCTTGCCTTCCGCCGCACGCATGGCATCGTAATTGGCCAGTGCCTTACCAACCACCTGCATCAGGTCTGCCCGGAGCTGATCCTCGTCCACCTCCGGCTTTTCCACCGTAAAGACCTCCGGCATCCGGGAGAGCAGGGATACGCTGATATCGTCCTGCACGCCATAGTCGGAAACCATCTGCTTCATAGCGCTTAAGTAGCCTTCCACCATTGCCGCATTCAGTGTAACCTTCACATCGGCTGCGCTTTCGGAATGGACGGAAATAAACACGTCCACCTTGCCCCGGGAAATGGTGGCCTTAACAGCCTGCTTGACCGTTTCCTCCGCAAAGGACAGGCTGCGGGGCAGCTTAACGGAGCAGTCCAGATACCGGTTGTTGACAGAGCGAACTTCTACAGTAAACTCTCTGGCGTTTACCGTCTCCACAGCCCGGCCGTAGCCGGTCATGCTTTTAACCATGATTGTGACCTTCTTTTCTCATATTTTGGATCAGGGCATCCGCCGCAAACGCAGTAATGGTATAGCCCAGGTTGGATTTTTTCACCACGACACGGTCATACACGATGACCAGAGCAACGCCAAGGGCAAAGCCCAGACAGCCGCCCAGGGCACCAAAATTACCGGGCAGCGTTCCCAGATAGTAGCCCAGGAAAAACAGCACCAGCGGGATCACATACAGCACCACAGCCGCCTTCATCACAGGCCCCGTGGCAGATTCCACCTTCACGATGTCGCCCCGGCGGGCACCGATGGGATTGGCTGCTTCAAACAACATGGTCTCCTTGGCCGCACCGCAGCCGGAGCATTTATGGCAGTCACCGGAGCAGGCGCTTTCACGCACCAGCAGCACAGTGGCCGTACCGTCATTATGGGTTTCCTTTACACGTACCAGCTGTTCCATATCAATCCTCCATAGCCTGTACCGTTGCCGATACGGAATGGGTCTTCAGTGCGCCGACACCCGGGAATTTTTCGCTGAAAACGATGTTGGCCTTATAGGTAGCCGTACCTACTTCCGCAGCAGCGAAGTCCACCACCGCGGTAATATCCCGTTCATTCAGCTTCAGGATTTCCTCCTCCGGACCCCGAACCTTGATCGTCAGGCTGGCATTGATGATCTCTGCCTTCATTCCCGCAGGAACATTGATCATTTCAAATTTATCAATGGTAAACTCCCGGGTCTTCAGACCGGCAAAGCGCACGGACACCAGGACCTCGGAAACACCCGTCTGATTGGTAACGCCTTCCGGCAGGGTAATGGTGTATTTCAAACCGTCATTGGAGGTCTTTTCCAGATCTGCCAGATTGATGGTGCACACGGTATAGGTATCACCAAGCTCTGCCAGAACCGCTTCACCGCCGGATACCCGGATCGTCTCGGGAGAAATCTTCACGGTGGTATTATTTTCATTGGCACCGCCGCCGTAGATAATATCCGCCTCCAGCTTCACCTCTTTGATCTTTTGGATCTGGGTGTTCAGGCGCACCTCTTCCACATTGGTGGTGATCTGGGCCGCATCAACCGCGTTGCCGTCCACATCACACAGGGTATAGCGGTAGCTCTCGCTGATGGACTCCACCCGGTCAGACAGATCCACCTCAATTTCCGCATGGTCGATCATGTCTGCCACAGCAGCAGGGCCGGTAATGGTAATGGTGGAATAATCCAGAACGGAATTCTCCGTGTCGTAAATATAGTTTTCCGAACGGGTGCCCGTCCACTTGACCACCACGGGAATCTCAAAGGTACGGCGGTAATCCACACTGACAAGGATCGTTGACGGATTCTTGTTCAGCACTTCAAAATCGCTGCCGGAAACATCGCTGGGATAGGAAGGAACATAGGTCAGCGGGATCTTTTCACCGGGCTCCGTGATCTTGGACAGATCCAGCTTCACGATCATGTTGCTGGAATCCACCTTGTTCAGGTCATCCCGGGAACCGGACAGATGCAGGGAAACCGCCTCTGCGGATACAGATGTGACCATCAGGTTCCGCTCATTGAGAACCGACTCACCCTCCCGCACCACAGGAATATTATAGAAGGTCAGATCCGTCTGCTGACTCACATTGCTGATCACAAACAGCCAGAGGCCGAAGGCAATGGCAAGCGACAACGCCATGGAATAGAGTTTACTTTTGTTCATAGCCGCCGTTCTCCTTCCGTTGTTTCTTGTTCAGCTTCTGCAGGGCACGCATGGCAGGATTCCGGTCCGCATCCAGGGGATCTGCCGGGCACAACTCGTTGCGCAGCAGCTTTTCCAGGGTCTGGGGTGCCAAGTGGCGCTTCAGCATACCGCCGGATGCCACGGAAATGGTTCCGTTTTCCTCAGACACGATGACCACCACTGCATCGGACGCTTCCGACATGCCGACACCGGCCCGGTGCCGTGTGCCAAGATCCGCGCTGAGCCGATGGCTCTCGGACAGGGGCAGCACGCAGCCGGCAGCCGCAATGCGGCCGTCCCGGATGATCATGGCGCCGTCATGCAGGGGAGAGTTTTTAAAGAAGACATTGCGCAGCAGCTGCTCGGACACCTGGGCATCCAGCTGGGTGCCGGTCTTGAAATATTCTTCCAGACGCTGCTCCCGGGCAAAAACGATCAGTGCACCAATCTTTTCCCGGCTCATGACCTCACAGGCCAGAACCGTCTGGGTGATCACATTTTCCATTTCCTGAACCGGCTTTGTGCTGCCGAACAGCTTGCTGATCTTCACGTTGCCCAGATGATCCAGCATCCGCCGCAGCTCCGGCTGGAACAGCACCACAAACGCAAGAAGACCGATGGCCAGTACCTGATCCAGAATCCAGTTGATGGTATGCAGCTCCATCTCATCCGTGATCCAGGTCATCAGGATCAGCGCGATCACCGTTCGGGCGATCCGCATGATATTGGGCGTACGAATCAGAGGCAGCAGTTTGTAAATCAAAAACGCCACCACCAGGATATCCAGATAATCCGACAACTGCATACGCAGGACGTGCTGTGCAATATTGTGAATGCTGTCCATCGCCGCTCAATCCCCTTTTATGTCAACTTGCGTACAGCGCATACTGCGCTATCGTATACTTACCTATTATCCTGTCTATTATAGCGGATTGCGCGGTCAATGGCAATAGACATTCTGTAAAAATTTTATGCCGGAAACCGGGGTAATTTGGATACCGCCCGGAGAAAGGCGTTCGTTTGTTCCCCATTTGCATCCCAGCCGAAGCTGACCCGGATAGTGCCGGTGTCCAGCGTCCCGGCGCTTTCGTGGGCGTAGGGCGCACAGTGCAGCCCCGCCCGAACCGCGATCCCCCGGCGGGCCAGAAGCTGCGCCGCCTCCTCGCAGTCCATGCCCGGAAGGAAGGATACCGTCCCCGCCTGGTGCTCTCCTGTGAATACCCGCATCCCCTGCCTCTGCAGCCCGGAAACACACCGTTTCAGCTCCCTGTGCTCCCGCCGGAAAACCGTTTCCAGACCGATGCTTCTCAGATACCGCATCCCCTGGGTCAGTCCTGCAAAGCCCGGCACATTCAGCGTTCCCGGCTCCAGCCGTTCCGGCAGCTCCGGCGGCATCTGCTGCAGGACGGATGCATTTCCGGTTCCCCCATACAACAGCGGTTCCGCCTTCCCGGCGCACAGCAGCAGTCCGGTTCCCTGGGGGCCCAGCAGGCCCTTATGCCCCGGCATAGCGACGAATTCCGCACCCAGTTGTGCAAGATTAACCTCCAGCACCCCGGCGGACTGGGCTGCATCCAGAATAAAGGGCACACCCCGTTTCCGGCACATTTGTGCCAGCCGTTCCACCGGCAGGATATAGCCGAATACATTGGATACATGGGTAAATACCGCCGCATCCGCGTTTTCCAGTGCCCTGTCAAAGGCATCCAGGGTATCCTCCCAGTCAAACAGCTTCCGCCCCGCCACCCTTAGCTCTGTCCCCAGGGCATGCAGCGGACGGGTCACCGCATTGTGTTCGAAGCCGCTCACTGCCACCCGGCTTCCGGGCCGGATCAGAGAGTGAATGGCCAGATTCAGTCCATGGGTACAGCTGGTGGTCAGGATCACCTGCTCCGGCCGGCAGGAAAACAGTTTCCCAGCCTCCTCCCGGCAGGCAAACACTTGCCGGGAGGCTTCCATGGCCGCCGGATAACCGCCCCGCCCCGGATTGGCGCAGGTCTTCATGGCCCGCTTCACAGCCCTGGCAACCTGCTCCGGCTTGTGAAAGGACGTGGCCCCATTGTCCAGATAGATCATAGCGCCAGTTCCTCAAGCAGACCGCCCTCCCGCTGGACATAGACCCGCCGCAGGGCAACCCCCTCCCGACGCAGCAGATCCACCGCATCTGTCACATCCTTCGTCCACAGCCGCAGGGCATATCCGCAGCCCTGGGCCTCCATCCATCTGGGTGCCCGCTGCAGGGTGCAGCGAATGTTGTTTCTGGTCAGCAGCTTTTCACCCCGCTGGGCATAGGTCACCGAGCGAAAGGTAACATAATAGATTTTCATATACAAACCCTCCCGGCACAATCTATGCCTGGAGGGTCGAAACGGTGCTGATTTTGCATTGTCGGCTTTTATTTGTCAGAACAGCTATAATGATACCAATGTTTGAATTTCCTCTAATAAGCGCATTCCAACGCAGATGCCATGATAAAATGCTGACTGCTCATACTCCTAGCAAAGCGCAACCGTAAGATCGAAGATCCTATCATTCTCTTTAATCGGTAATTTTTGCAGAATTTCATCCACAGAAGCATAGTATTTCCGGATTTCTTCCGTTTCTATCATATTCGTCTCGGAATAGACTGAAAACAGCATTTTCAATACGGATTCAAACTCCCCCTGCCAGTTTGTCAGTGGATGTGTATCCAAATACAAAAATACCTGTTTCAAATTTACTGCCATGATCATTCTCCTTTCACCTTGGTTTCGCCAAAATCATAGCATGCGTTTTCACTGTTTTGTAATTTTGACGAAAGGTTTGCGTCAATTTTGATCACTTTTCTTTCTTCGCAGCCATCACGGCGGGGTCATGACCCCGCCCACAGGTACAGAGCCCGTTTTGTCATAATCTCCAATTTTATTTTCACTTTTTTCATTTTCTCTATTGAAAACCACCACTGTTTGACTTATAATATCTTTAATATTATTTAAGGAGGCATACCATGGAACACCACAACCCTTTGATGACCCATCCCAAGAGCGACCACAGATTCATCACCATCGGTGAAATTATGCTGCGCCTGACGCCCCCCAACTACCAGAAGATCCGTATGGCCAACGAATTCGAGGCCACCTACGGCGGCAGTGAGGCCAATATTGCCCTGTCTCTGGCAAACCTGGGCATTGATTCCACCTTCTTTACCGTCGTCCCCAACAATTCCATCGGTAAGAGCGCCATCCGTATGCTCCGCTCCAATGATGTTCACTGCACCCCCGTAATCCTCTCCACCCCCGAGGAAACCCCCACCCATCGTCTGGGCACCTATTATCTGGAAACCGGCTACGGCATCCGCGCCAGTAAGGTTACTTACGACCGCAAGCATTCCGCCATCACCGAGTATGACCTGAGCAAGGTGGATATCCGCGCCCTGCTGGAAGGCTATACCTGGCTGCATGTTTCCGGCATTACCCCCGCCCTAAACCAGACCTGTGCCGACTTCATTCTGAACTGCCTGAAGGTAGCCAAGGAAATGGGCCTGACCACCAGCTTCGACGGCAATTTCCGCTCCAAGCTGTGGACCTGGGAAGAGGCCAGAGACTACTGCACATTGTGCCTGCCCTATGTGGATGTTCTGCTGGGTATTGAGCCCTACCATCTGTGGAAGGATGACAACGATCACGGCAAGGGCGACTGGAAGGACGGCATTCCCCTGCAGCCCAGCTACGAGCAGCAGGACGAGGTCTTCCAGCACTTCATCGAGCGCTATCCCAATATCCAGTGCATCGCCCGCCATGTACGCTATGCCCATTCCGGTTCCCAGAACAGCCTGAAGGCGTTCATGTGGTATCAGGGTCATACCTTTGAAAGTAAGCTCTTCACCTTCAATATCCTGGACCGCGTAGGCGGCGGCGATGCCTTCGCATCCGGCCTGATCTACGCCATGATGCGCCAGTACAAGCCCATGGATATCGTGAACTTCGCAGTGGCCAGCTCCGTCATCAAGCACACCATCCACGGCGATGCCAACATCACCGACGATGCCCGCGCCATCAAGGAGATCATGAACCAGAACTTCGATATCAAGCGCTGACCATATTTCAAAACAAGCACTGCCCGGCGGGGTTTTCACCCCGCCGGGCAGTATTTTTCTTTTTTATGTACGCTGAAAGCTCAGAAACCGGCTGCCCTGGAAGGTCAGTTTTCCTCTGTCCCCTTCTACCAGCAAGCCATACTGGCCGCCTTCCAGCTCCAGTTCCATCCTGTCGCCGCTGTCCACCTGAAAGGTGACATAATAGCAGGTTCTGTGACTGGTGCGGTTTCCGTTCCGCCGACGGCGGTGATCCTCCCGCTTTCCGACAACTGCCGCATCCACCGTCAGTCTGGGAGCCTGGTTATCCCGGTTCCATTGCCGGATACTCTGCACCAGATGGACCCCGATCACCAGGATCATCAGAACGGGGATCAGCGTAAACATCAGACGATGGATCACAAAAAATCCCATGTCCATGGTTTATTCCTCCAGCAGGCACACCGCATGACAGGACATACCCTCTCCGGTACCGGTGAAGCCCAGCTTCTCTTCCGTGGTAGCCTTCACATTCACCCGGTCGGAGGCAATGCCCACTGCACCGGCAATGTTCGCAGCCATCTGAGGGATATGGTCCTTCAGCTTGGGTCTCTGGGCGATCATGGTCACATCGATATTGCTGACCCGATACCCCGCTTCCTGTACCCGCCGGGCAACGATGCGCAGCAGCATCAGAGAATCCGCACCCTTGTAGGCAGGGTCCGTATCCGGGAAGTGCTTGCCGATATCTCCCAGTCCCGCAGCGCCCAGCAGGGCGTCGGAAACCGCATGCAGCAGCACATCCGCATCGCTGTGTCCCAGCAGGCCCTTTTCATAATCGATTTTCACACCGCCCAGGATCAGATCCCGACCCTCCACCAGGCGGTGCACATCATATCCGTGTCCGATTCTCATTGCATCTCCTCCAGCAGCATCTCTGCGATCTTCAAGTCCATGGGGGTAGTGACCTTGATATTCCGCTCGTCACCCTCCACGATTTTTACGGTCATTCCCATCAGCTCCACAGCGGAGCAGTCGTCCGTCACCTGCGCACCATCGAGCGCTGCCTTTTTCAGTGCGCCGCGCAGAAGGTCAAAATCAAAAACCTGGGGAGTCTGTACCGCAAACAGAGTCGCACGGTCAGGGGTATACTTCACCACCCGGCCCTCCACCACCTTTATGGTGTCCTTCACAGGGATTGCCGGTGCTGCGGCATTGTGGGTATTGGCTGCCCGAACCACCCGGTCGATGAGCTGCCAGGTGATCAGAGGCCGGGCGCCGTCGTGGATGGCTGCCAGCTGCACCTTGTCCGACAGGGCATTCAGCCCCAGATGAACGGATTCCTGACGGCTTTTTCCGCCGCAGACCACAGCCTTCACCTTCCCCATATCCCGGCACAGACCGGAAATAGGCACGATCAGATCCTCACGGGTGACAATGACGATCTCGGAAATGGCATCACATTCCTGGAAGGTGCGCACCGTCCGGAGGATCATGGGCTCACCCTTCAGCTGCGCCATGACCTTGTCGATACCCCCCATCCGGGAAGCATTGCCCGCTGCCACGATCACCGCGCCGCAGGTCTTCAACGGCAGCGCCTTGCGCATAAGCTTCGTAAATTCCATGGCTTACAGCTCCTTTACCAGTTTCTTGTAAAATTCACCCCGAACCATAAAATTCTTGAACTGGTCAAAGGCCGCGCTGGCAGGACTCATGAGCACGATATCGCCGGCTTCCGCAGCAGCTGCCGCCGCACGGACAGCAGGCTCGAAGGTCTCGCAGTCCACGATTTCCAGCTTTTCAGGGTCAAATTCCGGACATTCTTCCACCGCCTGCCGGATCAGCTTACCGGTGGCGCCGCCCAGGAACAGCTTTTTCACATGGGCACAGATCTCGGGGCCCAGCACGTCATAGGGAATGTGCTTATCATAGCCGCCGGCGATCAGAATGACCTTTTCGGTGAAGCTTCTCAGACCCGCAATGGTGCGGCTGGGGCTGGATGCAATGGAATCGTTATAGAATCTCACATCGTCCCTGATCCGAACCAGCTCAATGCGATGCTCCACACCGCCGAAATTCTTCGCAACAGAGCGGATGACCTCGTCACTAACCAGTCCCTCTACCATGGCAATGGCCGCCATATAGTTTTCGATATTATGGACACCGGGAATCAGAATATCCGCTGCCGCCAGCACAGGCACTCCGCCCCGGAAGATCATGCCGTCTTCAAAGCGGACATGGACGTTTTTACCCTGCCGGGAGAAGAACCGGGTCTCGCCGTTGCCGGTAAAGCCGGCAGTGATATCATTGTCCGCATTGAGGATCAGAAGGCCGGTTTCATTCTGATAGCGGAAAATATTCTTCTTGGAATCCACATATTCTTCCATATCCTTGTGGACATCCAGATGATTGGGTGCCAGATTCGTAACGATGGCCCGCTGGGGGCTTCTGGTCATATCCATCAGCTGGAAGGAGCTCAGCTCCACCACAGCAAAATCTTCCTGCTTCATCTGCCGCACCAGAGGCAGCAGAGGCGTACCGATGTTGCCGCCCAGCCATACGGTCTTTCCGGCGGCTTTCAGCATTTCGGAAACCAGCGTTGTTGTGGTGGTCTTTCCGTCAGAGCCTGTGACTGCCAGCAGCGTGCAGGGACAAACCTCGAAGAACACCTCCATTTCGGAAGTCACCTGTGCGCCGCGGCTGCGCAGGGCCTCAATGGCAGGATTGCCGGGATGCATACCGGGGGTACGGAACAGAAGATCCGCCTCCACGCCCTCCAGGTAAGTATCTCCCACATGGAGCTTACAGCCCAGTTTTTCCAGTTCCAGCACTTCGGCATCCAGCTTCTCCCGGGGCGTCCGGTCACAGCCGACAACATCGCAGCCGAATTCCAGCAGCAGCCTCACCAAAGGCCGGTTGCTGACACCCAGACCCAGAACGGCAATTTTCTTGTCCTTTAAAGATGTAAAGTATGTTTCAAATGCAGAACTCATGGTGATTCCTCATTTCTATGGTTATGCGATAAATTACCGTTTATCATACAATTAACAAGCATCTATTGTAGGGGCGGATTTTTAATCCGCCCTAACACTGCCGACGCATGCACAGTGAAATTCTCCGTACATTGCCGGTATCCGGAGGGCGGATTGGAAATCCGCCCCTACGATTCGTTGATCCTTATACCGAAAAACGCAAATTTACCAGTCTATATTCTATTATAGTATATCCCTTCCAAAAAGAATTTGCAAGACATTTGACAATTTGCCTTCCATGGAGTACAATATTTCCGCGACCAGGCCGGACAGCCGCGGATGGATGCCGAAAGGCACCAGATGAGGAAAGTCCGGGCTCCACAGGGCAGGGATAACGGGTAACGCCCGCCGGGGGTGACCCCAGGACAAGTGCAACAGAGAGATACCACCGATCGGCTTTGCCGTTCGGCCAGGGTGAAAAGGTGGGGTAAGAGCCCACCCGGCCCATGGTAACATGGGTTTTACGATGTAAACTCTATCCCGGAGCAACGCCGTGGAGGGACATGCGGTCTGCCCGACCGTCCCGAGGAGGCGGCTTGATCCCGCAAGCAATTGCGGGGCTAGATAGATGGCTGTTTAGACAGAACCCGGCTTACAGGCCCGTGTCGCAAAAAAGCACCGCTGCAAAGCGGTGCTTTTCCTTATGACATCAGCTGCAATATCCATTGCAGCCTGCCTAACAAATTGTTTACTGCCAATGCATATTCCTCTACAGGCCAATAAAATATCAGACTGGTAATGCATATGGTAATCCAGGTCTCTCTTGGTGTGATTTGTCCCAGAAAAACATCTAATCCACGTTTCACTTGTTGACTCGGTGTCAACAGCAGTGCGGTTATCAGGAAAGGCATTCCAATTCTCGATGGCATAAATAGCACACCCAAAACAAGAAATACGCCGAATATAAAATACGAAAAGCTCTTTTTTACCAGCCCCATACTTATTCCCCCAGATTGTAAATCATTCGGACAATGAATGTCCAGCAGACAGTTTACTGCATTTTGCAGTATATGCCAATACAACAATTTGCAGTGTGGTATCCTACTGCTGGGGTGATGCCATGTATCAGCGTATTCGTGATTTGCGTGAAGACAGGGATCTGAAGCAGTGGCAAATTGCAGAATTACTCAGTTGTTCTCAACAAGTTTACAGCAATTACGAGTTGGGACAGCGTGATATTCCGACCGATTTTCTCATTCAGCTTGCTAATTTCTATCAGGTTTCTGTAGACTATCTTCTCGGTCTTACTAATAATCCCCGCAGGAACAAGTAAAGCACCGCTTTTTGGCGGTGCTTTTGTTATTCCCCAGTCAGATCAGATAATTGCAAAAAGTCCGTATACACACCCTGAGAGCCCCGGGCTATGATGTCTCTGGCTTCGGAAGGATCGTTGACCGTATGCTCAAAGACAAAGATTCCCTTCTGGCGGAACAGGTCGATCACTTCCTGGGGCCATGCATAGTAGACCACTGTCACAACCCGGATATCTTCCGCATAGCACAGTTCCAGAATTTCCTCTATCCGTTCATTTCCAAACTCATAGGCTGTAAAAAGGAAATTCTCACTGGAAAACGGGTAAACGGACAGCATTTCCTGCTTCATTCCTCTGTCGTACAGCTGAATCACAAATCGGCTGAGGATATCTGCGTCCTCCCCTGCCAGACGCACCAGTTCCCGGATCACCTCCACCGGCTGTTCTTCCTTGGTATCCGTAATGATAATTAAATCCGGATTTTCCTGCATGTATCCGATCAGGTCTTCCGCTGTCATGGGCGTATATTTCCGGTAGATTCCCACCCGCTGCACCTCTTCCAGAGGCAGGGGTTCCAGGGAGAACAGATCCTCCCATTTATGCGCGCAGATCAGATGACCATCGGATGTAAAGAGGAAATCGATCTCCACAACATGATTTCCGCCGGAAATGGTTGCTTCCAGGGCCTCGGCCGAATTCGTATAGACAAAGCCGTCTATCGTTCCTCCTGCATGATAGATCAGTCGGGTATCCTGATACCATTCATCTCCCTTGTGCTCCATCGGTGCATAGGATGCAAACTGCTGTTCCAGCGGCGACTGATCCTGCTGGGTATTGTGCTGTCTGACCTGCGCAATGGCGGCATAAACCCATCTTTTCGCTTCCAGGATTTCCTCCGCAAACAGCAGCACGCCGCACGCAAATCCGCACAGCAGGAGCACATGCAGCAAAATCAGCTTCCAGGCCTTTTTATTCATAATCTGCATCTTCCTTTTCTGAATTTCACCTAACAGATTATCCTATTTCTTCTCTTTTGTCAACAAAAAGCACCACCCGAAGGTGGTGCTCGGTGTGTCGAAAATCCCCTTCGGGGCTTTCCGCCAGCTTTTTGCAGCCTGCTGCGCGCACTTCGTCGATGCATCAGATACACTGTTGCATTTTCTGCAAGCAGAAAATTCCACCTGTATCTGCGCATCTCCTCTCCCCATCAAGCACAATTTGCTTGATGGGGGCCC
>JAFQHF010000182.1 GCA_017398105.1 Oscillospiraceae bacterium | reverse complement strand
CACCAGTGCCGCCACCAATGTGGCAGCGACCACCTTCAGCATGGTCACAGCCGCATTCTTCAGCAGATGCTTGATATTCTGAGCATAGATGACCACGCCGTCACAGGCACTCTGGAAAGCACCCTGCTCCTTTTTATAGAAGGTCCAACCCAGACAGCACTCGTCGATATAGCCCAAAGACAGCTCCACGAAAAAGTTGGCGACACCGACGATATGCTCCATGCCGGGGATGAAGTCCAGCTTATTGCCCAGCTTCGTGATGTTCTTCTGGATCTGGCGGACAGCGCCGCTGACCAGCTTATCCACAGCGAAGTAGACATTGGCGGTCAGGAACCGGTCCTTGACCTTCTGGGTGCCGTAGGCTACCTGGTCAGCGGGGACAACGCCGGTGGCGGCAGCCTCTGCCAGGACTGCAATGTGACCTGCCTTGACCATGTAGCCGCCGTAGTTCATGACCACGGCATTGATGGGACGAACCAGGGCCATCCAAACGATCAGACCCACCACGATACCGGCATCCCCAAAGAGCCAGCCAATACCGGTGCAGAGGCCCAGCAGCAGGCCCAGCACCAGCACCAGGGCACCGCCCAGGAGCATTCTGGTCATGCAGAAGGGCATGGTTTTACGGAATAACTGTGCAGCTTTCATATGAATGTACCTCCTTTATCGGTTGGGTTCCGGTCAACGCCGGAACAGACCCTTCAGACTGAGATTCTGCTTCGGCTCAGGCTTGACATAGTCGAAGCCGCCGTAGGGCTCTCTCCGGCAGAAGCCGATGCAGGCGCAGTCCGGATCGCCTTCGAAGCAGTGTTCGGTGTCCACATTATAGACCACGCCGTCGATGCGCTTGAAAAGCTGTGCCTGGGTGGGGTTCTGGCCTGCGGGACGGAATCCATTCTGCTGCAGGATCTGGCGATAGGCTTCCACAGCCCGGTGGGCAGCACCGGTATTGCCGTTAAAGGAGGCGGAGAAGTTCACGCCGTCACTGCCGTAGTCCTCGATGTACAGCTCGCCGCCGCAGGTCCACTTGGGATACTGAGGAAGGATCTCATCCCATTGGGCCAATACCTTGGCATTCTTACGAGCGGTCATTTCTTCCTCCTGCAGCGCAGCGGGAAGCTTGGTGCCGCAGTCCTGACAGAACTTGGTGCCCATGCCGTTCTGCTTGCCGCAGTTCGGGCAAACGGCACTCTGTCCCAGGGTCTGCTCCGGCAGCTTTGCGCCGCAGCCGGGGCAGAATTTTTTATCTGCCGTGGCAGGTTCGCCGCATTCGGGACAGATCTTCAGATCCTTGGTCATCTGGTTAGCATAGCCCTGCATGGAGCGTTCCAGATTGGCAAAGGCACCTTCCAGACCGGAGGTGGCCTGCCGGGTCTGCTGTGCCGCGTTGCCCGCAGCCTGGTCAAAATGCTCCGCCGCCTTATTTGCATACTCCGTGGCTCTGGGCTCTACTGCCTGTTTGACAGCCTTACCAACAGCGTCACTGATCCCTCTGCTGATGCCCTGGCTGATTGCGTTTTGAAGTGTTCTTTTCAAAAAACTCATAATGATCCTCCCTTTGTTACAGATTCTTGTACTTAATCAGAATCTGCCTTCTGCCGGAAACCTCCAGCTTTTTATAGATGTTCTTGCAATGGAAATGAACGGACGAACTGCTGATAAACAGTTCCCTGGCGATCTCTTCCTGTGTCTTGTCTGACAGCAGATGTGCAAACACCTCCATCTCCCGTGGTGACAATTTCGTCAGCTCGGGATATATCTGCCGGACGGATTTCAGCTCCTGCTTGGCCAGCTCGACATATTCCAGAAAACCCAGTTTCTTGTCAGTCATATCTGTCATTGCTTCCTCCTTTCCTTTTCAACCCCCGCTTTCTCAGCCTTTCTGTACCTCTGATACTATTTTCAAATTGAACTCTTTAAGTTCAATTTGAAAGACACCGCCTGACGGCGTTGTCGAATCTGTGATTTTCGGAATAGAAAATCACAGATTCCTGTCTCATTATGATCTTCATATTAAAAACTTCAATCCTCCGGCTTAATGTTTTTAATTGAATATCAGTATGAAAGCAACATCAGTTGGATGCAATGTGCATGTTCATTCTACCATTTGTTACAACAAAACACATTGGGGGTTTTCCTCCCACTTTTGATAGTTTCCGACACACAGGTTGATTTGGGTGGGTAAATCTGGTATGATTTAAGTAATCCTACCATTTGTGATGGTTTTATTGTAGCCTTTCGGTGGTGGGAATGGTATCCCTTATCCAAGGGGTTTTTCAGGATACCTATCAAAATTCGGGGGATTTTTACCTAGACTGAGGATGTTGCTATGAATGATTCCTTCCTTTTGGCCAATCAGCGCAAGCGCCAGAATGTCAGTCTGAAGCACCTGTGCTGCTTTGCCATGTTCAACTTATGGCAGATGGGCTTCATCTATTTTATGGGGCCTGCCCTGACGATCGACGGTCGGACACCGCTGCCCATTGATATGGACAATCTGACCGTACTCATGGCAGGGTGCTATGTACTGTCCAT
>JAFQHF010000181.1 GCA_017398105.1 Oscillospiraceae bacterium | reverse complement strand
GATCTCATCGCAGGTACGACTGAGATCGTAGTGGAAGTTCTCTTCGATGTAAGACTTGATCTCCGCCTTGGTTCTGCCTGTACGAGCCAGGAAGATGGTAGAGGCGACAGCTTCCGCACCCTTGATGCCCTCAGGGTGGTTATGGGTCACATCTGCAGAGAGCCTTGCCATCCGGCGCACGGTTTCCAGATCGTTGTACAGCCATCCGACAGAAGAAACCCGCATGGCGGAACCGTTGCCCCAGCTGTTGTAAGGCTGCGGATGCCGGTCCCGGAGCCAATGGCGAAACCGACTGCCATAACCGGCATAGGGATACAAGCGGCCATATTTCTGCATCTTCGCAACAACCCGCTGGCGGATGGTAGCATCCTCCATTTCCGGTCGAACCGGCAGAAAGGCATCTGCCACCGCAATGGTCATCACGGTATCATCCGTAAACTCAGAACGGCTGGAGAACAGAGGAAAGTCCTTGGTCTTGCTGCCCCGGTCAAATTCATAGGGGCTGCCGATGATATCACCTAAGATTGCTCCATACATATTATCTACCTCTCTTCTTAAAATCTTCATCGATGCGCTTCTTCCAGCCTGCAGCCATGGGGCGGGAGGCACGGAAATCGCACACAGTTTCGCAGACAGCTTCATAGATCACTTCTGTTCCCATAGCATCTGCGTGATAATTGGCAGCACGGTCTGCATCAATTCCGAACCGGGCAGCTTCTTTGGCTGCATCAATGTTGGCACCCAGGAACAGGAATTCCCAGCCGTACTTCTCCTTCTGACGGGTGATCATCTTTCTGACCTTTTCGTAGGAATAACGGCGGCTTGCATTTTCCATGCCGTCCGTAGTGATAACGAACAGGGTCTTTTCGGGCCGGTCTTCCTCCCGGGCATACTTATGGACGTTGCCAATGTGATGAATTGCGCCACCCACAGCATCCAGCAGTGCGGTGCAGCCCCGGACGTAGTATTCCTTTTCTGTCAGCTTAGGCACGGCATCTAACGCTACCCGGTCATGGATGACCTCGGAATAGTTGTCAAAAAGGACCGTGGAGATGTAGGCTTCGCCTGCTTCTGCCTTCTGCTTCTCAATCATGGCATTGAAGCCGCCGATGGTGTCCTTTTCCAGTCCTGCCATGGAGCCGCTGCGATCCAGAATAAATACCAGTTCTGTCAGATTCTTCTTCATAATAATTACCTCCTATAATTTGGGGTCCCCGCAAAGGCGAACGGCCTTTGTGGGGAAAGGAGAAGCCAAGGCACAGTTGGTATTTCCCGCTTGCGGGAAATATAGTGTTGTGACTTGAGCTTCGACGCGTTACACCCATATTATAGGAGGTTTTGTATTGGATAGGGTCAACTGGGAGGGGACTTTTATACAGTCTCATTTAAGAACTCTGCAAATCTCAATAATGCATTGATTACTGCTCTATGAGATTTGTTTCCAAGGTTTTCTTTAATTCCACCCTTGTCATACTGCGGAATGACTCTGCCAATCATTTCGGAAAGGCCTTCCCAGTCTGTTCTTTCCCATTCACATACTTTGTCAATACGCATTACATAATCATATGCCGTACTAGGCTTTCCACTGGGTGTTTTCTCTTTGTATCCATGCATCACAAGATATTGTTTGAATCGCTCTTTCATAATATTACTCCTTTCAGTTTTTTACATAATAACATAAAAATGTGTAATATTATTTAGCCGATAAAAATTTATATGTGATTGCACCTCCTACGCACCCAGCAAGCTCTGATCAAACTCATACAGCGCAATATTGATCTCCACCACATTGTAATTCTTCTGCTCGATGAAATAACGGATGATCAAATCAAACTTGCTGCTGTTACTGAGGGCATAGCCTGCCCTACCAATGAGATCCTTGGTCTGCTCCAGATCCAGTTCCAGGGCAAGTGCCAGAGCTATGGCAGTAGCTTTACTGGGCTTGTAATCCGGATTATTCCGAATTTTTGAGAAATGCTGCTTGGAAAGGTTCGCTTTCTTGTAAATCTCGGAGTCCTTTTTGCCGCTTTTATCAATTAACTTCAGCAAGGTTTCCGTAAAGCCTGCATCTGCCTGGCTCAGAAGATCCTTGAGCGATACTGGTTTTGGCTTTGCCTCAATGGGCATCGACATCGGTGCACAGGGTGCAGCATCCTCACACACAGAGCTCTTCCGGAACAGAGCCCTATCTCTGCGGCGGCGGACGTTCTGCTGACGGAGCTCTTTCTCTCCACCATAGGTAGCCTCTTCCCAGAGATCTACATAATGGTCATCTATGTAACTGGAAATACTATGGAACAACTTTTCAGAAAGCTTGTAAGCCCCCCGGTCAAACACCACCAGATAGATCAGCATCTCATGTTCCAGAAGGAATTCACTGAAAGCCGCGACAGCAATCTGCAATGCCTTATCCTTCGGAAAACCGTAATTGTTGGTGGCGATCAGAGGAAAGGCGATGGATTTACAATCATGCTCCAACGCCAGCTTCAGAGACTGATCATAGCAACTGCGAAGCAACATTTCCTCTCCATAGCTGCCGCCATCCCACGTCGGACCAACCGTGTTGATCACATACTTGGCATTCAGGCGGAACGCGGGAGTAATAGCTGCCTCTCCCACAGGAATAGGTCCAATCTTCTGCCGGGCTGCCAGCAACTCCGGTCCTGCCTTTTCATGAATGCTGGAATCCGTACCCAGGCCAACCACAGGCCGGGGATTTGCCGAGTTGACAATGGCATCCACACACATATTGGTAATATCATTTCTGACAATTTCAAAGGGCATCTTAAACACCTGCCTTTATATCTTCCGCATCAATAACCTGGTATCCTTTGTCCTTCAATGCCCGGGCCAGCACACCGGAACCCGGGATCAGCTTTCCGGAAAAGCTGCCATCATAAACTTCATTCACACCGCAGGTAGGGCTTCTGGACTGCAGAACAGCACACTGGATTTCTTCCTTCCGGATCATCTCCATAGCCTTTTCCACTGCTTCCCGCATAGCAGCATCCACATTGTTACCGTTGCGATCCATCAGCACTCCGTCAACAATTTCAATAGGCGTTCTGGGACAGCCCATTCCGGCTATCATCTCGGGACAGATCGTGAGAACTTCCTGATCCTTCACAAATTCCACAACAGCTGCGTTGTAATTGTTTCTGCCGTTGTATTTGCAGTTTTCGCCCAACAGGCAGGCACTTACCAGAATCTTCATCATCGATTCCACCTTTCTGCTGTTATTCTATAAAGATTTGAGAAGCAGGTCAATCCCATTTCAAAGACTTGCGTTTCATTTTTCACTTGATGCCACACACTTGTTCTTATCTGTCCGGTTTATTGTACTCTTTATTTTATACTATCTCCATATTCCATATTCGACCTATTTCCAACGAGCCAATTCTCAACCATATTGCAATCGCGTCTACCGGCAGCTTCCTTGAAAAAACAGTGAGATTCGAAATAAAACATAAAAACCAATCAGAGGTGGGGAACGATGCATAGCAAATGCTTCGCCACAACACTTACTGTTATTTTAAATGATGGTGGGGCTAGATTTATTAACATGACCATCCCATATCGGCTGATAAAAAATGACTCTCAGTTAAACTGAAAGTCATACTTCACGAATTGCATCTATTCTCTTTTACAGTTTTGGTTGCGGAGGCAGGACTCGAACCTACGACCTCCGGGTTATGAGCGACGGCGAGTTTTTATAAAATAACTAAAAACTTATTAAAATTTCGAAAATTTATTGAAATATCGCAACTTTTCTATCGTATAAATTCGAATAATTCAATTCATCTACGAATAAACTAACCCCAAATTAACCCCACAGAATTCCGTCCAAAAGTTCATATATCTATAAAAATTACCCATAAAGTCTAGACTTCTTATTCGAAATAATCATAATTTTTACTAATTTTTGTTTAGATTCTTCTCGAACAAATTTTGTCAATAAAAGTTCAGAAATACAAGTCATTCCCATTGTTTCCCGAACTATTTTCTTCCATTTTTTCAGCGTGCCTACGACCTCCGGGTTCTTGTACATATCATTTTGTAGACAGTGAAGTGTCTAACGCGAATCAATATCATTACTTTTGGTTTATTGACTTGTTTGATACCCGGTGATAAAATATAAGCAAGTTAGACGCCGCTAACGCAGTGAAGGAGAGATGTCATGAAATTCTATGAATTTGGGGAGAAAACTGCTCCGGTGATTCTGCTGCTTCCCGGTACTTGCCGCCACTGGAAGTTGAATTTCGGGGAAGCAATCCCACTTCTTGAGCAGCACTTCCATGTGGTCTGTGTGTCCTATGATGGATTCGACGAGACAGAAGATACGGTTTTTCCTGATATGCTGACTGAAACGGAGAAGATCGAAAAATATATCCGGGAGAATCATGGCAGCCACATCCGTGCTGCTTACGGCTGCAGCCTGGGCGGTTCCTTTGTGGGGCTGCTGGTGCAGCGAAAAAATATCCACATCGACCACGCCATTCTGGGCAGTTCTGATCTGGATCAGGATGCAGTATGGAAAGCCAAGCTGAAATGCAAAATCGCCATCTCGCTTTTACAAAAATCGTCAGTTCGGGTGAGTATCCAAAGATCCTGCACGGGCTGATGGAAAAGAAGCGCACGCCTTACCGGGATAAGTTCATGGCCATGTTCGGTATTGGTAATGGTGGGCTACCATTTATGAAAAGGGAAAGTGTCTACAACCAGTTCTATTCCGATCTGATTACGCAACTGGAAGACCAGATATCTGTTCCCGGAACTACGGTGCATTGCTTCTATGCCGCAAAAATGGGCGAAGAATATCTGCACCGTTATCAGATGCATTTTGTAAATCCGGTGATCCACCGATTCGATATGGAGCATGAGGAACTGCTGGTGTTGTACCCGGAGCAGTGGGCCGAGAAAGTGAAAGAGGTGTGCTTATGAAAAGTGGCGTTTGGGTCTTGGACCATGACACTGGCTACAGGAATATAAAGAAAGATTTGGTGGGGCGGTACGGTCAGGAAACGGTGCAGCGAATCTGGGAAAAGGCAGGAAAGAATTGGGAGGAACTGTGCGCCCGATACGCCCATCTTCCCGTGAAAATGAAGCAGCATACCGACGGTCAGATGTTTCGCATGGCGGCGGTATATATGGCGCTGAAAGAGGTATTTCCAGAGCAAGCCCTTGAAATTCTGAGTACTGGCGTAGAAAGAGAAGGCCGGCGTATTGCGAAATTGCTGTCCTGTGCACTTTATATTCCCGGTATGGACTATGTGTTTCTGCGTATCTTCGCCAAAATGCTGGACAGCTCCTTTAATGAGGATGCTGGATTTCAAAGCACAAAGCACTGTATATCAAAAGATGAAGTCTACTTTGACATCAATGCGTGTCCTTACTGTAAATATCTGACAGAGATTGGCTGTCCGGAGATCACCCGCTTTTCCTGCGAAATAGACGAATGGATCTATGGTAATCTGCCCGGTTTGGAGTTTCGTCGGGCAGGAACGATTGGCACCGGCGCAGACAAATGCGATTTCTGCTTGAAGAGGGCAAAGAAATGAAAAACGAAACGGTGTATGAAAGTCATATTTCCACTGCCAGATGGCTTGCATATGATGTACCGGGTAATGTGGGTTGGATTATGTATCTTGTCTGCCTGATCCAGTGCTTTGTGAAATGGCCCGCATTTATGGAGATCCCGTTGGTGTGGCTTAGCGTGATGGTTGGAATTATCCCAGCTGTTGCCATGGTTGTAGGAATCGCAGAACTGGTCAGCGAACGAATCCTGAAGCTCGACCGGATTTTACCGAAGAAACGGTTGTATCGAGGCTTCGGTGCTCTCACACAGGGAGGCCTTGGCGGAATCATCGTCGGATTGAATGCGCTGACGGCAGGACTGAGGGCAGGCCTTTCTGTGGAAGAGTGTAAGCTGCTGATTCTGTTGGCTGTAGGCGGTGCATTGTGCGCTTTATTTGCCGGACTGATATTCAATACTTTCCATCCCCGGAAGCAGGAGGAATGATGCGATGAAATACTTTGAATTCGGACAGCAGAACGAAACGCTGATGGTTCTGCTCCATGGCGGTGGTGTTTGCTACCGGGGTGTGCTGCCGGTAGCGGAGCGGCTCAGCAAGGATTTCCATGTGCTTGTTGTTGCTTATGATGGGTTCAATCCAACGGAACCGGATACAGAATTTGTGTCTGTGATGGATGAAGCAAAGCGACTCGGCGACTACATTGTGGAGAACCACGGCGGAAGGATCGATATCCTTTATGCCCTGTCCTACGGCTGCCGGGTGCTTCTGGAGGTGCTAGGGGATGAGCGCCTGACCATCACGACCACCATCGCTGACGGCATGAGTACCCACGATTATCCCAACATGAAAAGTAAGCTGTGCAAGGAAATCTACCTATTTTTCTTCACTGGCTTCTTTTATCAGATGATGGGCAAAGCCGGGCCGATGCGAAAGAAGCTGATTGCTAGGCTGACAGGGAGAAAACCGGAGGAAGCGGAGCGGCTCCTGTACCCGGATGCTACCTGGAAAAGCTGGAAGAACCAGGATGCCTGTCTGATTGGCCGTCCCATGAATTTCGAGGTTTTTAAGAATACCGATATGCATATCTGGCACGGCATCAACAGTCAGGTGGAGCGAAGATTAGCAAAGGATATTCAGAAATGGAAGGACGCAGGCTACGCTTTTACTTACAAAGTGTTCCGCAATGTGGGCCACGGCGGTTTGATCGCGGAGCGTACGGAGCAGTTTATTGAGGAAGTCAAGGCTGTCCATGCTGCATCGCCGGAACGGGAAAAGAGGTAATCTATGGAAAAACGCTATTTTGATCCCTGTAAGGATGGCTTTTACGGTGTTTACTATCCCTGCACAGAAGAGACAAACAAGGCATTTATTGTCATGCTGGGGGATTCCTCCGATGACCGGATGGCGCAATCCGGCGCGAAGTGGATGCAGAAGCTTGGCTGTAACGTCATGGCCATGTCCCCGGACAAGCAGGACTACGGTCACCACAATTATCCTCTGGAGCGGTTTGAAAAGGCCATTGCATACCTTAAATCACAGGGAAATGAAAAAATCGGCATTGCCGGAGCTTCTACCACAGGCATGATGGCGCTGGTAGCTGCATCCTGGTTCCCGGATATTACCCTGACCATTGCCATCTCGCCCCCGGATTTCATTATGGAGGGCTTTTACCAGGACGGCAAGGACGGTGCTCACGAGCGTCCCGGCGACAAGGAATCCAGTATTTCCTGGCAAGGCGAACCTCTGCCGTGCCTGCCCTATGCCTACCGGCATCCGGAATACTGGCAGAAGATCAAAGAGGAGTCCAAAGCTCGTGGTGACATGATCGCATCCCGGAGTATGTTTGACGAATCCGAGCGGCGTCATCCCATTCAGGAAGCGGAACGGATTAAGGTCGAGAATATCAAAGGCAAGATCATCTTTGTAGGCGCGGAAGACGATGTGCTGTGGGATACCTGTAAATACATCCGCAGAATGGAGCAGCGGCTGAAAGAAAGGCCTCATGAATGCGAATACGAATCCCTACTCTATCAGCATGGTACTCACTTTGCATTTCCTCAGTCTATGCTGGATATTATGATTCCGGTAATCGGAAGTCTGTTTGTTGGACTGGCATTCAAAGCCGGGCGCAAGTATCCCAAAGAATGTAAACAAGCACGACTGGATATTGACCGCAGGCTCTCCGATGCAATCACACAATGGTAAAAAAGGTACCGTTCCAATCGGAACGGTACCTTTTTCTATCGTCAAAGCTTTTTATGAAACACGAAAATGTGAATCGCGAGGAAGAATACCAACGCGATGGAGACACAGCGATGCAGGATCAAAATAATAGGATGCTGGTCCAGAATCATGCCGAACAGGCCTGTAGCGAAGGAAATCACAATCAGTGCAAGCAGCAACAATCGTTTTACACCCAGTTTCCTTCGGTAGACAATTGTGTGAACGATGCTGAGCAGCAAAAATAAAACAGATGCCAGCTTGTGGATATGTACGCCGGTCAAAGGTACCATGATGGCAACAAGGAAACTGAGCAACAATGCGATATTCAGTTTTTTCTTCATACAGTCGCAGGCTCCTTGGCTGCGGAAATGGTTTTAACACCCCAAATGAAATAAATGATGTGGAACGCCCACACACAGACCAGAATATTGCAGCCAATCCACACCGGTTTCATGGCCATCATGGTAAACCCAAAGGCCATAAGAGCCGTGATGGTAATCATAATCCGGATTTTGGTTTTCCAGGTCATGCCACGGCCAGCTACATAGTCTTCCAGATTATCTTTATAAAGCTTGGTTCCCTTGAACCAGCGATCCAGTTTCTCAGAACTTCTTGCGAAGCAGAAGGCCGCCAGCATCAGAAACGGGAAGGCAGGCAGCATGGGTACCACTGCACCTACGGCACCAAGGCCCAAACCGATACAACCTAAGATGATATACAGCAATTTTTTCATGTGTTTTTCTCCATTCGTCTTTTTTCTTTCTTGGATTCTATGATATGACGGATCGCCATAACGGGATGATAAAAGATCATCCTGGGGCCGGAAAAACGCATGACTTCCCGGATTTTCTCCCGCATATCTTTCCTGTGGCAATGCACCTTGCAGTTGGAGCAGAAGGTTTTCGTCTCCATGAAAGGGCATTTATCTGAGCGCTGTCTTGCATAGGCTTCCAGTGCCGCACATTCGGAGCAAAGTTCTTTACTACCGTGGTTTTTACGGCAGTACAGCCGTATCATCAGGGAAACGGTTTCTTTTTCCCGTTCCCGTTTGGTTTTTACATTCATCAGCTCATCCTCCCATGCTCTACGGAGTAAACAGTATCCGCAATACCCATGGTGGACTTCCGGTGGGAAACCAGCACCACAGTTTTGTCAGCGCACTCCTGGTGGAGGGATTTGAGGATGACGGCTTCATTCAGGCTGTCCAGATTGGAGGTGGGTTCATCCAGCAGCAGAAAGGGGGCATCATGGAGGAAGGCTCTTGCCAGACCCAGCCGCTGCCGCTCGCCACCGGAAAGGGTGTCTCCTAGCTCGCCCACCTCTGTGTCGTAGCCTTTGGGAAGGCTCATAATGAAGTCATGGACGGATGCTTTTTTACAGGCTGCAATGATTTCGTCATCCGTTGCATCCAGCTTGGCGAGGCGCAGGTTGTTGCGGATGGAATCGTGGAACAGGTGGGTCTCCTGTGTCACAAAGCTTTCCATTTCCCGCAGATTGGATGTATTGATGTCATCCACATTCTTGCCGGAAATTTTGACTTCGCCCTGTGCTACAGCCCAGAAGCGCATAAACAGCTTGAGCAAAGTAGACTTGCCGCTGCCGGAACGGCCATTGATACCAATGATCTGATATTCCGAGATCGTCACAGAGAAGTTTTTCAGAATGGTCTCCTCGCCGTAAGCAAATGTCACATTCTCTGCGGAAGCTCCGTGAAATTTTACTTCTTCCTTGCCGGTGATTTCTTCCACCACCGGGCTTTCATCCAGGATATCCAGCACCCGGTTGCCTGCGGCAAAGGTGTTCTGGAGCGTGCTGCCCAGTGCAGCCAGCGCCACCACCGGGCCAAAGGAACTCATGAGAGCCAAGGTGACAATCAGACAACCCTCGAATCCGACAAGCTCGGCAGACAGGAACAGCATGGCAAGGTCAAAAATCAGAATCACCGTGTTGGTCACAGCGGTGTTCCGGCCTGCGGTGCGCTTCATCCGCTCTTCATCCCGGGATAAATTGTCGGTCTGGGTGTTCATTGATGCCATCCGTTTCTCACCCTGACCGTACTGCAAGGTTTCGGAAAGACCTCTCAAACTGTCCAGCACAAAAGAACTAAGCTCGCCGGATTTGGTACGGAAACGAATGCCGTCGTCACCGCTGAGTTTGGAGGTGACGACTGGAATGATCACACCAACGGTAAAATAAGCAGCCAGAGCCAAAATACCCAATGCAATATGGTAACTGCTGATAAAGCAGACCATGAAGATGCAGAACAGAAACGCAATGGCGATGGGAGAAATGGTGTGGGCATAGAACACTTCCAGCAGTTCAATATCGGAAGTGATGATAGAGATCAGGTTGCCCTTGTCCTTGCCCTCCAGCTTGGCAGGACACAGGCGGCGCAGGGCACCAAATACCTTATCCCGGATCAGTGCCAGCAGCTTGAAGGCGATGAAGTGGTTGCAGGCCTGTTCGGCGTAGCGCAAGAAGCCCCGCACCAGGGCGAAGATCAGCACTGCCCCAAAGAGAACACCCAAACTCATGGACCATTCAGGGTGGAGTACATGAAGAATGGTGTAACCGCCGAACACGGTGATAAAGGCGGCGCAGAGGTGACCGATGAGACCCATGGTGATGGCGAGGATCATGTAGCCGGAAAGAGGCTTTACAAGGCCGATGAGCCGGGCCATAATTTGAAATCCGCTTCTTTTCATTCTGCCGCACCTCCCTTGGCGTAATTCTCCAGCTCCTGCTGAGCATTCCACAGTTTTGCGTAAGCGCGGTTTGCTGCCAGAAGCTGACTATGACTGCCGGATTCGATGATGCTGCCCTTATCCAGCACATAGATGTTATCCGCATCTGCCACATTGGCAAGCCGGTGGGAGATCAGGATCACGGTTTTGGTTTTTGCCAGAGCGTGAATCTCACGCATAATATCGTTTTCACTCTCTACATCGATGTTGGAGGTAGCTTCGTCGAAGATGTAAACCGGACTGTCGTGGAGCAGTGCTCTTGCCAGAGCCAAGCGCTGACACTGACCGCCGGACAGGTTGCTGGCCTTTTCGTTCAGTACGGTGTCCAGACCTTTTTCACTGCGCAGGAAGTTGGCAAGGTTTACCTGTTCCAACACCTGCCAGAGAGTATCCTCGCCTGCGTTGGGACGGGCCATCAGAAGATTGTCCCGGACAGTTCCCTTAAAGAGATAACTTTGATGGCTGATATAAGTGAAATTCTCCATGAGGCTGCCTTCGCTAATTTCGGAGAGGGGAACACCGCCAACGGTAATAGACCCGGAATAGCCTTTGTTTCTGCCCATCAAAATGGCAGCGATGGTGGATTTGCCGCAGCCGGATTCGCCAACGATGGCGGTAAAGCTGCCTTTTGGGAATGCCATATCCACACCATGGAGGATCTCCCGGTCTGCATCATAGGAAAAGCGCAAGCCCCTACATTCGATGGAGCAATCCTCTGGAACGGTCTGCGTTTTCTGCTCAGGCTCCGGCAGATCCAGCAGCCGGAAGATCTTGTCGCTTGCCGCCATGCCGTTCATGGCAATGTGGAAAAAGCTTCCCAGCATTCGCATGGGCAGGAAAAAGTCCGCCGCCAACAGAATAATGAGGATGCAGCCTGTCAAGTCCACATGGCCAGAGCGGAACTGGGTCGTCGCCAGGATCACGCCCAGCGCCGCGCCGCCATAGGCGATCAGGTCCATAATGGTGATAGAGTTGAGCTGCATGGTCAGCACTTTCATGGTAATGCGGCGGAAATGCTCGCTCTGCTCATTCATTTCTTTGTGCTTGAAAGCGTCCGCCTGGTAGATTTTGGTGGTGGTCAGACCCTGGAGGTTTTCCAGGAAGGTGTCACCCAGTGCGGTGTATTGGCCCCAGTATTTGGCCAGCAGCTTCTTTGCCCACCGCTGAACCATAATGATCGTCACGGGAATCAGCGGCACACAGATCAGCAAGACAATGGCGGAGGGGAAATTCACAAAGCTCAGCACCGTAAACAGGGTCAGCGGTGCGATCATCGCATAGAAAAACTGAGGGAGGTAGGCACCGAAATAGGTCTCCAGCTGGTCAACACCCTCCACGGCCACCTGTACCACTTCGGAGGTATTGGCCTGTTCCTTGTAGGAAGTGCCCAGCCGTAGAAGCTTGCGGTAGATCATTTCCCGGAGAGTTTTCTTGACGGCCTTGGAAGATAAATATCCCATGCGGCTGGAAGCGACAGCACATACAAACCGGATTACCACTGCAACTGCTGCAATCACAGCAGTCAGCGCGATCTGTCCGTCACCGGCACCGCCTATTGCCAAACTTTGCAGCATCCGGGCAATGGCCCCCATCATGGTGATGTTAGCCGCCAGGGAAACCCACTGGCAGATCACATTCCCGGCAATGTACTTTTTACTTTCCTTGACTGTACCGATCAGTCGTTTATTGATCATCATAATCGTATATACTCCTTGAAGTTAGTTATCGCTAACTGCTGTGCTAATATATAGCCGCCAACTTCCATAAGAGATGTTAGCGGCTGCTAACGCACACATATCATACTGTAAAAAAGCTGCTACTGTCAAGTATTTTTTGTTCGGATAGATTGACTTACAAAATTTCCAGTGCTACAATTATTTTGCAGTTAGACACTGCTAACAGCCAGGAGGTAGGTTATGAAAGCAGATTATAAAAACTGGGTACCCAATGGCATGATTTATGGATTCGGCGCAGCTGCGACTGGATTGGCAGCCCTTGCGGGTGTTATCAAAAATAGACCGCTATCCACACTTTTGGGTGCCGGAGCCCTGGGCTGCGGTGCATGGACGGCATGGTGTGTCTATGCCAATAGTCAGTTCTCCTATGACGGAAACCGGCAATTGTCCCGCCAGATCGTGGAAGGAACTGCGGAATATATCACAATACCGGAGGGCGGTATTGGTCTGGATGTAGGCTGCGGCAGCGGTGCACTGACCATTGCCTGCGCGAAAAAGAATCCCCAGGGCAGAATGGTCGGCATCGATCGCTGGGGTGCCGAGTATGCTTCTTTCAACAAAGAACTGTGTGAGAAGAATGCAGAAGCCGAGGGTGTCAGTAATGTCAGCTTCCAAAAGGGCGATGCCTGCAAGCTGGACTTCCCGGATGAGACCTTTGATGCTGTCACCAGCAACTATGTTTATCACAACATTACAGGCAAAAACAGGCAAGCTCTGCTGAGAGAAACCCTTCGGGTACTGAAAAAGGGCGGTACCTTCGCCATTCACGATCTGATGGAGCCTGCCCGGTATGGGGATATGGAGAAGTTCGTGGCAGAGCT
The DNA here is from genome assembly GCA_017398105.1 of Oscillospiraceae bacterium. The sequence goes on along the minus strand of JAFQHF010000181.1, from coordinate 4,026 downwards.
GAAAGCTGAGGGCTATGAAGATGTTCAGCTTATCAAGACAACGAACGGAATATTTATGAGTCCCGGTGAAGCAAAACTGATGATGCTTTCCGGTTCCACACTTCTGGTTGGGAGGAAATAAGATGTCGTTCTTTGAAAATACCCGCAAGCCTCAGGGCTTTGGCGGCAAAATCATGGTTGCTATGATGAATTCCGGTCACGGCGCTATGGCTGACTGGGGATTGGAACATATCACTTTTCCCGCAGATGCAGCTGTTCTGGACGCAGGCTGCGGTGGTGGTGCCAATATCAAAAAACTGCTTGAGAAATGCCCCCAGGGATGCGTAAAGGGCATTGATTACTCCGAGGTTAGCGTGGAGAAGTCCCGGAAGGTGAATGCCAAGGCGATTGCGGAGGGCAGATGCGAAGTGCTGCAGGCCAGCGTTGCCCAGCTGCCCTTTGCAGAAAACACCTTTGACTTGGTCACAGCTTTTGAAACCATCTATTTCTGGCCGGGGCTTGTGGACTGTTTCCGGGAAGTGTATCGGGTCATCAAACCCGGCGGAACCTTCTTCATCTGCAACGAATCCAACGGTGAAACCAAAAAGGACGATAAGTGGGTGGAAAAGATCGGCGGCATGACCATTTATAATGCGGCACAGATTTTAACGGCACTGAACCAGGCGGGCTTCACCGATGCGAAGACTAATAAAAACAGTAAGGGCTGGATTTGCGTAACCGCCAGAAAATGAGGTAGCTCCATGAGCAGAAAAGCAGAAATTCAGAATGCCTACAAGTACCTGGGCAAGGAAGCCACCTTCTATGACGGTATGATCACCTGCTCCACCATCCCTGGCAAGGCCGTCTGCAAGGCGGTCTGGAATATGGGAGTGGAAGAAAACACCCGGTATCTGGAACTGGCCATGGCGGGGATCCCCGAAGATTTTAGCGGCAAACTGCTGGAAGTCCCTGTAGGTACCGGTGTGCTGACCATGCCGGTTTATAAGACCCTGCCCAATGCCGATATCACTTGCCTGGATTACTCTGCGGATATGATGAAAGTTGCTCAGCATCGGGCAGAGAAGATGGGGCTATCCAATGTACAGTTCCGTCAAGGTGACGTAGGGGCACTGCCCTTTGAAGAGGGTAGCTTTGATCTGGTGCTGTCTTTGAACGGTTTCCATGCATTCCCCGATAAGGAAGCAGCCTTCCGGGAAACCTTCCGGGTTTTGAAGCCGGGCGGAACCTTCTGCGGCTGTTTCTATATTGCCGGACAAAATAAGCGAACAGACTGGTTTATCAACCATTTATATGTATCAAAGGGCTTCTTTACACCGCCCTTTGATACAGTGGCCACGCTCTATAAGCGGCTGAGCAATCTATATGAGGAAGTCAATCTGGAAACCGTGGAGTCCATGGCCTGCTTTACCTGCAGGAAGGGAGAATGATATGAAACACAAAATTTCGAAAGGCTCCGTACAGGAGACACTGCTGATTCCTCTGTATGGCCGAAAAATGGCGATGGAACTGTATCCCGATCTGTTTTCGGATACGGACTGCCAGCGACTTTTTGACAGAATCGACTTTGAGGCGCCGGTAATGTCCGGTATCAAAGCGAAGATCGGTGCGGTTATGGCTGCCACCCGGCAGTATGATATGGCCTACGTTTGCCGTGAATATCTGAAAGAGCATCCCAAAGCTGCAGTTGTCAATCTGGGCTGCGGTCTAGATACCACATTCTCGCAGGTGGATAACGGTACCGCAGTAGGTTACCACGTGGACTTTCCGGATGTGATCCGGATTAGAGAGAAATTGCTTCCCAAAAAAGACCGTCAAATCAATATTGCCTGTGACCTGACGGATCATAGCTGGATGGATAACATTCCGACCAAAGACGGAGCCATATTCTTTGCTTCCGGCGTGTTCTATTACATCAAAACGGAAGATGTCAAAAATCTTTTCTGCGCTCTGGCGAAGCGCTTTCCTGGCGGCAAGATCGTATTTGATGCTACTACCGCAAAGGGTTTGAAAAACATGCTAAAAACCTGGCTGAAGGATTCGGATATGACCACGGTCGGCCTGTATTTCAGTGTGGAGGATGAGAAGCGTCTGGCAGAATGGTCTGATGATTTTGCCAGCGTTGTCCGCAAAGGTTACATGACGGGCTACCGTGAGTTGGATCGGCGCTATGGATTATTTGCCAATGCACTATTCCGGATCATGGACAAATCCAGAATGTGTCAGGTTATAGAAATTAATTTCAAATAGGTAGCATCATTGTTTTTGTGATGGAAAGCATTTGTTCCCGCTGTAGACCTCAAAACAGTCATTTAAAGAACTCATTAGAAATTATGGAAGAATAATAGAAAATACATTAGCACCCACCGGTTCATTGATATGATCCCCCTAAAGTAGACCATGGAAATATCCAAGTCTATTTTAGGGGGATATTTCTATGTCCAGGTCAAAACATAGTGCAGAATGGAAGATAGAAATTGTAAAGAAATATCTATCTGGCGAGGGATCATATGAACGAATATCTCAAGCATACGGAATAGGTGCAAAGACATTAAAAGACTGGGCACATAAGTACCGTGAACAAGGAGCGGCTGGCTTTTTGGAAAGGTACAGGAAACCGTCACTACAGCAGAGAGTTTAAGATAAAATGTGTGGAAGCAGTTTTACAAGGAGAAGGATCTGTCGATGATATTGTCGCAAGATATAATATTTCGTCCAGGGAGCTACTCAGGCGTTGGATAATGAAGTATAATGCCAATATGGAACTCAAGGATTACGAACCGAAACGGGAGGTCTATATGGCAGAAGCACGCAGAAAGACAACGCTGGATGAGCGCATGGGAATTGTTGACTACTGTATCAGTCACAATAATGACTATAAGGGAACTGCATCCAAATATGATGTATCTTACAGTCAGGTCTATTCCTGGGTTAAGAAGTACCGTGAAGATGGCGAATCCGGACTGGAAGACAAACGCGGACACCATAAGAGTGACGATGATCTGAGTGAACTGGAACGCCTCCGCCGTGAAAATCAGCGGCTGAAAAAGCAGCTTGAGGAAAGGGATATGCTGTGTGAGCTGCTAAAAAAAGTGAGAGAATTGGAAGGAATGTGAGGCTTGGAAAGGTAAGATTTGAGGCTAAGTACATAGCAATTCAGTATTTCTATGAGAACAGGCATTGGAGTATCCGTTGGATGTGTCAGCAACTGGATATTACCAGAGCTGCCTATTATAAATGGCTGCATCGTAAAATACCGGAAGCAGAACAGGAGAATATTCTCATTGCGCAGTTGATCCGGGAGTATGACGACCGGTTCAACCACATTCTGGGATATCGCCGGATGGCACTGTATATCAATCGTTTGAACAATAAGCATTACAGTCGGAATCGGGTTCACAGAATTATGAAAGCGATTCACATCCATTCTGTGATCCGAAGAAAGCGAAAGAAGTACCAATCCTCTGCTCCGGAAGCCACAGCAGAAAATATTCTGAACCGGGATTTCTATGCCAAAGCACCTAATGAGAAGTGGGCCACAGATATAACAGAATTCAAGTGGTACGAGGGGCCTGTTGTACACAAGCTTTATCTCAGTGCGATTTTGGATCTGTATGATCTATTTCCGATTGCATGGGTCGTCAGCAAACGCAATGACAGCAAACTGGTATTGGACACCTTTGCAAAGGCAATGCTCACCAGACAGCAGCCGCCCGGGCAACTGCCTCCGAAGTCCGCGCAGGTGTGTTTGCAAACAGGAAATAACATCCAAATTCAGTTATTTTCAGAGGGCACTAACCCCAAATTAACCCCAATCGAAGGTTTCAGACCTTCCGTTTTGGGCCAAAAAGTTAGAAAAACACCGGATTTCTTTCGAAATCCGGTGTTTTTTATGGTTGCGGAGGCAGGACTCGAACCTACGACCTCCGGGTTATGAGGTGCCTGTTGAATTTAGCAAATAGTTGTAAAATTCGTGAGTATCGGTGAATAAGTGCAAATCTCGTAACTTATTTATTGAGTTTTCTCGTG
>JAFQHF010000021.1 GCA_017398105.1 Oscillospiraceae bacterium | reverse complement strand
TTTCTCACCAGCTTTTTTATGATTGCGTCCGGTATTTTCGGGATGCACTTCGGTATCGCCATTCACACCAAGGAGTGCTCGGAGCGAACCTCTGAATATCTGTTTACAAAACCCCATACCCGAAAAACGATTTACTGGGCAAAGGCGTTCACGGTTTTTTTCGGCGTAGTGGTCGTGAGCATGGTATATCTTCTCGCCTCTTTTTTGGCGCTGGCCCTGTTCCGCTCCGGCATTGACTGGGGAGAGTTCTTTCTGATTGCTCTTTCCCTCATGCTGGTCACGCTGTTCCTTGCAGCTATGGGGCTTTTGGTTGGAATTCTATTTTCACGCAATCGAAGCCCACTTTTGACTGCCGGGTTAATTGTCTTTGTCGAGTACTGCGTCACCAGCTTCTCCAACATTGTCAGCAACCGTGCCATTAGTTTTCTGTCCCCGTACTCGTTCTTTAGTGCGGCTGAGATTTCCAAATCTGGCTTTTATGAGTTGGATTACTTGGGATGGTGTGTGCTGCTGTTTGCCCTGTTTTTGGTGCTTTCTTACGGTGTCTTTCTGAAAAAAGACATTCAGTTCCGCAGCTAAGGAGGTGTGAACATGAAAACATTGATTAAAAACGAATTCCGCCAAACCAGAAAGACCCTGCTGATCTGGCTGGGGATCATGTTACTGCTGTGCGGATTCTGCTATTTTGAACTTTTATCCTTGAAGGACAGTTTGGATGAGATGGCCCGGACAGTCGACCAATTCCCTCGCTTGATTATGATCATGTTCGGTGTGAAAGGGGATCTCACGACTGCCCTTGGTTGGTACGCGTGTATCTATTTTTGGGAGGGGCTGTTGGCCTTTGCCTATGCAATCTCTCTGGGCCTGTCCTGTGTGGCGAGGGAAAAGAAATTTGGAACATCCGAATACCTGTTCACAAAGCCTGTGGAGCGGAAAACCATTGTTCTGGCGAAGGTGATCGTTTCAGCAGTGAACCTGCTGGTGTTCGCCCTGTTCAGCGGCGTGTGCAATTATTTCACGATCGTTCTTCCTTTGGGCGGTCTGGATCAGCCGGGAGCGGTGCTTTCCACAACGATGGGAATGTTCTTTACCCAGCTTCTCTTTTTTGCCTTGGGTCTGCTGTTTGCCAGCCTTTTCAAATCTTATAAGGCCGCGGTACGCGCCGGTACGGTTTTCGTATTGGCCGCCTATGTGTTGGCCTTTACTGCCGAGTACACAGGGAATCGTTTCTTGGATTATCTGACCCCTCTGCGGTACTATGATGTGTATGAAGTAGCACTAAATGGCGTCTATCTTTCCTACATCGTCTTAACAGTACTCATTGTGGGCGCGTGTGTAATGGTTTCTACAAGGCGGTGGAAACTGCGTGAGTTGTAAATGTAATTGTCCATAGATATTCTATTATCTGATGAAAAACAAAGAATGAAAAAAACCGAATGGCTATTATGCCCCAACTGCAACAACAAAACGAGAATTAAAATCTGTGATAATACAGTACTTGAAAATTTTCCGCTATACTGTCCGAAGTGCAAACGGGAAATAATAATCAGCGTAAAACAATTCAATACCACAGTTATCACAGAGCCAGACGCATAGACGCAGAGCCGATAACCCGTTAGCCTTGTGCTGCGGATTATCGGCTCTTTTTGCTTTTAAGATAGAAAAGGAGACAAAACCATGAGTAATTCTATTAAAGACAGCGCACAGGCTTTCGCCGTCAATCAAGTGCTGAAATATGTTGACAGCAATCCGCAGGAAGCATTCCCCAAGTTGTTAGATTGGGCGGATAAGTTCGATAAGGATAACCTCTATCTCACACAGCGCCAGCAAATCCGTAAGGTGATGGAGCAGCCTGACAGCAACTGGATGCGCCTGATCAACAGCCTTTGGACGGACATTGATTCTGAAGTCCGCAAAGTGTTCTTCCGCAATTTTATTGTCAATGCATCTCTCTTAGGCAGCCGCAAGCAGGTGGCTAATCGTGAAAAGTACGGCTGCAATATCCCCTGGGCAATCCTGATGGACCCCACTTCCGCCTGCAACCTTCATTGCACCGGCTGTTGGGCGGCAGAATACGGTAATAAGCTGAATCTGAGCTATGAGGAACTGGATGACATCATCAATCAGGCCAATGAACTGGGAACCTATATGTTCCTCTACACCGGCGGTGAACCTATGGTACGCAAGAACGATCTGCTCCGCCTGTGTGAAGCGCATCCTGACTGCGTATTCTCTGCCTTTACCAACGGTACCCTTATCGATGAGAAGTTTGCCGATGAGATGCTGCGGGTGAAGAACTTCTACCCGGCCATCAGCATTGAAGGCTTCGAGGAAGCTACTGATTTCCGCCGTGGCAAGGGTACTTATCAGGCTACTATGCGGGCGATGAAGATTCTGAAAGAAAAGAAGCTGCCTTTCGGCGTATCTGGGTGCTATACCAGCAAGAACATCGACTCCATCAGCTCGGATGAGTTCTTCGATCATCTGGTGGAGTGCGGTGCGAAGTTCGCATGGTTCTTCCACTATATGCCTGTGGGCAACGATTCCGCTGTGGAGCTGCTCCCGTCTCCTGACCAGCGTGAAAAGATGTATAACCGCATCTGCGAATACCGTAGCACAAAGCCTATTTTCACAATTGACTTTCAGAATGATGCGAAATTTGTAAACGGCTGTATTGCTGGTGGCCGCAACTATCTGCATATCAATGCCAATGGTGACATTGAGCCTTGCGCTTTTATCCATTACTCTGACTCCAACATCCGTGAAAAGACCCTGCTGGAAGCATATCAGTCTCCGCTGTTTATGGCCTATCACGACGGTCAGCCCTTTAATGATAATATGTTCCAGCCGTGTCCTATGCTGGAAAATCCTGAATGTCTGCGTAGCATGGTAAAGAAATCCGGTGCCCATTCTACCGAGTATCAGTCCCCGGAAAGTGTTGACCATCTGTGTGATAAGACTACACTTTATGCAGAAACCTGGAAGCCGAAGGCCGATGAGCTGTGGGCTGCTTGTCAGGGCTGTAGTGGGTGTAAGAAGTGATGGACGGCTATC